>NZ_JBEXKX010000007.1:94316-277485 GCF_040609695.1 Amycolatopsis sp. NPDC004625
GCCCCCGCTGACCCTCCCCCTCGCTTTTCGTTTGTCTTCCGCTCCGACCACCAGCACGACCCCCACACGACCGGGGTGGTCAGGAGTGGAGGTCGGCGGCGAGGCGGAGGGCGTCGTCGGCGATCTTTTCGATCAGGGCCTTGTCCTTGTGCTTGGCGTAGAAGTCGGCCAGCACGATCGTCGTGTTCGTGCCCTCGACCTTCGACGCGTACGCCGCGTCCTTGCCGCTCACGCTGGGCGTGCCGGTGCCCGCGAACGTCTTGTCCTTGACCAGGTCCGTGACGTTGCCGGTGCCGTCCTTCTCGGTCAGGGCCTTGAGCGCCTGCGCCTTCGACGAGTCCGGCATGCCGACCACGACCACGGACACCAGCGCCTTCGCGCCGCCCGACTCCGTCGTGTACAGCGCGCGGACCAGCGACTGGCACGCGTTGTCCCGGAAGAAGCCCTGGGTGTCCCCGTAGGACTTCGCGGCGCAGTCGTCGGACTTCTCCGGCCCGGCGACCTTGGTGAACTGGAACTGCCCGGTGTTCTGGGCCGGCGGCTGCGCGACCGGCTCGTCGGGCGCCGAGTCGTGCCGGATCAGGAACCAGAGCAACCCGGAGACGACGGCGATCGCGACCAGCCCGGCACCCCTGAGGAGCAGGGACCGGGTGTCGCGCGCCGGCGGCCCCGGCACGGGCGGGCGGGGCTGCGGGGGAACCGCGCCCAGCGGGGCCGTGTCGGACGGGCCTGGGGTGAAATGCGCACCAACCACGGGGACATACGGTAGTTCACCCGCGTTCCGAGGTTCACCCGAACGCGGGTAAAAGGCGTTCGACGTCGTCAACGGTGTTGTAGAGGTGGAAGCCGACGCGCACCCGGCCGCCGCGGACGCTGGAGACGATCCCGGCCTCGGCCACCCGCGCCGGGTCGGCGTCGAGCGACACGATCGGGGTGCCGCGCGGCGGCAGTCCGAGCTTCTCCAGGAGCGTGCCGGCCAGGCCGGTGTTGTGCGCCCGGACCTGGGCGAGGTCGAGGCCGGCGAAGTACTCCAGGGCCGCCGCGGAGCCGACCTGGGCCAGCCAGACGGGCGAGAGGTCGAACGCGCGGGCGTCACCGGCCAGGCGCAGCGGGAGGCCGTAGACCGTGGCCCACGGGTCCTCCCCCGCGTACCAGTTCGCCGCGACCGCGCGGGTGCGCTCCCGCGCGTCCGGCCGCACCGCGAGCCACGCGCTGCCGCGGGGCGAGCAGAGCCACTTGTAGCCGGCGCCGACCACCCAGTCCGCCCAGGCGACCTCCAACGGCAGCCAGCCGGCCGCCTGGGTCGCGTCGAGCAGCACCGCCGCTCCGGCGGCCTCGGCCGCGGCCCGCAGCGCCGGGAGGTCCGCGATCCGGCCGTCGGCGGACTGGACGACGCTCACCGCGACGACGTCGTGGCCCTCGACCCGCGAGGGCAGGTCGTCCAGGGGCACCTCGGTCACGGTGACACCGGGGTTCGCCGCGAACGGGAACGTCACGCTGGTGAAGTCCCCTTCCGCGGCGAGCACGCGGGTGCCGGCCGGCAGCGCCGCGGCGACGTTGGCGACGAGCTGCGAGACCGACGCGCCACTGGCGACCCGCGCGGGTTCGACGCCGAGCAGGCGGGCGAACCCGGCCCGCGCCCGCGTGACGTACTCGTCGAACTCGCCCGGCCGGGTCGCCCCGGTCCGCCACCGTTCCACCGATTCGGCCACCGCGGCGGCCACCGGCGCGGGCGGGACGCCCACGCTGGGCGTGTTCAGGTATCCGGGCGGGGCGGCGAAGTCGGTTCCGAAGGCACGCATGCCTCCAGGCAAGCAGATCCGGCCGGGCCGGTTCACCCGATTTACGGCAGCAGCGCGGTGACGTCGGCGTAGCCCGGCGGGCTCAGGGGCAGGTCACGGCCGTCTCGCACGGCCAGGGCGGTCTCGGCGGCGGCCGCGAGGGCCATCCGGTACGGGAGGGAGCCGAGGCTGACCCGCGCCACGCCCAGCTCCGCCAGCCCGGCCAGGGTGACCTTGCCCGGCAGGAACAGCAGGTTGAGCGGCAGCCCGGCGGCGACGATCCGCTCGACGTCGCCCGGCTCGGCCAGGCCGGGCACGAAGACGCCGTCCGCGCCCGCCGCCGCGTACGCGCGCACCCGGCGTTCGGCTTCGGCGAGCGAGCGGTCGCCCGCCCAGTGCGTGTCGGTGCGGGCGTTGACGAACAGGCCCGGCACGCGGTCCTTCACCGCCGTGACCAGCGCGCACTGGGTTTCGACCGCGGCGAGCGAGCCGTCGGCGCGGCCGTCCTCGAGGTTGACGCCGACCGCGCCGGCGGCCGCCAGTTCCGCCGCGAGGTCGGCGACGGCGGCCGGGTCCGCGCTGAAGCCGTCGGCGATGTCGACGCTGACGAGGGCGTCCAGCCGCGCGAGGCGGCCGGCGAGGGCGACGGTCGCCTCGCGCGTCGACGGTGCGCCGTCCGGTTCGCCCACGGCCGCGGAGACGCCGAGGCTGGTGGTGCCCAGGGCGCGGAAGCCCCGCGCGGCGAGGAAGGCGCCGACGCCGAACTCCCAGGCGTTCGGCAGCAGCAGCGGGGAGCCGGGGACGTGCAGCGCACGGAATTCGTCCATGCCCCGAACCTAGGGCGGCGACACTTCGGCGGACGCCGAACCGCGCGGCCCCGCCCGCGCAGCAGGGTCCCGGCCGTCCGCGGGAGGGGACGCGTGTCGTCCGGTGCGGTCAGCCTCCGCCGCCGCCCGAGCTGGCGGCGACGTAGGCCGAGCGGGCCGCCTGGAGCTCGCGGATCACCTTGCGCAGGGCCGGGACCGCCGCTCCCGCCTGGTCCGTCAGCCCGGCCAGGCGCTCCCGGTTGCGGCGGCGTTCGCCGCGCGGGAGGACCGAGCTCAGCTCGGCCGCCGCCGCCAGGGCCGTCAGAGCCGCGACGTCCGCCGGCACGGGGGTGTCGCTGCGCAGCGCCGAGGCCACCTCGTCGCGCAGGGCGGCCGCGATCGCCGCGTCGCGGACCGCCGGGCGGCGGCGCGGGAACAGCCCCAGCACGCGGGACGTCCGCAGCGTGATCACGCCCGCCGCGTCGAGCTGGGCCTCGAGGGACTGCAGCGTCCCGCGGGCGCCGCGGCGCACCCACGCGCGCCACTTCCGGTGCGGTTCGGCGGCGAGCTCGGCGAGCAGGTCGTCGAGCACCAGGTGCCCCGTGCCACCGGCCCGGCGGGCCACCGGGCGGCCGCCGGCGTCCTCGACCAGCCCGCGCAGCACCAGGTCCGTCAGCGCCGCCGCGCGGACCAGCAGCGCGACGCGGTCGCGGTCCGGCAGCCGGTCGCGCCGGGTGTCGCAGGCCAGCAGGTAGGCCCGGGCGGGCAACGACAGTTCACTCATCCCATTCCCCTCTCGGCAACCGGGACCCGCCGGCGTCGGGCAGGGAAGCGACGCCGGCGGGCACCGTACGCACGGCGGATGCCGGGGACATCCGCCGTCTCCCTCTCACCGCGCCGGCCCAGTCCACCGGTTGCGGGGTCCCCGGCGATACCCGACGAGGAGGGTGATCACGTGCAACTTTGGTTGCGGACCGGGCGCGGCGGCCCCGGGGTGCGGTTACCGTCACCCCGTGACCATCGCCCGGCGGCCGCTGTGGCCGAGCCGCTCCGACGCCGGCTGGCTGATCGCCGCCGCCCTCGCGTTCGCCGGGCTGAACACCCTGTTCCACGTCCTCGGCGACCGGACCACCGGCGCGTGGGGCCCGGCGGCCGGGCTGGTCCTGCAGGTCGGCTGCGACCTCACGCTCGTGCTGCTGTTCCGGTTCCCCGGAGCCGTCTGCGCGGTCGTCACCGCGGCGGCGTTCGCCATGCTGGCGAGCGACACCTTCGCGCCCGGCCTGCTCGTCCCCGAGCACCCGCTCGCGCTGACGACGGTCCCGACGATCGCCCCGGTGATCCTGTCCCAGGCGGCGCGGGTGCTGGACCGGCAAACCGTGCTGTGGGTGGCCGGCGTCCTGGCCGTGATCGCCGCGCGGCCGTGGACGCCGAGCTGGTCGACGACGCCGTTCGGCCTGCTCAGCACCGCGCTGCCGGCCCTGCTCTCGCTGTACTTCGAAGCGCGGCGCCAGCTGCTGCAGTCGCTGCGCGACCGGGCGGAACGCGCCGAGCGCGAGCAGCACCTGCTCGCCGAGCAGGCCCGCGCGGCCGAGCGGCGGCGGCTGGCCGGCGAGATGCACGACGTCGTCACGCACCGGCTCAGCCTGATGGTGCTGCACGCCGGCGCGCTCGGCGTGACGTCACCCGACCCGGCGGCGCGCACGGCGGCCGAGGACATCCGCCGCGAAGGCGCGCTGGCGCTGGACGAACTGCGCGACCTCGTCGGCGTCCTGCGAAACGGCGCCGAGGCCGGCCCGCGGACCCTCAGCCCGGAGGAGCCCGGCGATCCGGCCCGGCTGGTCGAGGAGTCCCGGTCGGTCGGGGTGGCGACGGAACTGGCGGTGGACGGCGATCCGGCGCAGGTCTCGCCGACCGTCGCGCGGACCGCGTACCGGCTGGTGCAGGAGGCGCTGACGAACGTGCGCAAGCACGCGCCGGGCGCGTCGGCGGCAGTCTCCCTGCGCTACCACCCCGGCGGCCTGGACGTCTCGGTGGACAACACGGCGGCGGCGCGCCTGCCCGACCCGGCGCTGGCGGGCAGCGGTTCGGGCGCCGGGCTGGCGGGCCTGCGCCAGCGCGTCGAACTGGTCGGCGGGCGCTTCGACGCGGGCCCGGCACCCGGCGGCGGGTTCCGGGTCGGTGCGATACTGCCCGCCTACGTCCCGACAGCGGAAGGCACGCACTGTGATCCCGGTGCTCGTGGTCGATGACGAGCCGATGGTGTGCGCGCACCTGCGCACGATCCTGGGCTCGGCCGGCGACATCGAGGTCGTCGCGCAGGCGGGCGACGGCGCCGAAGCCGTCGAGGCGGTGGTCCGGCACCGGCCGCGCGTGGTGCTGATGGACCTGCGGATGCCGGGCGTGGACGGGCTGACGGCGATCGCGCGGATCACGGCGATGCCCGACCCGCCGGCGGTGGTCGCCCTGACGACGTTCGACGCGGACACGTACGTGGTCCGGGCGCTGCGCGCGGGCGCGGCGGGGTTCCTGGTGAAGTCGACGCCCCCGGAGGACCTGATCGGCCTGGTCCGGGTGGCGGCGGACGGCCACACGGTGCTTTCGCCGTCGGCGGCCCGCCGGTTGGTGGCGTTGTCTTCGGACAGCCGCGAACGCGGCGAGGACGCCCGCCGGCGCATCACCGAACTCACCGAGCGCGAGCGGGACGTGCTGGCGTGCCTCGGTTCCGGACTGTCCAATGCGGACATCGCGGCGAAGCTGCACCTGGCCGAGGCGACGGTGAAGAGCTACGTCTCGCGCATGCTGGTCAAGCTGGACTGCACGAACCGGACCCAGGCCGGCCTGCTGGCCCACGAAGCGGGGTTGGCGGCCCGCTAGGGGAACAGCAGCGGGGCGGCGTGCCAGATCGCCCAGCCGTTGAGCAGGAACCACCCGCCGATCCACAGCGGCGACGGCATTTTGGTCTGCTTGGCCAGCACGGCGGCGTCGTCGGTGTGGCCGCGGAACCCCTTCAGGCGGCGGTTCGAGACGAGGACCTGCACGCCGCTGAGCTCACTGGTCAGCAGCAGCCACGCTTCGGTGTACGCGATGGCGGTCCGCAGCCAGCCCGGGGCGTAGCGCAGCGCCGAGTACACGACCGCCCCCACCACGACGACCATGATCAAGGTGCGCAGGTCCCGGGCGAGCAGCAGGAGGAACACCATGGCCACGAGGGTCAGCACGAGCACGGCCGAGACGTGCCCGCGGTGCAGGAGGGCGGCCGCTCCCAGCCCGGCCAGCGGCGGCATCGCGTAGCCGGCCGCACCGACCAGGACACTGCCCAGGCCCGCGTGGCCGTGCGAGTACGTGGAGCCGCCTTCGGCGCTGTCGATCTTGACGCGGAGGACACCCCCGCCCACCAGCATCGCCACCAGCGCGTGGCCACCTTCGTGGAAGAGCGTGCCCACCACGTTGGCGTTGCGCAGGAGGCTCCGCCGTCCGTTGGGCGGCGTGACGACCGAGACCAGCGTCACCGCGAAGGCGAACAACGCGGTGACGGCAACGACTCCCCAGCCCGGAGGGGGCACGGTCTCGCTGAGCACCGCGACAGTGTCCCTGCGGAGCGGACGGCGTAACCCGTACTGCGACGGATTGTCCAGGAGCTGTCCATTGGACAGCCCGTGTTACGCGGTCGCGGGCGTGTGCTCCGCGTCGTAGGCGTCCCGCGCCTCCTGGACCGAGGCCATGTGCCGCCGCGCCCAGCGGTCGAGCACGTCCAGGGGCTCCGACAGGTTGCGGCCCAGTGCCGTCAGCTCGTACTCGACCTTCGGCGGGATCGTCGGGTACGCCGTGCGGTCGAGGATGCCGTCGCGGACCAGGCTGCGCAGGGTCTGCGTCAGGACCTTCTGCGAGATGCCGTCGACCCGGCGGCCGATTTCGGTGAACCGCAGCGGGCCGCCGGAAAGCGCGCCGACGATCAGCACCGTCCACTGGTCGCCGATGCGGTCGAGCAGCTGGCGGGTCGGGCAGTTGCGGTCGTACGGATCGGGCCCCACGGCACCCTCCTCACTCTCCCCAGGAGAGTAACACGCCGTTCAGGCGGTGGCAGCCAGTCCCGCGGCCGCCCGCTTGACGAAGGACCCGAGAAACCACCGGTAGAACCAGCCGGTGCCGGGGATCTTCGGCGTGAACGTCGAGTGCCAGTGGATGTCGGTGCCGCCATCCTGCGGGGTGAGGTCGACGTAGGCGACGTAGTCCCGCAGCGGCAGGCCGTGCTCGAGTGCATAGCCGAACCGGCGGCCGGGCTCGAGCGCGACGATCTTCTCGTACGAGCGGACGCCGTTCGTCTTGAACAGCCGGACCGCGCCGAGCCCCTCCGGCTCGTCCGCCCCCTTGCGGACCAGCTCGAACGACCCCAGTGGCGACCACGTCGGCCAGCCGGCGCCGTCGCGCAGCAACGCATAGACGGCGTCGGCCGACGCGGTCGTCCGGACGTGCACCGAAATTCTTTGTACCATTTGGTACGTGTACCATCTGGTACATGATCGGCACAAGCCCCCGCGCGAAGCTGCTCGACGCGGCGATCGACCACATCGCCCGGCACGGCGGCGCGGACCGGAGCCTGCGGGCCCTGGCCGCGGACCTCGGCACCAGCCACCGGATGCTGATCTACCACTTCGGCTCGAAAGAAGGCCTGCTCACGGCGGTGGCCCAGGAGGTCGAAGCCCGGCAGCGCGCGGCGCTCGCCGGCCTCGACCCGGCCGGCGCGGGCCGCAAGTTCTGGCGGCGGCTCACCGGCGAAAGCCTGCGCGCCAACGAAAAGCTGTTCTTCCAGCTCTACGGCCAAGCCCTCGGCGGCACCCCGGGCACGGCGGAGTTCCTCGACGGCGTGGTCGAGGACTGGCTCGGCCCGATCGAGGCCCTGCTCGCCCGCTACGGCATCCCGGAAGTGGACCGGCCGGCCCACGCCCGGCTCGGGCTCGCCGTCGCGCGCGGGCTCCTGCTCGACCTCGTCACCACGGGCGACCGCGAAGCCGTCGACGCCGCCATGGAGCTGTTCTTGGCAAGGTACGAAAACCCGTGATCCACTGACCGGATGCGACTGGCACTGGGGTTCTTGGCCGCACTCTTGACGACTTCGGCGCTCACGCCCGCGGCATCCGCCGCGCCCGCGGAAAGCCGGCCGGTGTATTCCTACGCCGACGCGATCCGCGAGACGGCGTGGGTGGAAACCGGCACGGACAACGACCGCGACGGCCGGCCCGACCGCGTCGCCGCCGACGTCATCCGGCCCGCCACTCGCGTGCGCGTTCCGGCGATCCTCGACGTCAGCCCGTACTACGCGTGCTGCGGCCGGGGCAACGAGACGCAAAAGAAGACCTACGCGCCGGACGGCACCCCGCTGCAGTTCCCGCTGTTCTACGACAACTACTTCGTGCCGCGCGGTTACGCGGTCGTGCTGGCCGACGTCGGCGGGACGAACCGGTCGTCCGGCTGCTTCGACGACGTCGGCTCCGGCAACGCGGTCGTGAACTGGCTCAACGGGCGGGCGAAGGCCTTCGACGCCCCCGACGCCGGCCGGCCGGTGACCGCGGACTGGGCCACCGGGGACGTCGGCGCGATCGGCAAGTCGCAGGACGGCGCCACCGCGATCGGGATGGCCGCCTCGGGTGTCGCCGGGCTGAAGACGATCGTGCCGATCGAAGGCGTCGCGGACAACTACGCCCAGGTCGTCGCGAACGGCGCGCCCCTGGCCACGCCGGAGAACACCGGGTCGGCCTTCACCTACAACGAGCGTGCCGCCGAGCTGTGCAAGCCGTTCGAAGCGGATCTCAAGGCGCGCGCGGGCACGAACGGCGACTACAACGCCTACTGGCGGAGCGTGCACTACGTCCCGCGCGCCGGGCAGGCGAGCGTGCTCGTCGCACAGGGCTTCGGGGACTGGGTCGTCGCCCCGAACCAGTTCTCCGGCTACTGGGACGCGCTGGGCCGGGCCGGCGTCCCGCGCAGGGCGTGGCTGAGCCAGGCCGGCCACACCGACCCCTTCGACCTGCAGCGGGCGCGGTGGGTCGAGACGCTGCACCGCTGGTTCGACCGCTGGCTGCTCGGCCTGCGCAACGGCGTCGGGCGCGAGCCGGCCGTGCACCTCGAAACCGCGCCGGACCGCTGGACCGACGTCCGGAGCTGGCCGCCCGCCACGCTGCCCGCGACCTTGCGCCCTTCGAGCGACGGCACGCTGGGCCTGCGCGGATCCGGCACGGCCACGGTCGTCGACGACCCCGCCGTCACCCGCGAGCAGTGGGCGGCCGGGGTGTCGGCCGCGCGGTTCACCGGCGCTCCCCTGCCGTCGCCGGTGCGGCTCGCCGGGTCGCCGTCGGTGACGGTCACCGCGGCGTCGGACAGGACCGCCGCCCGGATCGGGGTCGCGCTCGTCGACTACGGGCCGGCCGACGTGCGCAACACCGCCGAGTACGGCAGCGGCGTGCGCACCCTGACGACGCGGTCGTGCTGGGGCGCGAGCACCGGCGGCGACAGCGCGTGCTTCCTCGACACCGCCGCCGACGTCGTGTCCGTCGACCACCGGATCGTCGCGGCCGGCTGGGCCGACCTCGGGCACCACGCGTCGCTGCGGCACGGCGAGCCGCTCGTCCCGGGCCGGGCGTACACGATGACGTTCGACCTGACCGCGCTCGACCACGTCGTGCCGGCGGGGCACCGGCTCGGGCTGCTCCTCGGCGGCACCGACGGGCTGCTGTTCGACCCGGCGCTGCCGGCCTTCGGCGACACGCTGACGTTCGACCTCGCGCGGACGTCGGTCGCCGTCGGCCTTACAAAGCCCGAACACTAGGCGGACGCCCTCCGAACACCGCCCGGCCAGAGTTCTCCTCGTACCCCCGAACGGATACGAGGAGAAACGATGCGAGGAACCACCTGGACGCGGCTGGCGCTGGCGGGCGGCGCGAGCGCGGCCTGCCTGCTGGTGGCGGCGCCGCTGGCCTCGGCCCAGACCACGTCGCCGGCGCCGGTCGCGCCGATCACGCTCAGCCCCGAGGAGTCCCAGCAGGTCTGCTCGGACTGGGTGCCGAAGCTGCAGAAGAAGGCCGACAACCTGGAGAAACGGATCAAGGGCGGCGCCGAGGTCAAGGGCTCGGTCGCCAACCTCAAGGCGCGGGCGGCCGACCAGCGGTCGGCCGGGCACGCCGACCGCGCCGACCAGCTCGACCAGCGCGCCACCAAGCGGCAGGGCCGCATCGGCGAGCTGGACGCGGCCAAGCAGAAGCTCGACGCGTTCGCGTCCGCGCACTGCAAGCCGGCCAAGTGAGGGGCGCGAGGGTCGCGGCGGCGGTCGGGGCCGCCGCGCTCGTCGCGCTCGGCTGCTCGGCCTGCCGCGACAACCTGATGGGGTCACCCGCCCCTTCGACGTCGTCCTCGGTGCCGGCCGAGCTGAGCGGGATCGATTCGACGCTGAACGGCATCGAGTCCGACATGAACAGCGATGGCTCGCCGTGACCGGCTAGCGTTTCCCCGCACAGACGGCGGCGACGGGAGCAGGCATGGGGTCACCGGGGCGCGGCCTCGTCCTCGTGGTCGAGGACGAGGCCGCGATCGCCGAGCTGGCGACGCTCTACCTCAAGCGCGACGGCTTCGGCGTGCACGTCGAGGCCGACGGCGGCCGGGCGCTGGACGCCGTCCGGCGGCTCAAGCCGGTGGCGATCGTGCTCGACATCGGACTGTCCGGAATGGACGGCATCGAGATCTGCAAGGCGCTGCGCGCGGCCGGGGACTGGACGCCGGTGCTGTTCGTCACCGCCCGCGACGACGAGCTCGACCGGCTGCTGGGCCTGGAGATCGGCGCGGACGACTACCTGACCAAGCCGTTCAGCCCGCGTGAGCTCGCCGCCCGGGTGCGGACGGTGCTGCGCCGCGCTTCCGGCGTGGCCCCGGCCGCGGAGACGTTCGCCGTGGGCGACGCGCGCGTCGACGTCCTGTCCCGGCGGGCGTGGGCGGGCGAGGCCGAGGTTTCCCTGACGTCGACGGAGTTCGACCTGCTGACGCACCTGCTCCGGCACCCGGGGCAGGTGCTTTCGCGCGACCAGCTGCTCAGCGCCGTGTGGGGCTACGCCGCGGCGGCGGGGACGCGCACGGTCGACGTCCACGTGGCACAGCTGCGAGCGAAACTCGGGCCGTCGAGCCCGATCCGGACGGTGCGGGGCATCGGGTACGCGGCGGACCCGGCATGAGGGGCACCTTGGCCGGCCGGATCACGCTGGTGTGCCTGGCCGTCGCGGGCGTCGCGGTGATCGTGGCCGGGCTGGTCGCGGCCCGGCTGATCCGGACCACGGCGGACAACGCGCTGCAGTCGTCGCTGGCCGCGCAGGCCGACGTCGTCGCATCGCAGCTGGACGAAACGGGCATCGGCAACCGGCTGGGCGTCGGCAAGGTGGCCGACGTCGTGCGCGGGCAGGGCATCTCGGTGGTGGTCCGACGCGCGGGCGGGCAGCCGCTCGGCGACGGCGTCGCCGTGCAGGCCGCGGTCAAGGCCGGGCTCGGGACGAACGGATCCCGGCGCGTCGCGGTGGCGGGCGCGCAGTACCTGGTCGAGACGCGGGCGGTCGGCGCGCGCGGGGCGGCGTTCGCGCTGGTCCTGCCCACGCAGAACGCGCAGGCGACGCAACGGGCGCTGGTGCGCAACATCGCGCTGGCGCTGGGGATCGGGCTGGTGGTGGCGGCGTTCGCGGGCTTCGTCTCCGGGCGGCTGCTGGGCCGTCCGCTGCGCCGGGCCGCGCTGGCCGCGGGCTCGCTGCGGGCGGGCCGGCGGGACGTGCGGGTGCCGGTGCAGGGGCCGCGCGAGGTGGCGGAGGTGGCCGGGTCGCTGAACTCGCTGGCCGACGCGCTGGCCGTGAGCGAGGCGCGGCAGCGGGAGTTCCTGCTGTCGGTGTCCCACGAGCTGCGGACGCCGCTGACCGCGGTGACCGGCTTCGCCGAGGCGATCGCGGACGGCGTCGCCTCCGGCGACGACGCGGTGCGCGCGGGGCAGACGATCCAGCGCGAGGCGGGACGGCTTTCGCGGCTGGTCGAGGACCTGCTGGAGCTGGCCCGGCTGGGGGCCGACGAGTTCCGGCTGGACGTCGCTTCGCTGGACCTGGGCGCGCTGGTCCGCGACTGCGCGGAGGTGTGGCGGCTGCGGTGCCTGGCCCAGGACGTCCGGCTGGCCGTCTCGGCGCCCGCCTCGCCGGTCCTGGTGCTCGCGGACGCGCGCCGGCTGCGTCAGGTGGTCGACGGCCTGGCGGAGAACGCCCTGCGCGTCACGCCCGCCGGCGCACCGATGGTGTTCGCGCTCACGGTCTCCGGTTCGTCGGCGTCCCTGGCGGTCCGCGACGGCGGCCCGGGCCTGGCCCCGGAGGACTACCCGGTGGCGTTCGAGCGCGGCGTCCTCAACGCGAAGTACCGCGACCGCCGCCCGGTCGGCTCCGGCATCGGCCTGGCCCTGGTCCACGGCCTGGTCACCCGCATGGGCGGCACGCTGACCGCCGGCCCGGCCCCCGAAGGCGGCGCCGCCTTCACCCTCACGTTCCCCCTCACCCCCGTCACAGTCCCCCTCCCCCACCCCTGACGCCCCGCCAATCACGAGTGATGCCCGCCTGGTCACGTGTGATGCCCCTCCGGACACGCGAACCGACCCTCCAGGTACGCCGGCCGACCCTCCAGGTACGCCGGCCGACCGTCCAGGTACGCGAACACGCCGGTCCGGCACGCGGGACTCACGTGATTGGACGGGCATCTCGTGTGACTGGACGGGCATCTCGTGTGATTGGAGGGGCATCTCGCGTACCTGGGCGGTCGGTTCGCGTACCTGGGCGGTCGGTTCGCGTGCCTGGACGGTCGGGTCGTTAGGGTCGGGGGATGGAGATGCTGCACCTGCGCTACTTCGTTGCGGTCGCCGAGGAACTGAACTTCTCCGCGGCCGCGCGGAAGCTGCACATGGCCGCGTCTCCGCTCAGCCAGCGGATCAAGGACCTCGAACACGAGCTCGGGCAGCAGCTGTTCGACCGCAGCACCCACCACGTCACCCTCACCGACGCCGGGGCCGCGCTGCTGCCCCTCGCGCGGGACGTCCTCGAGCAGGTCGGCGCCATTCCGTGGAAGCTGCGGGAGGCGACCACGCCGCAGCGCAGCACCGTCTTCCTCGGCATGCCCGCCGGGGTGCACCCCGACCTGCGGGAACGCGTCAAAACCCTCGCCGAGCAGGTACGCGGCACGTACGAGCTCAAGCGCTGGCCCGGCACCACCGCCGACCTCGTGCAGGGCGTGCACGACGGCAAGCTCGCGCTCACCCTCGCCCGGCTGCCGGTCACCGATCCCGCGCTGGAGCAGCTGCCCGTGATGACCGAACGGCTCGGGGCCGTCGTGCCGGCCGAGCTGTTCGCCGGGCGGGACTCCGTTTCCCTCGCCGAGCTGACCGAATTCCCGTACGTCGCCTCACCAGGGGAAATCGTCCCCGCCTATTTCGACCAACTCGACCACCAACTCAGCGAACTCGGCGTGAAGAAACGCATCCGGCTGACCAACACCGGCTACGGCGGGACGTCGGAAATCATTTCCAGCGGCGAGGCTTTCTCCATTTCCATGCTCGACGACAAGAGCCCGATGCACGGCTACCGGCTCGACAACGTCACCGTGCTGCCGTTCACCGATTTCCGCCCCCAGCTGGAAACCGGCCTGCTCTGGCGGCGCGACCGCACCGACGGCGACCTGCGCGAACTCGTCGAGGCCGCGAAAGAGATCTTCGCCGAGCCGCTCAGCAGCTGAAACAATGGTATGACCACCGGAGTCATACCATTGTTCGCATCATGATCATTCCCTTTCACGCCGGACGCGCCTACGTTCGTAAGTAGAGCGAAACAAGCAAGGCGCGAAAGGACGGAACCATGACGACCGGACCGCTTGACGGCGTGCGCGTGATCGACCTCTCCACCGTGGTGATGGGCCCGTACGCGGCCCAGATCCTCGGCGACCTGGGCGCCGACGTGATCAAGATCGAGTCCCCCGCGGACACCGTGCGGGTGGGCCAGTACCGCACCACGCCGGGCATGACCGCGCTGAACCTCAACGTCAACCGGAACAAGCGCAGCGTGGCCCTCAACCTCAAGGACGAGACCGAGCGCGAGCAGGCCCTCAAGCTGATCGACACCGCCGACGTGCTGATCACCAACATGCGCCCCGGTGCGCTGAGCCGCCTCGGCCTGAACTACGCCGACGTCGCCGAGCGCAACCCGCGCCTGGTCTACGCCCATGCGCAGGGCTTCCGCAGCAACTCCCCGCAGGCCGGCAACGCCGCCTACGACGAGACCGTGCAGGCCTCCTCCGGCCTGGTCGACGTGGCCAACCGGGCCCTGGGCGAGCCGGTCTACCTGCCGACGATCATCGGCGACAAGGTCTCGTCGCTGACCATCGCCTACAGCGTGCTCGCCGCCCTGGTCCACCGCGACAAGACCGGGCAGGGCCAGCAGATCGAGATCCCGATGACCGACACGCTGCTCGCGTTCAACCTGGTCGAACACCTCGCCGGGCACACCTACGAGCCGGCCGAGGGCCCCACCGGGTTCGCGCTGTCGATGACGAAGGGCCACGCCGCGGTCCGCACCAAGGACGGCCTCGCCTGCGTCATCCCGTACAACCCGAAGAACTTCCGCGACTTCTTCGCCGCCGCCGAGCGCCCCGACCTCGCCGAGGACCCGCGCGTGAACGGCGACGCCATCGACCGCGCCGACAACGAGTGGCTGAGCGCGCGGATCGCCGAGTGCGCCCCGGCGCTGACCACCGAGGAGTGGGCCGAGGTCTGCGCGAAGCACAGCATCCCGATGGCGCCGGTGCTCGAACTGGACCGCGCCCACGAGGACCCGTACGTCCGCGACGGCCACCTGCTGGACACCGTCGAGCACCCGAGCGAGGGTGCCATCCGCACGGTCGGCATCCCGGTGAAGTTCTCCGCGACGCCCGGCTCGATCCGCCGCCTGGCCCCGCTGGCCGGCCAGGACACCGCCGAAGTCCTCGCGGAACTCTGAAAGAAGCAGATCATGACCGAAGTACGCACCGAGCGGATCGGCAGCACCCTGCTGATCACGATCGACCGGCCGCAGGCCCGCAACGCGGTCAACGCCGCCGTCGCGACCCAGCTGGCCGCCGCCCTCGACGACCTCGAGAGCGACCCCACCCTCCGCGCCGGCGTCCTGACCGGCGCCGACAACACCTTCAGCGCCGGGATGGACCTCAAGGCCGCGCTGAAAGGCGAGTCGCCGGAAATCCCGGGCCGCGGGTTCGGCGGCCTGACCGAGGCCGAGCTGGCCAAGCCGCTGATCGCCGCGGTCGAAGGGTTCGCGATGGGTGGCGGGTTCGAACTCGCCCTCGGCTGCGACCTGATCGTCGCCGCGGAAGACGCCCGGTTCGGCCTGCCCGAGGTCAAGCGCGGCCTGATCGCCGCGGGCGGCGGCGTCATCCGGCTGCCCCAGCGGATCCCGCACCACCTCGCGATGGAGTTCCTGCTCACCGGCGAGCCCGTCACCGGCCGCCGCGCCGGGGAGCTGGGCCTGGTCAACCGCGTCACGCCGAGCGGTGACGCCGCCGCGGTCGCGCTCCAGCTCGCCGAGAAGCTGGCGGAGAACGCGCCGCTCGCGCTCGCCGCCGTCAAGAAGATCGTGCGGGCCGCGGATCCCCGGGCCGCGCAACGCGAAGAAATCCAGCAGCTGATGCAGTCGAAGGACGTCCGCGAGGGCATGACCGCCTTCGCCGAACGCCGCGCTCCGAAGTGGACAGGCGAATGAAGATCGAAGAAGTCCGGCGGCACGTGACCACCCCGCTGACCGCCCCGGCGTTCGCGCCCGTGGTCCCGCGGTTCACCGACCGCGAGTACCTGAACATCGTCTACCGCACCGACGCCGACACCCTGCGCGCGGTCGTCCCCGAGCCGTTGCGGATCGAAGAACCGTTGGTGCGCTTCGAAGTCATGAAGATGGGCGACGTCTCCGGCTACGGCCCGTACACCGAGTCCGGCCAGGCGATCGAGGTCAGCTTCGACGGCGAACGCGGCGAGTACCTGCACGCGATGTACCTCGACAACTTCCCGGCGACGGCGTCCGGGCGCGAAGTCAGCGCCTACCCCAAGACCGTCGGGTCGCCGAAACTCTATGTCGACAACGGCGTTCTCGTGGGCACCCTGGACTACGGAACGCTGCGGGTGGCCACCGCGACCATGGGCTACAAGCACCACGAGCTGGACACGCGCGAGGCCGAACGCCAGATCACCGTCCCGACGTTCATGCTCAAGACCATCCCCGGCTACGACGGCGCCCCGCGCGTCCAGGAACTGGTCCGCACCGAGATCACCGACGTCGTGGTCAAGCAGGCCCACACCGGCCCGGCGCGACTGCAGCTGTTCCAGCACGTCCTGGCCCCGCTGGCCGATCTGCCGGTGCTGGAGGTCGTCTCCGCGAGCCACATCCTCACCGACCTGACGCTCGCTCCGGTCAAGCCGGTCTTCGACTACCTGAAGGGAGCGCAGTCATGAAGAACGCGGCAGTCATCGGTGCCGGCACCATCGGCCTGTCCTGGACGGCGCTGTTCGCCCACCACGGCCTGACCGTCCGGGTCACCGACCCCCGGCCCGACCTCGCCGAGGCCGTCTCGCAGGCGCTGGCCCGGTTCGCCCCGCACCTCGGCACCACCGCCGACGAGCTGGCGAGCCGCGTGCACGTCGCCGGGAACGTCACCGACGCGGTCCGGGACGCGGATGTCGTGCAGGAGAACGGTCCCGAGAACGTCGAGTTCAAAAAGGACCTTTTCGAGCGGCTCGTCGCCGAAGCACCGCAGCACGCGCTGCTGCTGAGTTCGTCCAGCGCCATCCCGTCGACGGCGTTCACCGGCGGGATCGACGGCCGCCGGGTCCTCATCGGACACCCGTTCAACCCGCCGCACCTGATCCCGCTCGTCGAGGTCGTCCCCGGCGAGCAGACCAGCGAGGAGTCGGTGACGCAGGCGGTCGAGTTCTATACCGCCCTCGGCCGGACGCCGGTCGTGGAGCGCAAGGAGATGCCGGGGTTCGTCGGCAACCGCCTGCAGAACGCGCTGAGCCGCGAGGCGATCTACCTCGTCGAGCAGGGCGTCGTGACGCCGGAGGACCTGGACCGGGTGATCACGAACTCGCTCGGCATCCGCTGGGCCACCGTCGGGCCGTTCCTCGGCTCGCACCTGGGCGGCGGCCCCGGCGGCTACCGGCACATGGCCGAGCACATCGGCAAGTCCATGAAACAGATGTGGGCCGGGCTGGGCACCCCCAGCCAGAGCCCCGAAGAACAGGAACGGCTGATCGAAGCCGTCGAACAGGCTTACGGCTCCTCCACGTACTCGGACCTCGCCGAGACGCGCGACCGCAAGCAGCTGGCCGTCCTGACCGCATTGGAGGAGAACTGAAATGGAACCGCTGAAGGACAAGCTCACCGCCGACTTCTACGACTTCGAGGCCCTGTTGCCGGACGAGGAGCGCAAGCTGCTCGTGCAGGCGCGGGAGTTCATGCGCAACGACGTCAAGCCGCTGGTCAACGAGAACTGGGAAGCCGGGACGTTCCCGAAGGAACTCATCGGGATGTTCCGCGGCTCCGGCCTCGCCGGGCTGCCCTACGAGGGCTACGGCGAGCACAAGGCGGCGGTCAGCCACCTGCTCACCGGCATGATGGCGATGGAGATGAGCCGCACCGACGCTTCGGTCGCGACCTTCTTCGGTGTCCACAACGGACTCGCGATGTACTCCATCTACAGTGGAGGGAGCCAGGAACAGCGCGACCGCTGGCTGCCCGAAATGGCCGCGATGGACAAGATCGGCGCGTTCGCGATGACCGAACCGCTCGGTGGTTCCGACGTCGCGGGCGGCATGCGCACCACCGCCAAGCGCGACGGCGACAGCTGGATCCTCAACGGCGCCAAGAAGTGGATCGGCAACGCGACCTTCGCCGACTACGTCGTGGTGTGGGCGCGCGACCTCGACGACAACCACGTCAAGGGCTTCGTCGTCGAGAAGGGCACGCCGGGCTTCGTGGCGGAGAAGATCCAGGGCAAGACCGCCTTCCGGATCGTCGAAAACGCCGAAATCACCCTGACCGACGTCCGCGTGCCGGAGGCGAACCGCCTGCAGGGCATCAACTCCTTCCGCGACGTCGCCGAGATCCTGCGCGCCACCCGCGGCGGCGTGGCCTGGCAGGCACTGGGCGTGATGGTCGGCGCCTACGAGCTCGCGCTCGACTACGCCAAGCAGCGGCAGCAGTTCGGCCGCCCGATCGCCCGCTTCCAGCTGGTGCAGGACCTGCTCGTGAAGAGCCTCGGCAACATCACCGCCTCCTGGGGCATGCTGGTGCAGCTGGCCCGCCTGCAGGACGCGGGGGTCTTCCAGGACGAGCACTCGTCGCTGGCGAAGGCGTTCGTCACGTCGCGGATGCGCGAGGTCGTCGCCTGGAGCCGCGAGATCTTCGGCGGCAACGGGATCGTGCTGGACTACGACGTCGCCCGCTTCTTCGCCGACGCCGAGGCGATCTACTCCTTCGAGGGCACGCGCGAGATGAACACCCTGATCGTCGGCAAGGCGATCACCGGGCAGAGCGCGTTCGTCTGAGAACTCAGTTCACGCAGCCGGCGGCCGTACTGGTCGCCGGCTGCTTCGTGTCCGTGGCGCCCCGGCCCGGCGTCGGCGTCGTGGTGCCGGTGGCCGCGACCGGCTTGACGCCGCCGGTCGTGTCGTCGCCCGAGGCCTGGGCCGCCGGCGTGCTGATCGCCGTGCGGACGAACTGCTGGACCTGGGCCGGGTCGACCTTCACCGCGTCGCCGTCGTACGGCGTCGGCAGCGACAGGCTCTGCACCGGGATGGTGGCGAACGCGATCGCGCCCGAGGTCATCCCCCGCAGCTGCTGCGCGAAGCTCAGGACGTCCCAGCCCCGGTCCAGCACGACCGAGCCCTGCACCGCGCCGACCAGCGAACTCAGCTTCGACGGGTCGGTGAACGTGCCCGCGCTCAGCACCTTCTTCGCCATCCCGGACAGGAACGCCTGCTGCCGCGCGATGCGGTCGAGGTCGCCGTTGGCCAGCCCGTGGCGCTGCCGGACGAAGGCGAGCGCCTGCGCGCCGGACAGCGTCTGCGGGCCGGCCGGGAAGTCCGCGCCGGAGTAGCTGTCGTGCACCGGCGCCTTGAGGCAGACCTCGACGCCGCCGACGGCCTGCGAAAGCGCGTCGAAGCCGGCGAGGTTGATCGCCGCGTAGTGGTTGATCGTCAGCCCGGTGAACTTCTCCACGGTCTGGATCGCCGTCTTGGCGCCGGCCGCGTTCGCCGCCACCTCCAGCTGCGGGCCGGACAGCCCCTGCGCGCGCAATCCGGACATCGAGGCGTTCTTGCCGCGGCTGTACGCCGAATTGATCTTGTGCTTGCCGTACCCGCCCGCGATGTCCACATAGGAGTCACGCGGGATCGAGATCGCGGTGGCCGCGGCGCCGCCCGCCGGGATGTGCACCACGATCATGGTGTCGGTGGTGTCGCCGCCGTCGTCGCCGCTTCCGGCGTGCAGCGCGTCGAGCACGTTCTGCGGCAACGGGTTGCCGTAGGTGTCGGTTCGCGCGTCGATCCCGACGAGCAGGATGTTCTGGGCGACCTTGAGCGGTTCGCCGGGTGGGGTGTCATCGTTGTCGACCTGCGCGGCGGGCGGGATGACGTCGGCGGTGACGATGCCGGCGTCCAGGGAGCTCAGCTGCGTCCACAGGTAGCCGGTGGCGCCGAGCACCACCGTCGAGACGACGCCGAGCGCGACCCGGCCGCCGATGCGGCGCCCCCGCGACGACAACAGCACGACACTTCCCCTTGCTTCCTCCGGTGTTCCCCCCTTCGAGGATCACCGCGTTAGCTGGGAATCAGCTGAGAAAGTTGTCGGAATGCTGTGACGCTGCCCGAACGGCCGAGCGCGACCGCCGGTTTTGCCACGCACCGTACCGAAGTGCGCACGGGAAAGTGCTGTGGCACCGGCCACAATGGCCTCAGCGCGGCATCCGGCGCCAGACCGTGCGCGGCAGCAGGCGCATCGCGAAGAAGACCGGACGGAGTACCCCGGGCACCCAGACGACCCCGCGGCCGCGGCGCAACGCCGAGACCGTCGCTTCGGCCACCTGGTCCGGGGTGCTGGAGAACGGCGCCGGCGTCATGCCTTCGGTCATCCGGCCGATGACGAAGCCGGGCCGGACGAGCAGCAGCTGCACGCCGGAACCGTGCAGCGCGTCGGCGAGGCCGCTCGCGAAGCCGTCGAGCCCGGCCTTGGCCGAGCCGTAGACGTAGTTCGCGCGGCGCACGCGCACCCCGGCCACCGACGAGAACACGACGAGCCGGCCGTGCCCCTGCGCGCGCAGCAGGTTCGCGGCGTGGGTCAGCACGCCGACCTGGGCCACGTAGTCGGTGTGCACGATCGCGGCGGCGTGCGCGGCGTCCTGCTCCGCCCGAGCTTGGTCGCCGAGGATGCCGAAGGCGAGCACGACGGTTTCGAGCGGCCCGTGCTCGGCCGCGACCTTGTCCAGGAACGTGGCGTGCGCGCCGAGGTCGTCGGCGTCGAACTCGGCGGTGTCCACCGTTTCGGCACCGGCGGCGCGCAGGTCGGCGACCTCCCCGGTCAGATCCGTGCCCGGCCGCGCGGCCAGCACGAACCGCCGCACGTCCCCGCTGACCAGGCGTTTCGCCACGGCCAGCCCGATCTCGCTGCGTCCGCCCAGCACCAGCACCGTTCCGCTCATCGTCGCAGTCTGGCAGCCCCGGTGCGCTAGCGTGCCGGGGTGGGTCACGACTTCGAGGCGCTTGTCGAACGGCACCGCCGCGAGATCCAGGTGCACTGCTACCGGATGCTCGGGTCGCTGGCCGACGCCGAAGACCTCACCCAGGAGACGTTCCTGCGCGCGTGGAAGGCCCAGGACGCGTTCGAAGGCCGGGCGAGCGTGCGGACGTGGCTCTACCGGATCGCCACGAACGCCTGCCTGGACGTCCTCGCCCGCCGTCCGCGGCGCGTGCTGCCCGACCAGCTCGGCCCGGCCGGCGAGCCGGGCGGCCCGGTCACCGCCGCCGACCTGCCGTGGCTCGAGCCCTATCCGGACCGGCTGCTCGACGGCGCGGGCCCGGACGACGCCGTGGTCGAGCGGGAGACCGTCGAGCTGGCCTACCTCGCCGCCGTCCAGTACCTGCCGCCGCGGCAGCGGGCCACGCTGATCCTGCGGGACGTGCTCGGGTGGCCGGCGAAGGAAACGGCGTCGCTGCTGGAGACCAGCGTCGCCTCGGCGAACAGCGCGCTCCAGCGGGCCCGGGCGACGTTGCGTGAGCGGTTGCCCGCGCGGCGTACCGAATGGACGGCGGGCGACCCGACGGCCGAGGAAGCTGCGCTGCTGAAGCGGTTCATCACGGCGTACCAGGACGGCGATCCGGCCGCGGTGGCCCGGCTGCTGCGCGAGGACGCCCAGGCGATCATGCCGCCGTTGCCGTTGTGGTTCGACAACCGCGCGTCGATCGTCCGGGCGCTGGCGTTGTCGATGGATCCCGCGTCGCCGCACTGCATCGGGCGGTTCCGGATGCGGCCGGTCCGCGCCAACCGCCAGCCCGCCGTGGCGAGCTACCTGCGTCGCCCGGGAGAGCACGATCACCGCTGGTTCGGGATCACCCTCCTCACGATCGAAGACGGGCTGATCACGGCGATGGCCGCGTTCGAGTCGGCCACGGCCGCCGCGTGGGACCTGCCGGAGACGTGGCACGAGCCCGCCGGGCCGGCGTGAAAGATGCACCGAATCGCATGCCTGTGAACACGGAAAAAGCCCGGGTGGGTGATCCACGGGGAATCACCCACCCGGGCGCGCACACGACCGGAACGAATTTTCTTCCGGATTCTGTGTTTGTGCTCGAGGCTGCCGGGAAGCGGTCACCGGCCGCACGTCAGGCCGCTCGGTGCCGCTGTGGTGCGGTGCGCACCAGCCGCCGGCGTTCGTCCGCGGTGGTGCCGCCGAAGACGCCGTGGTCCAGGCCGTTGTCGAGCGCGTAGCCGAGGCATTCGGCGCGAACCGGGCAGCGCGCGCACACGGCCTTCGCCTGTGCGGTCTGCCGGGCGCCGGGGCCGACTTCGGAGATCGGGAAGAACAGTTCCGGGTCCTCGTCCTTGCAGGCCGCGAGTTCCGCCCAGCCCGTCATCGTGGCTTCCATTTCCTTCGTTCACCTCCTAACTCTTACTGCTTCCCATTGTTGGGGCGCGTCAACCGACTTAACTTCGGCGGACGCGCGAGCGTATCCGCCTGGGTCAAGGGGGTTTTGGCTTCGGTCCCCGGCTCACCCTCCGGGCAACCAAGACTGCAACACATGAGAGTACGCCCTTCTTCCCGGGATCTCGATGTCGATCACGTCACCCGATCGGCGACGCCCGGGCCCGGGCGCTCCTCCGCCGACCGGCTGCGGATCCCCTGGTTTTGCGTTGTCCGGCACGGGTTTCCGGTCGAGCGGTGATCAAACACGGCGAGGGCACCCGGGTGCGCGTGGCCGGAATCCACCGTTCGCGGACGGCGGGTCTGTCACGACGCGTCACCGGTGCAACGCGGTCCATTACTCCTACCGAGCAGTCTTGATCGGATCGTTACACGTGGGCGGCACCTCAGCGCACCTGTCCTTGTGAGGCGAGGGGTGGTGAGGGGTCCGTGCACGGTCACGACGAGTTCGACGCGTTCTTCCGCGCCGACTTCCCGCAGCTCGTCGCCTTCCTCTGCAAGGCCGGGTTCGAAGCGGAGACGGCACGGGACGTCGCCGCCGAGGCGATGCTGCACGCGCTGGAGGCGTGGCCGACCCTCGAGGACCCGCGGGCCTGGGTCCGCCGGGTCGCCGGGCGGCTGCTCGACGCCCCGGGCGGCGGCCGGGCGGACTGGACCCCGGCGGGCGACCCGCAGGACGACGAGGAGCTGGCCGGGCTGGTCGAGCAGCACGCCGGGCTCATCGACCTGCTCGCCTCCCTCCCCGGCCGGCAGCGGATGGTGCTGGCGTGGTCGCTCGACGGGTTCACGCCGGCCGAAATCGCGGACGCGCTCCGGATCGCCCCCGCGACCGTCCGTTCCACCCTCCGCCACGTGCGGGAACGACTCCGGCGACACCGGGCCGCACGGCACGGTGACCAGCGGGACAGGGAAAGGTGAGCGAAATGCCGGCAACCGAGTACGGGGATCGCGCGATCACCGAGCTGCTGCGGGCGTCCAACGCCGCGCTGCACGACTCGCTGCGCGCCGGCCTCGACGTCGAGGGCACCCTGCTGCGGGTGCGCAGCCGGGCGCTCGTCCGGGAGATCGCCGCGGCCGCGCCGCCCGAGGCGTTCCCGTCGCACTGGCGGCGGCACGACGAGCCGGTCGCCGCCGCGATCGCCGGTGACTACGCCGCGACCGCCCGCCTGCTCGCCACCATCCGGCCGCTGGTGGTGCGCTACTGCCGGGCGCGCGTCGGCCGCCACGAGCGGTCGTTCGCTTCGGCCGACGACGTCGCCCAGGAGGTCTGCCTGGCCGTGCTCACCGCGCTGCCGTCCTACCACGACCAGGGCCGCCCGTTCCTGGCCTTCGTCTACGGCATCGCCCAGCACAAGGTCGCCGACGCCCACCGCGCGGCGGCCCGCAACCGCGCCGACCCGGTGCCCGAGGTGCCCGACGGCGTCAGCGAATCCGCCGGCCCGGAGCAGCGGGCGCTGCGGTTCGAACTGAACGAGCGGCTGGCCCGGCTGCTGGACGTGCTGCCGGCGAAGCAGCGGGAGATCGTGGTGCTGCGGGTGGTGGTCGGTCTGTCGGCGGAGGAGACGGCGGCGGCCGTGGGCTCGACCCCGGGCGCGGTCCGCGTCGCCCAGCACCGCGCGCTGGGCCGCCTGCGCCGGCTGCTCACCGGCGAAGAGGACTAGGGGTCGCGCCGGACGCGTTCGAGGACGAACTCCGCCAGCGCCGCCGCCGGCCCTTCCACCGCCTCGCGGGCGAGGAGCATGAACTCGATGTCGCCCGGTTCGGGCAGGCCGTCGAGCTCGATCAGGTCGGCCGGGACCAGGCTGCGCGCGTGCAGGGTGACGCCCAGCCCGGCCGCCGCCGCGGCGCGCAGGCCGGTGAGGCTCGACGTCTGGCACGCCGCGCGCCACTCGAGGCCCGCGCGTTCGAGGACCTCCACCGCCAGCTGCCGCGTGATCGACGGCATCGGGTACTGCACCAGCGGCACCGGCTGCCCCGGTTCCAGCACGGTGGCGGCCGACCCGATCCAGACCAGCGGCTCCCGCCACAGCAGCCGGCCGTGGTGCGCGCCCGGCCGGCGTTTGCCCAGCACCAGGTCGAGCTGGCCGGCGCGCAGCCGCTGGGCGAGGACGTCCGACAGCTCGACGGTCAGCTCGACGTCGACCAGCGGGTGACTGCGGCGCAGCCGGTGCAGGATCTCGGGCAGCTCGCCGAGCGCGAAGTCCTCGGACACGCCGAACCGCACGCGGCCGCGCAGCTCGGCGCCGCGGAAGTGCCGCTGCGCGCGTTCTTCGGTGTCGACGACCGTCTGCGCGAACCCGAGCATCGCCTGCCCGCGCGCGGTCAGCTCGACGGTGTGGGTGTCGCGGGCGAACAGCAGCCCGCCCGCGTCGCGCTCGAGCCGCCGGACGTGCTGGCTGACGGTCGGCTGGCCGACCCCGAGCCGCCGCGCGGCCGCGGTGAAGCTGCGCGTCTCGGCGACGGCGAGGAACGAACGGCACAGGCGCGGGTCCAGCACGGCGGCACTCTATCGCGATTCGCGATGACAGTCAGTCCGGTCATCGGGGTTCACAATGAGCGGGCGGTGGCCGAAACTGGGAGGGGAAGGAGATCCATGCCCCGCCTCGACCCGTTCGTCCTCGCCATCCTCGCCACCGTCGGCGTCGCCACCCTGCTGCCCGCGTCCGGCGCGGTGGCCGGCGGCTTCGGCGCCGCCACCACCCTCGCCGTCGGCCTGCTGTTCTTCCTGTACGGCGCCCGGCTGTCCACCCAGGAGGCCCTGGACGGGCTCCGGCACTGGCGGCTGCACGCGGTGGTGCTCGCCGCGACGTTCGTCCTGTTCCCGCTGCTCGGCCTGGCGCTGTTCCTGCTCCCCGCGTCGGTGCTGCCGCCGCAGCTGGCTGCGGGCGTGCTGTTCCTGGCCGTGCTGCCCTCGACCGTGCAGTCGTCGATCGCGTTCACCTCGATCGCCCGCGGCAACGTCGCGGCGGCCATCTGCAGCGCGTCCCTGTCCAACCTGGCCGGCATCGTGCTGACCCCGCTGCTGGTGGCCCTGCTGCTGGCCGGCGACGGCGCGGGCGTCGACGGCTCGGCGGTGCTCGGGATCGTGCTGCAGCTGCTGGCACCGTTCGTGGCCGGCCAGCTGGCGCGGCGCTGGATCGGCGGCTGGATCAAGCGTCACTCCGCGCCGCTGAAGCTGGTCGACCGCGGTTCGATCCTGCTGGTGGTCTACACGGCGTTCAGCGCGGGCATGACCGAAGGCATCTGGCACCGGCTCGACGTCGGGCACCTGCTCGTGCTCGTTTTGGTGTGCGGCGCGCTGCTCGCGGCGGTCCTGGCCGCGACCGGCTGGGGCGCCCGCCTGCTCGGGTTCGCCCGCGCCGACCGGATCACCATCGTGTTCTGCGGATCGAAGAAGAGCCTGGCCAGCGGCCTGCCGATGGCGACCGTCCTGTTCGGGCACGCGCAGGTGGGGCTGATCGTGCTGCCGCTGATGCTGTTCCACCAGATCCAGCTGATCGTCTGCGCCACGCTGGCGCGCCGCTACGCCGCGGCTTCGACGCCGGAGCTCGTCCCGGCCTGACCGATGAGTTTTCCGGGCGCGCCGCGTCGGTACGGGAAAACCCCGCACCGGAAGGCAGGCCCATGGCCAGGTTCCTGTACCACGTCACGATGTCCCTCGACGGCTTCATCGCAGCCCCCGGCGACGACATGTCGTGGCTCGGCGGCCTGTCCACGGGGCCGAACCCGGCGGCCGAGCGCGTGCTCGGCGAAGTCGGCGCGGTGCTGATGGGCCACCACACCTACGCCCCGGCGACAACGGCCGAAGGCAAGGTGTACGGCGGCCGCTGGCACGGCCCGATCTTCGTGGTCACCCGCGACGCGGCACCGGCACCGGGGTTCACGCTCGTCCCCGCCTTCACGGAGGCGGTGGCGGCAGCCTCGGAGGCGGCGGGCGGGGACTACGTCGCGGTGCTGGGTGCCACGACGGCCCGGCGGTGCCTCGAAGCGGGGATGCTCGACGAGGTCCTGGTCCACGTGGCACCGATCCTGCTCGGCGACGGTGTCCGCCTCTTCGAGCACCCCGGTGGTACGCGGGTCCGGCTGGATCCCGTGGAGCTGAGCCACGCCGGGACGATCGCGAACGTCCGGTACCGGGTGGCGTGATCCGATGTGGACGGTCGCGGTCGGCGCCCTTGGATCCGTCCACTGTGTCCGCTGTACGCCGCCAGCCCCGTTCCGCCCAGCGACCGACGGGGCAACTGAGCGGAATCCGCAGCAAAACCCTTGCTCACCAAGGATTTCCGTCACCGCGGCCGGGGCGAAGGCTTCTTCCGCAGCTCCTCCGCGAAAATCGCGTCCACCCGCGAAGCCGCCCGGCGCAAACCGCGGACCGCGGACGCGATCAGCAACGCCAGCGCCACCGTGAACAGCAGCACCAGGCCGATGGTCGCGGGGTTCGCCACGAGAACCTCCCGGTACTGGTGCGCGAGGTAGCCCAGGCCGGCCCCGGCGGTGAACGCGTCCAGCAACGCCAGCCGGGCCGCCCGGTCGCGGGACGAGCCGGCCCGCAGCGCAGAGGCCATCACTTCCACCCGCCAATCCGGTCAGCGGTGACGCCCTTGCAACCTAGACGAGCGTGCGCCGGTCGGCGGGCACTTCAACCTGTTTGGCCTACCGGATCTGCCCGGATGGCCGCTGTGATAACTTGGAGCGAACTGAGTGTCTTGTGCACATGCAAATCCTCGTGTCGCCTGCGCGCCGAGGACGGGGGGCGGTAGCTCAGTTGGTTAGAGCAGGGGACTCATAATCCCTTGGCCGCGGGTTCGAGCCCCGCCCGCCCCACGAGGCCGCGAGCCCTGTTCGCGTGCCTTCGGCACGCTCCCGGTGCCCGCAGTGTCTTCCCGGGGGATAACCCCCGGACCCCCAGTGGCGCAACGCGGCTCGCCTGGCGCCCGTCCCCCGCGCAAAGCGGCTCGTGTCGCGTCGGCGCAAAGCGGGCGCGGGGTCAGGGGGTTCGGTCGTAGACCACTGCCGTTTCGCCCAGGGCGCCGGTTTCGTGGTGGGTCAGCTGCCACTTCGAGGGCGGGAGGCCGTCTTCGAACAGGCGGGGGCCGCCGCCCGTGATCTCCGGGCAGATCAGCAACGACAGGCGGTCCAGGAGGTTCGCCTCCAGCAAGGGCCTGATGATGCTTGCGCTGCTGTTCACCAGGATGTCACCCTCGCCTTCGGACTTCAGCGCCGCCACCACCTCGGCCACCGGGGCGTTGACCAAGCGCGTGCGATCCCACGGGGCCACCGTCAACGTGCGGGAGAACACCACCTTTTCCACGTCCACCAGCCACTTCGCGTAGCCGCGGTCGCGGGGGTCCGCGTTCTCGTCGGCCGCCACGGTCGGCCAGAAACCCAGGAAACCCTCCGCGTTCCCGCGGCCCAGCACCGCCGTCGTCGCGCCCTCCCAGATCCTCGTCAGGTAGCGCCGCGCGACCTCGGTGGTCGCGTACGACACGATTGCGCCCATGTCGGCGGGTCCCGCCGGGCCGTGGTAACGGCCGTCCAGCGTCAGGCTCAGGTTGGCCGTTACGCGGCGGCCGGTTGACTTCGTCATGGTTCAGGCCTTTCTCTTCGCGAGTACTTCGGTCAGGTGGTCGAGGACCTGGTGCCAGCCCGGTTCGATGCCGGCGATGAACGGCACCGCCTCGACGGTTGTCGCCGTGATGCCCAGCTCGAGACGCAGCCGGGTGCCGCCGGCCGCCGGTTCGAGGTGCAGGTCGTAGTGGCCGGTGAACGACGCCGGGCCGGTCACCGCCAGGTCGAACACCAGGTGCCCCGGCTCCTCCGCGACGAGCACCCGGCCTTCCGAGGGGTACTCGGCGTCGGCGTCGCGGTAGCGGAGGACGACCCGGCCGCCCGGGTGTGGCTCCAGGACGCAGGCGGTGACCGTCATCGACGGCGGCACCCACCAGGACGCCAGCAGCTCCGGCTCGGCCCAATGCCGCCAGACCACGTCGGGCGGCTCGGGCAGCAGGCGTTCGAACGCGAACGATCGCCCGTCCGCCCAGCGGTCGCGGTCCGCGGCCGCCGCCTCCCGGTCGATCGCCGCGCGGTAGCGCGCGACGACGTCCCGCTCCCCCGCGTGCCCTTCGGTGGCCTCGGCCAGCTCGCGCAGCCGGCCCGCGAGCGCCGCCAGCGGCTGCGCTTCGAGCGCGTGCACCCGCCGCTGGCCGAGCGGGAAGACGGTGACGAGCCCGGCCCGGGCCAGGGTCTGCAGGTGCTTGCTGGTCTGCGGCTGCCGCAACCCGGTCAGCTCGGCCAGTTCCCCCACCGAGCGGGGACGTTCGGCGAGCAGTTCGACGATGCGCCAGCGGGCAGCGTCCCCGAGAGCGGCTGCGATCCCTTCCATGGGACCCAGTATTCACACAGCAGAATATTCACGTCAAGGAATATCTTGCCCGGGCAGCCAGCGGAGGCCGTAGGCGTACCCGAGCTGCGGCGCGCTGAACTCCTGGGCCACTTCGCACGCGCCGTCGAGCGGCAGGCCCGGTCCCGGCTGGGGCGGGTCGGCGAGCACCGAGGGCGGCACCCGGTCCAGCCGCCACACCACTCGCGGCGGCCGCCGCGGGTCGAAGCGGACCCGCACGGTGAACGACTCGCACGTCACCAGCGGCACGAACACGTACGACGGCCGCGTCGGCCGGCCGTCCTGGAGGCGGAACACCAGCGAGTACGTGTGGCTGTCGCCGCGGGACAGCGGCCGCGGCAGGTCGAGCAGCCAGCGGAAGTGCCGCTGGCCCTCCCGGTGCCCGGCGCTGATCCGGGCGCCGTGCTGGGCGTCCGCGGCGACGACGCGCTCGCCGTCGCGGTCGTCGTAGGTGCGGGGCACGGTGAACTGCGCGGAGATCCGGCCGAGGTCGTCGGTGGTCGCGACGATCAGGCGTTCCTCGGTCACCTCCGGCTCCGGGGTGTCGAGCCGCACGAGCACCTTGAGCCGCTTGACGAACCAGCCGCGGTCCGGATCGGGGACGCCGTCGCCGGGCCGCGTGCCGGCCTCGATCTCCGCGGCGAGGCGGGCGAACGAGCGGTCGATCCGCCGCCGCGCCGTGCGTTCCGAAACGCTCAGGCGTTCGGCGAGGACGCCGATCCGGTCGCTGAGCAGGGCGTGCTGCGCGCCGGGCGCGATGGCCAGCGCGACGTTCACCGCCAGCCGGTCGTCGTCCGGGAAATCGGCGATGGCGGCCGAAATGGCTTCGCGCAGAACGCGCCGCGCGTCCCGGTCGCTCGTCGTCCGGTGGATTTCGCACCAGCCGGAGACGAGCGGCCCGAGCCGGCTGCGCAGCCGTTCGGCTTCCAATCCCCAGCCGCGCCGCAACGTGGTGAGTTCCCGGAGCAGCCCGTCCTTGTTCGCCATGGGATTTCCATTGTGGCACGCGGCCTTCGCGGCGATCGGCGGCGCTCGCTGCGCCGATCAGGTGATTCGGGGAGTGGCCCGCGATTGGCCAGTCCGCCGTCGATTCGACCCGCCCGTGGCCTTTTCCCATTCTCCGGCTGGCCGACCATTTTCCCGTCGACATCGGGGAGGAAGGTTGCTCGGCACTGTGCACCCGGCCGACGTCGCCGGGGTCCGGCGGCTGGCCCGCGACGGCCTGCTCGCCGGCTCGGCGGCGGCCGCCGCGCCCGGCGCGCTCGCCCGGCTGCGCGGCGGGGTCTACAGCGTGGCCTGGCCGCTCGTCTTCACGCGGATCACCCGGCCGCTGGAGCACCGGCGCCGGCACGCGGACTGCGCCCGCGGGCTCGCGTGGCTGCGGCCCGACTGCCTCGACCGCTTCCACGACGACGTGGAAGCGGTGGTGGACCACGCCCTGCGCCGCGCGACGGACCCGATCGAGAACCTGGAGGGCTGGCTGGCCACCCGCCTCAACCCGGCGACGGTCGACGCCCACCGGCGCCGGCGCGGCGAAATCGGGGCGCTGCAACGACCGCGTCTCCCGTCCTGGCTGGGCGACGCCCTCGGCGGCGACCCCTGGCTGTGCGACCTGGCGGTGCAGATCCTGATCTGGGTGGGGGTGCCGGCGACGGCCGGAGCGGAACTCTGGCCCCTGGACGGCTGGGCGGCCCGCCGGACCGAGCTGACCGGCGAGCCGGTGGCGGACCGCGAAACCCTCGACGGCGAGGTGCGGCGGGTCCTGGCGGCGATGCGTACCCGCGAGAAGTGGCACGCGGAGCACGTGGAGCGCCCGCTGGGCCACAAGCAGGCCCCGGTGGCCCCGATGCCGGCGGAGCTCCCGGCCCTGGAGCTGGTGGGCCGCGACGAGCTGGCCGACGCCCGGCTGGCGGAACTGGCGGAAGAGGCGTTGGCGGCGATCGAGGTCCGCCTCAACCGCGGCGAACCGGCGGCCACGGCGGTCACGACGGTGCTCCGGCTGGTGTTCGGCGGAATGGCCGAGGAGGAGTCCGGCGAGCCGGCCCGCGACGAGTGGCTGGTGGCGGCCCTGGCGGATCCGGTGCGGCTGGACGGGATCGTGGCAACGGCGCTGGCGATTCTGGGCCGCTGACCAGGGACTTGACCGGGGACGGCGACGCACGCCGGCCGGCCGCACGCGGCGGTACCGGCCGCTCCGGCGAGAACCGGCACGCATGGCCGGCCTCACCGCCCGACCACGCTCACCGGCCCGAACCCCGTCCCGCGCAACCGCGCTCACCGGACCGGACCCCGCCCCGCGCAACCGCACTCACCGGACCGGACCCCGCCCCGCGCGTCCCGAGCCGAGGCGTGATCACCTCGCCGGGTCCCGGCCGGCCTCACCCACCCGGCGGCAGCGGGCCTCGAACGCCGCGGCCAGGGTCTCTCCCGGGCAGCCCGCCGCCCTCGCCCGGGCGGCCGCCGCCGTCAGTTCGGCCAGCAGGACCTCCCGCACCGCCAGCCGTGCGGTGTCCGAGAGTCTCGAGGACGGGGCCGCTGCTTCGGTCACCCTCGGCCTCCTTCCGCTCGCCGGCCCAGACTTCACCTGACGGACAACGCTCAGCGCCACCACGGCGGGGGTGGCACCGGCAGCCGCAGGGGGCAGCCGCCCGTGTGGCGACCCGTCCAGCAGTCCGCCAGCCAGCGGGTCAGCGCCACCGGGCCCAGGAGGCTGTCCTCCCAGACCGGGGTCAGCGCGCCCGCCCGGCGCAGGACCGCTTCGGCCGTCACGCAGAACGACACCACCGCCGCGACCGCCGCGTCGGCCCGCTCGGCCGGCCAGGCGACCGCGGCTCCCGGCAGCCGGGCCGGGATGGCCAGGCCGGTGGCCACCGTGCAGTTGCGCGCCAGCAGCACGGCGAGATCGAACTCGACCGCTTCGGCGTGACGCTGTCTTGCTCGCCAGCGCGGCGAAGCCGCGGCCGCGTACAGCCCGGCCAACCGGGCGGCGGCCAGCCCGTCCCACACCGTCAGGATCACCGCTCGCGTATCGGCCGGATGGACCTCGGCGAGCTCGTGGGTGACAGCGCAGAGCCAGGCACACGGGTCCTTGACTTGACGATCAGCGGCGACAGTCACGGCAGTCAGTTTCCCACCGAGGCGCCCGCCCAACACGAAATGATCATGGTTCGGCCCAGGACCACCCGGTCAGTGGCGAACCGTTGAGCGGCGCCGTAACCCGATCGGGCACTGGGCGTGACCAAATCGTCACAGGTGTGCCATCATGTCGGCGCTCAGTGCCGAGCACGTCCTCCCGCCCGTTCCCGCGAAAGGCCCCACGAGTGATCAAGATCAGCAAGAGCCGGGCCGGCACCCAGCGCGTCACCTTCAGCCTCCCGGCCGGCGCGCCGGCCGGACGGGTGAGCGTCGTCGGCTCGTTCAACGACTGGACCCCGGGCCGCCACCACCTCACCCCGCGGTCCAACGGCCGCCGCTCGGCGTCGATCGACGTGCCGCCGGGGACCGTGCTCCAGTTCCGCTACCTCGGGGAGGACGGCCACTGGTTCGACGACCCCGACCTGCCCGACCGCGCCGACGGCAACTGCGTCTGCACGACACCCTGACGGCTCAGGCCCGCCGGCGCCGCTTCCCCGCGCCGCCACCGCGCCGGACCGGCTTCGCGGCGGCGGGCTTGCGCTCCGGGCGCTTGCGTTCCGCCGGCGCCGGTGGCCGCCCGCGCGTGCTGTTCACCGTGCGGCCGCGGACGATCCCGATGAACTGCTCCATCAGGTCCGACGTCTCCTCCTCCAGCCACGACAGCGCGACGCTCGACTGCGGCGCGTCCGTGAGCGTCCGGTAGGTGAGGTCCCGGCGGTGGTGCAGCCGGGCGAGCGACTGCGGGACGACGAGCACCCCGACACCGGCCGCGACCAGCTCGATCGCGTCCGCCGTCGTCTCCGGCCGCGAGACCGCCGGCCGGCCGGGCAGCGCCTCCCACTCCAGCGTGTCGTCGAGGGCGTGCAGCACGACGTCCTCGGCCAAGTCCGCTGTGGACACTTCGTCCGCCGCCGCGACCAGGTGGTCCTTGGGCACCACGACCACCGTCGTCTCGGTGTAGAGCGGGATCGCGTGCAGGCCGTCGCGGTCGATCGGGGACCGCAGGAGGGCCGCGTCGGCGTCGCGGGCGCGCAGCAGGCCGGTCGCGTCCGCGGCGGCGACCGGGACGAGGGTCAGCGGGACCTCCGGCACCCGCTCGGCCCAGGTCCGCACCCACTTGGCGGGCGTCGCTCCCGGGACGTACGCGAGCTTGAAAGAGGTCACCGGGTCAGGTTACCGGGAGTGACGCTGGCTACCCTGGACGGCATGACGTCGCACAAGACCACCCAGACGATGAAGCCCGCGACGGCGGCGAAGAAGCTGGGTGTGTACCTCGAAGCCACCCCCGCGGAGTTCCGGGAGGGCGTCGTGACGCGCGACGAGCTGAACGCGCTGCAGGCCGACCCGCCGGAGTGGCTGCGCGAGCTGCGCCGCACCGGCCCGCACCCGCGCCCGGTGGTGGCGGCGAAGCTGGGCGTCTCGATCGGCGGCCTGACCCGCGGCGGGATCACCGAGCCGCTGACCACCGAGCAGATCGACGAGCTGAAGGCGCAGAGCCCGGACTGGCTGGTGCGCGAGCGCGCCACGCAGGCCGAGGTGCGGAAGGAAACGGTGCGGGTCAAGGAGAAGGACCGCTGACCGCCGCCGACCTCTCGCCCGAGGCCGCGGACCGCCTCGACGCCGGAGACGAGCTCGCCGCCTTCCGCGAGCGGTTCGTGCCCATCGGCGATCCGGACGTCGTGGCCTACCTCGACGGGAACTCCCTGGGCCGCCCGCTGCGCGCCACCGCCGACCGGCTGCAGGAGCTCGTCGCGCACGAGTGGGGTGGCCGGCTCATCCGGTCGTGGGAAGAGCGCTGGCTGACGCTGCCCGAGGAAATCGGCGACGAGCTCGGGCGCGTCGCGCTCGGGGCCGCCCCCGGCCAGACGATCGTCGCCGATTCGACCTCCGTGTGCCTCTACAAGACGCTCCGGGCCGCCGTCGCGCTGCGGCCCGGGCGCGACGAGCTCGTCACCGACACCGCGAACTTCCCCACCGACCGCTTCCTGGTCGAGAGCGTCGCCGCCGAACTCGGCCTCACCGTCCGGTGGGTCGAAGACGACGACGTCGCCGCGGCGGTCGGGCCGCGGACCGCCGTCGTCACGCTGTCCCATGTGGACTACCGGTCGGCGGCGATCACCGACCTGGCCGCCGTGACGGCCCTGGTGCACGAGCGCGGCGGCCTGGTCGTCTGGGACCTCTGCCACAGCGTCGGTTCGATCCCGGTCGAGCTCGATGCCGCCGAAGCCGACTTCGCCGTCGGCTGCACGTACAAGTTCCTCAACGCCGGGCCCGGCGCGCCCGCGTTCCTCTACGCCAACGCGCGCCACCACGAGGCGTTCGGCCAGCCCGTCACCGGCTGGATGGGCGCGGCCGACACCTTCGGGATGGCCGCGCAGTACGTGCCCGCGCCCGGAATCCGGCGCGCGCTGTCCGGTACGCCGCCGGTGCTCGGCATGGTGGGCGTCCAGGAAGGCGTCGCGCTGCTGGCCGAAGCGGGGATCGACCGGGTGCGGGCCAAGGCCGTGGCGCTGGGCCGGTGGGTGCTCGCCCTCGCCGACGCGTGGCTCGTCCCGCTCGGCTTCACCGTCGCTTCGCCGCGCGAAGACGACCGCCGCGGCGGTCACGTCACCCTCCGGCACCCGGACGCCGAGCGGCTGTCGCGGGTCCTCATCGACAACGGCGTGCTCATCGACTTCCGCCGGCCCGACGGGATCCGGATCGGGCTGAGCCCGCTCACCACCGGCTTCGCCGAGGTCCGGCGGGCGATGGACCGCATCCGCGAGCTCGCCGGCTGACCCTCCCCCGGCCCTCGTGAGTGGTAAGGCGGGTTCTAACCCGCCTTACCACTCACGACACCCAGGCCGAGCTTTCCGGCCAGCCGGCCGATCCACGCTTCCACTTCGTCGGGCGCGCGGTCGGGGAGGCCGAAGATCGTCTCGGTGACACCCAGGGAATCCAGGTGCGCCAGGCGTTGCGGGTCGGGGCGTTCGCCGAGCGCGCAGATCCGCGGGGCACCTTCCCGGCCTTCGGCGTGCCAGATCTCCTTCAGCAGCGCCACGTGCCCGTCGAGGTCGGTGTCGGCCGGCGTGGTGATCCAGCCGTCGGCGTGGCGCGCGATCCAGCGGAACGTCTTCTCGGTCGGGCCCGCGCCGAGCAGCACGGGAACGTGCGCCTGGGCCGGCTTCGGCCACGCCCAGCTCGGCCCGAAGGAGACGAACTCCCCGTCGTAGGCGGCTTCTTCTTCGGTCCACAGTGCCCGCATCGCCTCGAGGTACTCGCGCAGCGCGGTCCGGCGCCGGTTCCCGGGCACGCCGTGGTCGGTCAGCTCGTCGACGTTCCACCCGAAGCCGGTCCCGAGCGTGACGCGGCCGCCGGAGAGGTGGTCGAGGCTGGCGATGGTCTTGGCGAGGGTGATGGGGTCGCTTTCGACCGGCAGGGCGACGGCGGTGGAGAGCCGGATCCGCTCGGTGACCGCGGCGGCCGTGGCCAGCGCGACCCACGGGTCGAGCGTCCGGCTGTAGCGGTCGTCGGGCAGGGACGCGTCGCCGGTCCGCGGGTGCGGCGACTCGCGTCTGACCGGGATGTGGGTGTGTTCGGGGACGTAGAACGTCGTGAAACCCGCAGCCTCGGCGGCGCGCGCCGCGGAAGCCGGGGTGATGCCCCGGTCGCTGGTGAACAGCACGATTCCGTAGTCCACCCGGGGAGCGTATTAGAACGTGTTTCAGTTTTCAAGGCGGCGCTCGGGCCCGCCGACTGCGGAGCGTAACGTCGAGCGGCGCTGGAGCGACACTGGATGTGGCTCTCGTGCGCAGGCTGGAAGCAGCGCCCCGCCGCCGGCCCCGGCATGGTGGACGGGTCCGGGAACGATCGCGACGCGGAGGCAGGGTGGCTCGGGTGATCCATTGTGGACAGACGGCGTCCCATACCGTGGACGCGCCGCCGGGGCGGGATGGCGTGCGGGGGCCGGGTTCCGATACCGTGGACCACAGGCCGAGAGGCGCTGCAACGGACCGTGGGGTCCGCCACGCTCGGCCGGGACTGACCACCCAAGGGCGCCTCCCGACCGAGGGAGGCTGCCGGTGAACACGCCCGAAGCAAGGTTGCGCGAACTGCTCGACCAGCGGGTCGCCGTGCTCGACGGTGCCTGGGGCACCATGCTGCAGGGCGCCGGGCTCACCCCGGCCGACTACCGCGGCGACCGCTTCGGCGAGCACACCCACGACGTCACCGGCGACCCCGACCTGCTCAACCTGACCCGCCCGGACGTCATCCTCGACGTCCACCGCCGGTACCTGGCCGCGGGCGCGGACATCACCACGACGAACACCTTCACCGCCACCAGCATCGGCCAGGCCGACTACGGCCTGCAGGCGCACGTCCACGAGATGAACGTCCGCGGCGCGCAGATCGCCCGCCAGGCCGCCGACGAAGCCGGCGGCCGGTTCGTCGCCGGGTCCATCGGCCCGCTGAACGTCACGCTCAGCCTGTCGCCGAAGGTCGACGACCCGGCGTACCGGGCCGTCACGTTCGAGCAGGTCAAGGCGGCCTACGCGGAGCAGATCGCCGGCCTCGCCGAAGGGGGCGTCGACCTGCTGCTGGTCGAGACGATCTTCGACACGCTGAACTGCAAGGCCGCGATCGCCGCCGCCCGCGAGGTCGCGCCCGAGCTGCCGCTGTGGATCTCGGTGACGATCGTCGACCTGAGCGGCCGGACGCTGTCCGGGCAGACCGTCGAGGCGTTCTGGAGCTCCATCGAGCACGCGAAACCGCTGGTCGTGGGGGTGAACTGCTCGCTGGGCGCCGAAGAGATGCGCCCGCACGTCGAGGAGCTCGCGCGGATCGCCGACGCCTACGTCGCCTGCCACCCCAACGCCGGCCTGCCGAACGCGTTCGGCGGCTACGACGAGACCCCCGAGCAGACCGCCGGCCTGATCGGCGGCTTCGCCCGCGAGGGCCTGGTCAACCTGGTCGGCGGCTGCTGCGGCACGAGCCCGGCGCACATCGCGAAGATCGCCGAAGCCGCGAAGGGGCTCACCCCGCGCGAGGTGCCCGCGCCGCGCACGCACACGCGCTTCAGCGGGCTCGAGCCGTTCGGCATCGGCGCCGACACCGGGTTCGTGATGATCGGCGAGCGCACCAACGTCACCGGCTCCAAGCGGTTCCGGCGGCTCATCGAATCCGGCGACCACCAGGGCGCGGTCGACGTGGCGCTGGAGCAGGTCCGCGGCGGGGCCAACCTGCTCGACGTCAACATGGACGCCGACCTGCTGGAGTCCGAGGAGGCGATGACGACGTTCCTCAACCTCATCGCCACCGAGCCCGAGGTGGCCCGGATCCCGGTGATGGTCGACAGCTCGAAGTGGACCGTGCTCGAAGCCGGCCTGCGCTGCCTGCAGGGCAAGGGCGTGGTCAACTCGATCAGCCTCAAGGAGGGCGAGGAGCCGTTCCTGGCCCAGGCCCGCACCATCCGGAACTACGGCGCCGGCGTCGTCGTGATGGCCTTCGACGAGCAGGGCCAGGCCGACACCGCCGACCGCAAGGTCGAGATCTGCGGCCGTGCGTACGACATCCTCACGCAGAAGGCCGGTTTCGCGGGCGAGGACATCATCTTCGACCCGAACGTGCTCGCCGTCGCCACCGGCATCGCCGAGCACAACGGCTACGCGAAGGCGTTCATCGACGCGCTGCCCCGGATCAAGGAGCGCTGCCCGGGCGTCCACATCAGCGGCGGCATCTCGAACCTGTCGTTCTCCTTCCGCGGCAACGACGTCGTCCGCGAGGCGATGCACTCGGCGTTCCTGTTCCACGCCGTGCAGGTCGGCCTGGACATGGGCATCGTCAACGCCGGCCAGCTCGCCGTCTACCAGGACATCCCGAAGGACCTCCTCGAACTGGTCGAGGACGTGCTCTTCGACCGCCGCGAGGACGCGACCGACCGGCTGGTGGCCTTCGCCGAGAACGTCAAGGGCAGCGGCACCAAGCGCGTCGTCGACCTCTCCTGGCGCGAAGGCACGGTCGGCGAACGGCTGTCCCACGCGCTGGTGCACGGCATCGTCGACTTCATCGAGGACGACACCGAAGAAGCGCGGCAGCAGCTGCCCCGGCCCCTCGACGTCATCGAGGGCCCGCTGATGGACGGCATGAAGATCGTCGGCGACCTGTTCGGCTCGGGCAAGATGTTCCTGCCGCAGGTGGTCAAGAGCGCGCGCGTGATGAAGCGGTCCGTCGCCTACCTCGAGCCGTTCATGGAGGCGGAGAAGGAGAAGGCGCGTCAGGAGGGCCGGCTGACCTCGGCCGGCGGCCAGGGCAAGATCGTGCTCGCCACAGTGAAGGGCGACGTCCACGACATCGGCAAGAACATCGTCGGCGTGGTGCTCGGCTGCAACAACTACGAGGTGATCGACCTCGGCGTGATGGTGCCGGCCGGCAAGATCCTCGACACCGCGGTCACCGAGGGCGCCGACGCCGTCGGGCTGTCCGGGCTGATCACGCCGTCGCTGGACGAGATGGTCGCCGTCGCCACCGAGATGCAGCGGCGCGGGCTCAAGATGCCGCTGCTCATCGGCGGCGCGACGACGTCCAAGCAGCACACCGCGGTCAAGATCGCCCCGGCCTACGACAACGCGACGGTGCACGTCCTCGACGCCTCGCGCGTGGTCGGCGTCGTGTCCGACCTGCTCGACCCGGACCGTTCGATCGCACTGGCCGAGAAGAACCGGGCCGACCAGGAGGTGCTGCGCGAGCAGCACGCGAGCAAGCAGCGTCGCCCGATGCTCAGCCTCGAGCAGGCCCGCGCGAACCCCGAGAAGGTGGCCTTCGACGGCCTGCCGACCCCGGCGTTCACCGGGCTGCGCGTGGTCGAGCCGGGCATCGCGGAACTGCGGGAGATGATCGACTGGCAGTTCCTGTTCCTGGCCTGGGAGCTGAAGGGCAAGTACCCGGCCATCCTGGAGCAGCCGGTCGCGCGCGAGCTGTTCGACGACGCGAACACGCTGCTCGACCAGATCATCGCCGACGGCAGCTTCACCGCGAAGGGCGCGTACGCGTTCTGGCCCGCGCACAGCGAAGGCGACGACATCCTGCTCGAAGGCGACTACGAGCACGTCAGGTTCCCGATGCTGCGGCAGCAGACGGCCAAGCCGGAGGACCGCGCGAACCGCTGCCTGGCCGACTACATCGCCCCGATCGGCGACCACCTCGGCGGCTTCGCGGTGAGCATCCACGGCGCCGAGACGCTGGCCGCGCGCTACGAGGCCGAGCAGGACGACTACCGGGCGATCATGGTCAAGGCCCTGGCCGACCGGCTCGCCGAGGCGTTCGCCGAGCACATCCACCTGCGCGCCCGCCGCGACTGGTTCGAGCCGGACGCGCAGCCGGAGCTGGCGGACCTGCACGCGGAGCGGTTCCGCGGCATCCGCCCGGCGCTCGGCTACCCGGCCAGCCCCGACCACAGCCAGAAGCGCGAGCTGTTCGAGCTGCTGGAAGCGGACGAGCTGGGGATGGCGCTGACCGAGTCGTTCGCGATGACGCCGGCGGCGAGCGTGTCCGGGCTGATCTTCGCCCACCCGGACTCCCGCTACTTCACCGTCGGCCGGCTCGGGCGCGACCAGGTCGAGGACTACGCGCGCCGCAAGGGCGTCGAGGTCGCCGAGGTCGAGCAGTGGCTGCGGCCGAACCTGGCCTACGACCCCGGGGCGTAGTCCGGCAGCTCGACGTCCGTGGCGAACCTGTCGGTCGCCTTGAGCAGCAGGCCGAGCAGGTACCGGGACTCGAACGGCCAGTTCCGGAGGGTGATCCGCAGCGGTGTCGGCGGCGCGAGGAACGGGCCCGCGCGAGCAAACCGCCACCGTCGCGGCGGACACCGTCCTGCCCCGGTGTCCCGCTACTCGACGGCGCCGTTCTGGCTCAGCAGCGTCTGGTACCAGCTGTCGTACGGGTGGTTCGTCGCCGGGTAGTTCGCGAGCGGGGTGGTGGCCTCGCTCGCTGAGTCGAAGTCCCAGCCGCGGACCAGCTTGCCCGCCTGCCGGGCCGCCGTGATGAACGCCGGCTCCGTTGCCGGTGCCCCGTAGAACAGCGCGCCCTGCTGGAGCTCCGCGCTGTCGCCCTGCTGGAACTCGTCGAAGGCGACCTGGCGGTAGCGGATCCGGTCGCCGGCGAGCCGGTCGGTGTCGGCGCGCAGGGTCTGCGCCGAGGTCGGGCCGTCCGCGCCGGTCCACACCGACACCGTGCGGCCGGCGCTGCTCGACGTCGCCTTCGCGAACCGTGCGTCCGAGGTCTTGGCGTTGCCCGTCCACGACACCGTGGTGCCCGCGAGCGCCCCGGACCAGGTCCAGTTCTGGCTGGTGTTCTGGCTCTTGTGGATCTCCCGCAGGTGCGTCGCGTCGGTGAAGGCGACCGTCGGCAGCACACCGTCGTCGTACTGGTGGGACGCCTGCCAGGTGATTTCGCCGTCCGCGCCGAGCTTGCCGACGTGGTACCAGAGCGTGGACGCGCCCTGCGACTGGTGCACCTCGACGAGGTCACCGTTGTCGTTGAGCGCGACGGCGGGCGTCTGCCCGCTGTCGTACTTGCCGTGGCGCAGCCAGGTGACCCGGCCGTCGGCGCCGTACGTGCCGGTCCAGTACCAGAGCGCGCCCGCCCCGGAGTCGTGCACCTCGACGACCTGGCCGCGGCCGTTCAGCGCGACCGCCGGGTGGTAGCCGACGTCCCGCTTGTACTCGGTGCGCGACCCGCCGTCGCCGGACAGCAGCGGCAGCACGCGCCCGCGCAGCGCGTCGACGTCCGGTGCCGCCGGGTAGTCCTGCGCGCGCAGCAGCCGCGCGCCGAACACCGACTCCAGCTCCTGGTTGAGCGCGGTCAGGTTGCCCGCCGCGTAGGAGGGGTTGTCGGTCAGGTCGTCCTTGAGGTCGAGCATGACGACGACCGGCGCGGCGGCCGGGTGCTGCGCCGACCAGGTGTTCACCACGGCCAGCCAGTCGCGGAGGTTGTTCGACGCCGGGTTGCCGCCGCTGTGGTCCACGAGGTTGCCGGGCGAATCGTGCCCGACGGCGTAGTCGTGCGAAGTGGCGTAGCCGTTGTCGTGCACGTCGAGTTCCAGGAACCGCACACCGTGGTCGAGCTGGTAGGCGAGGGAATTCTTGGCGCCGTCGACGTTGCCCGAGTAACTGTTGTGGGTCGCGCGGAACACCGACGCGGTGAACGGCTGGCTCGCGGCGTACGCCGGGGCGGGGGTCAGGACCGCGGCGGTCACCAGTGCGGAGACGGCCAGCGCGGGCAAGCGGGTCATCCTCGGATCCTCACTTCGGGAACGGGCGTGCCCCATCCTGGCCGTCCCGGGAGGTCCTGTCCTGAATTTCGCGGAAACGGTTGATCACGGTGTCCGCGGAATGGAGGGAAAATGATCACGGAATCGCAGTGAACTGGTGTTCGGGCGCCGGCCGACGCCGACGTGAGCGCGTGGTCCCGCCGCGAACCCCGCGCCCACCCGTCACCCGCCGCGTAATCTCGCCCCATGGCGGTGGAACACGTGGTCGTGACGTCCACGACGGACTCGGAAGCGGCGGCGCTCGACCTGGCCGCCCGGGTGGTCGAAGCCCGGCTGGGGGCCTGTGCCCAGGTCGTCGGGCCGATCACCAGCGTCTACCGGTGGGACGGCGCGGTGCGGACCGGCCGGGAATGGCGGGTGGAGATCAAGACGACCGCCGGCCGGGTGGCGGAGCTGACCGGGCGGCTGCGGCAGCTGCACGGCTACGACCTGCCGGAGGTGATCGCCACCCCGATCGTCGGCGGCAGTGCGGAGTACCTGGCGTGGCTGGAAACCGAGACCGCTGGCTAGATTCGGCGCATGGAGCATGAAGCACTCAGGCCGCGATTCGCGACGCTGACCACCGCCCACCTGGCCGACGCCTGCATCCGGGCCGGGCTGCCGGTGCGCTGCGCCCCGGCGGGGACGCGGGCGGTCGTGCCCGGCACCCGGTTGTTCGGCCCGGCGGTCCCGGCCCGGCACGTCGGCAGCGTCGACGTCTTCCTGGAAGCGTTCGAGGACGCCGCCGAGGGCGGGGTGCTCGTGGTCGACAACGGCGGCCGGCTCGACGAAAGCTGCGTCGGCGACCTCGTCGTCCTCGAGGCGCGCGCCGCCGGGCTGGCCGGGGTGGTGATCTGGGGCCTGCACCGCGACACCGCGGACATCCGGGCCATCGGGCTGCCGGTGTTCAGCCTGGGCTCGCTGCCCACCGGGCCGCTCAGCCTGGGCCCGCGCGTCGACGGCGGCCTGGCCGAAGCGGTCGTCGGCAGCTGGCGGATCGGGCCGGCGGACCTCGTGCTGGGCGACGACGACGGCGTCCTCTTCGTCCCGCTCGCCCGGGCGGGTGAACTGTTCACGCTCGCCGAGGGGATCCGCGACACCGAACGCCGGCAGGCCGACCGGATCCGCGGCGGCGAACCGTTGCGTCAGCAGGTGCGGTTCGGTGCGTTCCTGGCGGCCCGGGAAACGAATCCGGCCTTGACGTTCCGTGCGCACCTGCGGGCCGTGGGCGGCGCTATCGAGGAATAGCCACGAAAGTGTGATCGTCGCCCGATCGGGTACTCCTGTCGTGCAGCGGGCGCGGGAGGCGGAACCATGAACACACTCATCGGCTTCGGCCGGGACATCGAATACCACTTCGCGCGGGGACTGCGTGCCTACCTCGGCCGCGTCGCGCGGGCGGCCGGCGTCGGCTTCGAGTCGTGTTCGCTCGACCTCGACGTGCCCGCCTCCGGGTACGTGGCCCTCGACCGCACGCTCCCGGACCGGCCGGGCCACGACCTGGCGCTGATCTGGGACGAGGTGCACGGCTGGTCGGCGGTGGTCGAGCCCGCGGGCGGGGGAGCGGCGGAGGTGCTCGCCTACCTCGGCGGCCCGGAGGTGCTGCCCCCGCCGCGCGCGGTGGCCCGCTTCCTCGAGGTGCTGCGGGTCGCCGGCCCGCCGGCCGGGTCGTTCCGGCCGCCGGTGTTGCGGGCGGCCGGCCACCACGAGGACCTCGTCGACCGGCTGCCGGTCACCGGGCCCGAGGGCCTGCTGCGGCCGGGCTCCCCGGTCTGGTGATCGCCTCGCCCGGGCGACGGCGGCCGGCCGGGCCCCTAGGATGGGCGGGCAGCCACCGCCGGAGTGAGGGAACACCGTGAGCAGCGCCGACGATGCCCGTCCCGTCCGGGTCCTGCTCGTGGAGGACCACGACATGGTCGCCGAGGCGCTGCAGCAGGCCCTCGACCGCGCCGACGGGATCACCGTGGTCGGCCGGTCGCGGTCGCGGGCGGAGGCCGTCGCCGACGCGCGCCGGCACGCCCCGGACGTCGTGCTGCTGGACCGGCGCCTCGCCGACGGCGACGCGCTCGACGTCGTTGCGCAGCTCGGCTCCGGCGGGGCGCGGGTGCTGGTGCTGACCGGCGACGCCACGCCGGCGGTCGCCGTGCAGGTGGCCAAGGCGGGCGGGGCCGGCCTGCTGCTCAAGTCCTCCCAGCTCGGCGTGCTGGAGACCGCCGTGCGGGACGTCGCCGCCGGTGGCGTGGTCTTCGACCCGGAGCTGCTGCCCGGCGTCTTCGACCGGCTCACCGGCCGGGCACCGGCCGGCGGCCCGGCGCTGACCGCGCGGGAGCGCGAAACCCTCGACCTGCTGGCCGAGGGCGCGACCACCGAGGAGATCGGCCGGCGGCTGGGCGTCTCGCGCAACACCACGCGCAACCACGTGCAGCGGGTGCTGGAGAAGCTTGGGGCGCGGTCGAAGCTCGAAGCCGTCGCGGTGGCCCGCCGGGAGGGCCTCATCGGCTGATGCAGCTGCACCAGGCGGGCAGGGGCGTTTGCCTCTCGCGCTCTGCCGGCGGCTTCGGCCACGCTTGACGTCGTGAACACCCCCGCCCCGCTCACCGCGGAGTGCGTGCTGACCGACCTGGCCGCCGCCCGCCGCTTCACCCGGCTCACCCTGCTGGCCTGGGCCGCCGGGGTCGCCGTCGACGACGCGCTGCTGGTCGTCACCGAACTCGCCACGAACGCCCTGCGCCACGGGACGGGCGTCCCGGTGCTGCGGCTGAGCGTGGACGGCGTGGACGTGCGCGTCGAGGTCTTCGACGACAGCCCGGCCCCGCCGGTGCGGCGCCCCGCGGGGCCCGACGGCGGCTGGGGGCTCGCCCTCGTCGACCGCCTGTCCACCGTGCGGGGAACCGCGCCGAACGGCCGCGGGAAGGTGGTCTGGTGCGTCCTGCCCGTCCCGACCGCCGAATTCGCGGGCTGAGCACCGCCGTGCCCGGCCGGCCGCGATCCGGCAGAGTTGCCGCATGGACGACGACCGGTTCCGGCTGCTGGTGCAGGGCGTGCTCGACTACGGGATCTTCATGCTGGACACCGGGGGCCGGGTCGCCAGCTGGAACGCGGGGGCCGAGCGGATCACCGGGTACGCGGCCGGGGAGATCGCCGGGCAGCACTTCTCGGTGTTCTACCCGGCGGAGGACGTGGCGGCCGGGGAGCCGGCGCGGCAGCTGGAGACCGCCGTCGCGGAGGGCCGGCTGGAGGACGAGGGGTGGCGGCTGCGCGACGACGGCACCCGGTTCTGGGCCGACGTGGTGATCACCGCGCTCTACGACGAGCGGGGCGAGCTGCGCGGATTCGGCACGGTGACGCGGGACGTGACCGAGCGCCGCGCGGCCGAAGCCGCGTTGCGGGAGAGCGAAGAGCGGTTCCGCCTGCTCGTGCAGAGCGTCCAGGACTACGCCATCTTCATGCTGGACACCACGGGGTGCATCGCGAGCTGGAACACCGGCGCCGAGCGGATCAAGGGGTACGCGGCGGCGGAAATCATCGGGCAGCACTTCTCGGTGTTCTACCCCGCCGAAGACGTGGCGGCCGGGAAACCGGCGCGGGAACTGGAAATCGCCGTCGCCGAGGGCCGGCTGGAGGACGAGGGGTGGCGGTTGCGCAAGGACGGCACCCGGTTCTGGGCCAACGTCGTCATCACCGCGCTCTACGACGAGCAGGGCCGCCTGCACGGCTTCGGGAAGGTCACCCGGGACATGACCGAGCGCCGCAACGCCGAGCAGGCGCTGCGCGAACGCCGCCGGCTGGTCGGGCACCTCGTCGAGGCCCAGGAGGTGGAACGGCGCCGGATCGCCTGGGACGTGCACGACGAGTCGATCCAGTCCATGGTGGCCGTCGGCATGCGCCTGCAGCTGCTCGCCTCCCGGCTGCCGGAGCCGCACGCGAGCGCCGTCGGCGGCCTCGACGAGTCGGTGAGCGCCGCGATCGCCCGGTTGCGCGGCCTGGTGTCCCGGCTGCGCCCCCCGGAGCTCGACCGGCACGGCCTGGTGGAGGCGGTGTCGGCCTACGTCGACGAGGTCGCGGGCCGCTGGGGCCTGGCGCACTCGGTGCGCGACGACCTCACGGCCGAGCCGTCCCCGGAAGCGGCGATCACGGTGTACCGGATCTGCCAGGAAGCGCTCAGCAACGTCCACCGGCACGCGCGGGCCACCCGGGTCGCCGTCACTCTGTCCACAGTGGACAACGGCACCCTGGTGCGGATCACCGACGACGGCGTCGGCACGGCCGGCGGCGACGCCGGTGACGGCCACTTCGGGCTGGTCGAGATGCACGAACGCGCCGAAGCGGCGCACGGCTGGCTTTCGGTGCGCAGCACACCCGGCGAGGGCACGGCCGTCGAGTTCTGGCTGCCCCTGCTGCCCGACGTGCCGGAGCTCGAACCGTGACCGAACTGCGCGTGCTGATCTCCGACGACGACGTGATGATCCGCGACGTCCTGCGCGAAGTGCTGGACTCCGAGGCCGACATCGCCGTGGTGGCGGTGGCCGGCGACGCCGACGAAGCGATCCGGCTCGCCGAGCGGCACCGGCCCGCGGTCGCCGTCCTCGACGTCCGGATGCCGGGCGGTGGCGGCGCGCGGGCGGCGCGCGAGATCGCCCGGCTCAGCCCGGGCACCGCGATCCTGGCCTTTTCCGCCTACGCCGACCGCGCCTCGATCGCCGGGCTGGCCGCGGCCGGCGTCACCGAGTACCTGGTGAAGGGCGCACCGAACACGGCGATCGTGGAAGCCGTCCGGCGGCTGGGCCGCCGCACGGCCGGGTGAGCGCTCAGCGGACCGGCCGGACGTTCACGACGCTGTCGAAGTCCGTCGGGATCAGCGTGAACAGCCGCCGCACGGCGCGGGACCGCCCGGCGTCCACGGTGAGGCGGGCGCCGGCGGCGTCGGCGAGCAGCCGGGCGCGCAGCAGCGAGTTCAGCCCGGCGACCGAGAAGAACGTGACGCCGGAGAGGTCGATGACGAGCTCGTCGAACCGGCCGGGGAGCCGGGCCTGCAGGACCGCGTCCAGGCGGCGGGCGGTGCCGAGGTCGAGTTCGCCGGTCACCTCGGCGACGACGGTGCCGGGCGCGGGCTCGAGCACGCGAACCGTCATCTCGCCGCCGGCGGTGAGCCAGCCGGGAACGGTGCGGACCTGGTCGGCCGGGCGGGGGTGAGGAACCATCGCGGCACACCCTTTCGTCGGACAGCGGGGGCGGACCGGACGTTCGGGGGCGGAATGCCGCACGGGGGCAGCCTGCCGGCCCGGGCGCGGAAACGTCCGGCAGCGGCTGACGGCTCAACCGTGAACCCTCAGCATAGTGCATCTGCACTAGGTGAACCACCGCGCGTGTCCGCGGATCAGCCGGGTGGCGGATTGCGCCGCCGGGGAGTTGCCTTGCGGAGAGTGAAGGAGGGGCGCATGCCGACCACCGTCGTCAACCTGAAGGGGCACCGGGACGACCCGGAGTACGCCGACGTCGTCTACGTCGGGCGGGCCCTGCACCGCGGAGGCTGGCACCTGGCCGGCTCGAAGCTCGCCAGCCCCTTCCGCCCGGGGCCGGACGGCTCGCGCGAAGAGGTCGTCGCCCGGTACCGGGCGTACCTGCTGGCCCGGCCGGACCTGCTCGCGCTGCTGCCGGAGCTGCGCGGCCGCCGGCTCGGCTGCTGGTGCGTGCCCGAGCCGTGCCATGCGCAGGTCATCGCCGAGCTGGCGGATCACGGGCCGTAACGAACCGCACCCCCTGCGCGAGTAACCTGACACGAGGGGGTGGTCGATGTGCGCGCGCGCCGGCTCGGCGGCTTCGACCAGGCCGAGCTGCCCGAAGCTCACCGGATCCGGTGGTGGTTCGCGGCGGTGACGGCCGGGCTCGTCGCGGCCGGCTTCGCCGTCGTTCCCTACCTGCCGTTCTTCCAGAACCTGACCTTCGTGAAGGACCCGAAGGTCACCAGCGTCATCACCTGGACCGTGCTCCAGACGTCCGTCGTGATCATCTCCGCCGTGCTGACGCTGTACTTCGTCGGCAAGGCGCGGCTGGAGACCGCCGCCTACCGGGCCAACCAGATCGACATCCGGGTGTTCGTCGACGAACGGGCCGAAGGCAGCCACGACCGCGAGATCGACTCCGCCGTCGAGCTGACCGCCACCTTCAAACGCTTCCTCAACGACTCGCGCCTCTACACCCCGACCCCGGTCCCCGGCGCCGGGAGCTCGTACGACTTCATCCAGATCGTCGAGCACGCCGGCGACTCCGCCGACGGCTGGTGGAAGGCGGCGACCAAGCTGATCCGGCTCGCCCAGCCGCCGGCCGCGTTCACCGTCACCGGCACCGTCCGGCCCGGCAACACCCCCGGCCGCTACCAGCTCATCCTCGAACTCGTCCGCGTTCCGCGGTTCGCCGCCAGCCCGCTGGTGATCGAGGACGAGAACTGGCCGCGCGTGCTGCACCGCGCCGCGAACGCGGTGGCCGCGCTGGTCATCCCGCGCAGCGCGTACGTCCGCTCGAACATCCACTGGGCCGCCTGGCGCGGCGCGAAGATCCCGTACGAGCTCTTCGACGCCTACCAGCGCGCCAACCACTTCATCACCTACCGCCGCTACGACGAAGCCCTGGCCGAGTACTACCGCGCGGTCAGCCTCGACCCGGCGAACGTCTACATCAGACTCGAGATCGCCGCCCTGCAGGAACAGCTCGACCTGCACCTCGACGCGCTCGCCACCTACGACGACGTCATCACGGTGTGCAGCCGCGGCCACCCCGCCCTCGCGCGGTGGTGGATCGGCCCCGACTTCGCGCGCCAGCGCCGCCGTGACGCCCGTGGCCGCGAAGTCGCCCTGCTCATCGCCCGCTACCGGCACGCGCTCGTCCTCGGCCACGGCGACTCCGTGGCCGGTTCGTGGTGGGTGCGGCGCACCACCGCGGGCGTCCCCGGCGACGCGCGGGCGCTGCGGCGCGCCGAACTGCGGGCGGCGGTGGAGCTGCGGTTCCGCCGGTACGTCGACCTCGACGTCCGGACGCGGCCGGAGCGGCTCCCGCGGGAGCAGCGGCTCGAACTGCACCGGCGCGTCCTGCGCGTGCCGGTCGAGGAACTCCTCGTGCAATCGGCGACCCCGGCGCAGCTGGCCGAGTACAACCAGCGCGCGGCGGAGATGCGGTCGTACTTCTGCGCGCTGTCGCAGTACGAAATCGAGCGGCTCGTCGCGGACTACCGCCGGTTCGGCCGGCGCTGGCGGCGCAGCTGGCGGCAGCTGACCAACCGGGCGCTGGACCTTTCCCTGGTCTGGGCGGTGCTGCGGCGGGCGATGGCGGACGTCGAGCCGGAGACCGGGGCCGTCCCCGCGCCCCGGCCCGCCTACCCCGCCAGCCGGGTGCGGCTGGCCGACGTCTGCCCGGACCGCAGCTGGCCGCCGGACCCGAAGGCGCTCGACGACACCGTCGAAGCCGCCGGGCCCCGCCGGTCGTGGGAGGAGTGCTACAACGCGGCGAGCGTGTACGCCGTCGCGATGCTCGAAGTCGGCCCGCGCGGCGAACGCGACCTGCGCGACCGCGCCCGCAACCCCCGGCTCGAGGGCGACGCGCGCGACGAGGTGGCCCGCCGGGCGGTGCGCGAGCTCTACCACGCGGCGACGATCAGCCACAGCGGCCGGCTGCCCGAGCGCCGCTCGTGGGTGATGGGGGAGGACCCCGACCTGGCCGCCCTGCGCGGCCACGAGCTGTTCCGCGTCTTCGAGATGGTGACGTTCTCGCCGGACCGCGCCGCCCCGCTGCGCCCGCAGCGCGCCCACGTCTGGGAGCAGGTCAGCTATGTGCGGCTGCTCGTCGCCGAGATCGCGGCCTGCCGGGCGCACTTCTGGCGCGCCCGCGCGCTCGACACCGGGGCCGCGCCGGACGCCCGCACCCTGGCCCGCTGGCGCGCGGGCGACCGCGACGCCTGGCGCAAGCTGGCGCGGCTGGCCGAGGGCAAACAGGACTGGTACACGCGTTACCAGGCCATCTGCGCGTTCCGCGAGTGGTCGGCCGAGTGCGGCTACCCGGGCTCGATCTCCGGGTTCCCGTTGTACTGCGAGGAAAGCCTGCACGCCCAGCTGCGCGGAGCGGCGGGCCCGCGCGCGAAGACCGGCTTCGACCCGAACATCGTCGTCCGCGAGTACGTGCGCCTCTGCGACCGCCGGCTGGACCACCTGGTCACCGACATCGGCGAGCTCGCCGAGCAGTCCACGATCGAGGACTTCGCGGGCTGCGCGGACCTGTGGACGTCCCTGGCCTCGTGGTTCGACGACGACATCGCCGACGGCTCGTCCGCCGACGAACGCCGTGAGCGGTTCCGGAAGCTGGCCCGGCCCTAGTGCGGCCGCGTGTAGCGGTGCTTCACGCCCACCGGGAAGTACTCGGGATCCCCGGCCGGGCGCAGGACGACGTCGGGCAGCTGCCGCTCCGGCGGGACGTAGTGCGCGAACTCGCTGTTGAGCCGCACCAGCTGCGCGCGCACGGCCGCCGCGATCCCGGCGGCGTCGGCGGTCGCGCCCGGCGCCGTTTCGACGGTGATCCGCAGCCGCCGGTCGCGGTCGGCGTCCTCGACCGCCTCGATGACGAACTTGCCGGTCACGGTGTCGCTGATGCCGGGCTGCTCCAGGCCGACGGTGACGTTCTCCGGGTAGACGTTCGCGCCGAAGAACGACACCGTGAACAGGGTGCGGCCGAACACGTACACGAACGGCAGCTCCGGGCCGGGCGGCGGCGTGAACCCGTGGCGGGCGCAGAAACCGAGCAGCTCGGCGTGCGGCAGGACCCCGCCGTCGTCGGCGATGTGGTAGCGGATCAGCGGGATCCCGCCGTCGGCGGTGAAGACGAGCGTGCCCTCGTGCACCTCGAAGAACCGGCTGGCCGGGTCGTACTGCACCAGCGTCGGCAGCCGCGCGTCGCCGAAGACCTCCCGCGCGAGGTCCGGGCGGCCGGCGAGGAACCGGCGGATGCCCGCCGACACCGGGGTTTCGGTGCCGAGCACCCCCGCGTCGGCCGTGCCGTACAGCGACGCGATGTCGCGGACCGGGTCGGCGATCCCGGCCCGCCGGGCGACCAGGTCACGCCACTGCTCGCTGAACACTTCGCCGGCCAGCACCAGTTTGACCGCGTACGCGGGCCAGTCGACGCCCTCGGCGAGCCCGGTGTCGACGACGTCCTTGACGAACGGCGGGTAGCCGAGCAGCACGACCTGCTCGAAGTGCGGTGCGAGCTCGGGCAGCACCCGCAGGATTTCCGCTTTGTTGTTGCCCGGCGCGACGACGGTGATCGGGCAGCCCTTGGCGGCGAGGTGGCGCACGCACGCGGTGGTGAACAGGCCGCCCACCCAGGTGCCGAGCGGGAAGCAGACGACGGCGAGCGTGCGCCGCCGTCCCGCGCCGAAGGCGTCCACCAGCACCTGCTCGAACCGCCGGGCCACGTGCAGTTCGTCCTCGAGCGACCGCGGCCAGACGGTGGGGTGGCCGCTGGAACCGGAGGAGACGGCGATCATGTCGAGTTCGTCGAAGCGGCCATCGCGGCACAGCTCGGGCAGCGGGTACTTCCGGTGGTAGGACGCCTTGCCGGTGAGCGGGAGCTGCCGGAAGCCGGCCATCGTCGTGACACCGCCCGGGTCGATCCCGTGCTCCCGGAGGAACTTCCGGTAGGCGGGCACGGTTTCCGCGGTGCGGTGGAACAGGTCCAGGACGTGATCGGGTTCCGGGGGCCGGGGCGGACCGAAGAAGGTGTCGAGCGCCTGCCGCACGCGGGTCTGCCGGCCGAGGTCCATGATCGGAGCATAGCGGCGCGCGCGTGCCATGATGGGCGCCGTGAGCACCTCCGCGGAGCAGCAGCCCGCCGGCCCGCCGCTGACCCTGTACCTGGTCAAACGGCTCGAGCTGGTGATCAGGGCGCTGCTCGACGACGCCCTGCGGCCGCTCGGGCTCACGACGCTGCAGTACACCGCCCTGACGGTGCTCGAGGCCAGCGGCGCGTTGTCTTCGGCGCAGCTGGCCCGCCGGTCGTTCCTGCGGCCGCAGACCATGCACGAAATGGTGCTGACGCTGGAAAAACGCGGGCTGATCGCCCGGACCCCGAAGCCGGACAACAAACGCGTCCTGCTGGCCGGCCTGACGGACACGGGCCGCGACCTGCTGGCCGGCTGCGCACCGGCGGTGGCGGAACTGGAGCACGCGCTGCTGGCGGAAATGAGCCCGGGCCAGCGGACGACGTTCCGCGAGGGCCTGCAGCACGGCGTGACGGCGCTGGGCGCGTTGTCGGGTCAGCGACGTGCGCAGGAGGCCTGACGGCGGCGGAGGCACCGGCGAGCGGACGTCCGGTGGAGCGGCCTCACCCGAGTGGGCCCTTAACCGGGGTGGCCGGGTGGGGGAACGCTAGGCCGGACGAGTGGAAGCGCCGAGCGGCCCGTAGCAGGGGTGTCGCCGGCGACGTTGAGGGGTAAAGACCCAGTCCCGCATCCTGTGGAGGTTCACCGAAGTGTCCAGGGCCAGCAAGGAGGGCGACGCAGCAGTCGCCGCCCGGCGGTTGCTGGTGCTGGCGGGGGCGGTGGCGGGCCTGTGGCTGGTCTCGTGGTTGGTGTGCGGAGCCGCCGACGCGGCCACGCAGGGTGACTCGGCGCTGGGTTCGACGCCGGATGCGATCACGGCTTCGGCTCGTTCCGCAGCACCGCAGGATCTCGTGGCGCGTGCGGCCGCGAATGCGGTGTCGCCGGTGGCTGGGGCTGTTGTGGCGCCGGTGGCTCGCGGCGCCGGTGCGGTTGTCGAGCCGGTCGCGCGAGCGGCCGCCAAGACCGTGGCGCCCGTGAGCGGGAGCGTGGGTGCGGTGGTGACACCAGTCGCGCGTGCGGCCGCGAGCGTGGCATCGCCCGTGACTGCGCCTGTTGTGGCGCCGTTGGCTCGCGGCGCCGGTGCGATCGTCGAGCCCGTCGCACGTGCCGCCGCCAAGACCGTGGCGCCCGTGACCGGGACCGTGGGCGCGGTGGTGGCCGACCTCAGTCCCGTCGTCGCGCCCGTGGTTCGAAGCGTCGGCCCTCTCGCCGAGCCGGTCTCGCAGATCGTGCGTTCCGTCGAACCACTGGCGCAGGTGGTCGCCCCGATCGCCAAGTCCGTCCTCGACCCCGTGGTGCAGGCCGTCGAACCCGTCACCCGCCCGGTCGCCGGTGTCGTGCAGCCCGTGACCGCACCCGTCCTCGGCGCCCCTCCGCCCGCGCGCACCAGCCGGCTTCCGCTCGTGGTCAGCCGGGCCGTGGGGCCCGTTCTCGCGCCGGTTTCCCCGGTCGTCGTCGGCCTGGCCGTCGACGAGCCCGTGAGCGCGGCCCACCCCGCGGCGAGGCCCCAGGCGGAGTCCGCGCACCCGGTCCGGCCGGGCCGCGTCTGCACCGGCGAAGCCGCTCCGCACCGAAGCACCGTCCACGCCGACCTGCGGCCCCGCCGCGACGCTCCCGGGGACACCCCGGTGCCGGTGCGTCCCGCGCCGTCCGATGTCGCGTCCGGGACCGGGTCCACGATTCCGCCCGCGTTCCTGGCCACCGGCCACGGAATCCACGTTCTCCCGGCGGCCACGCGGGTACACGGGGTCTTCGTGCCGCTGTGGCGGCCGTGCGAACCCGGTACCGGCCCCGGCTAGCCCCTCCCGATCTGCCGTCCGTCGTGTGCTCCGCGGCGCGTTCCGCGCTGCCCGCGACCGCAGAACCGGAACCGAAACTTCACGCGTGGAAGAGGGACGAAATGGAACCGAGCGTGTTCGACCTCGGGAAAGTGCGAAGAGACGCGGTGGTCACCGTCCGCCTGGACGCGATGGCCAACGTCAGGCTGCTGACGGCGGTCAACTTCCAGGCCTACCGGCGCCGGCAGTACTACCGGATGCACGGCGGGGTGGCCACCGCGCCGATGTTCAAGATCCACATCCCGGCCAACGCCCACTGGTTCCTGGTGATCGACGTCGAGGGCCTCGAGGCCCGGCCCTTGCGCCCGAGGGTGAGCGTCGAACCGGAAGCAGCGGTCGCGTCCCGCGGACGCACCGGCCCCCGGTGACCACCGGCGGCCCCGGCCCGCGGCCGGGGCCGCCGCGACGGTCCACAGTGGCCGGTGGTTTCCGGCGGCGAGGCACGGGCGGGTGAGGGCTGCGCCGGTTCGGGTCGCGCGAGGAGCGTGGCCGGCCTTGCTTCGGGCGCACGGACCGCTGCAACCGACCACTCGCACCACGATCGCCCGGCGAAGGAGGCAATACCGCGGCGGCCGAAGCGGCCGCTGCCGCCGGATCCCGCGGCATGGCTCTGCCTCGGCCGCGCCGCCGCTCGCCCGCCCGGCGGCGCCGCACCCCGCTGTCCGGTCGCGCTGCCGCTCGTCCGGTCGCGCTGCCGCTCGCCTGGCCGCGCTGCCGCTCGCCCAGCCGCGCCGCCGCTCGCCCTGCCGACGGCGCCGCACCACTCGCCGGTCCCACGCCACCACCCGCACCGGACCTGCGCCTCCCGTGGTCCGCCCTCACCCCAACCCCGACCTTCGGCGGATTTACAACGTTGTACCAACGATGTAAAACCAACCCTGCGCCGTTCGCCGCTCGCCGTGGAAGGGGCCACCGATGTCCTCCCGAGAACGCGATCACCTCACCCGACGATCCCTGCTCCAGCTCGCCGGAGCCTCCGCTGCCGCCGTGGCTGCCGCTCTCTGGCTGCCCGGGACCGCGTCGGCCGGGACCTTCAGCCCGATCCGGCCGCCCGCCACTCCGCTGATCGTCCGCTCGCCCTACCTGTCCACCTGGCAGGCCGCCGATAACCTCGCCGGGACCTGGTCGAGCTTCTGGACCGGGCACATCACCGCCCTCTGCGGCCTCGCGCGCATCGACGGGACCGCCTACCTGTTCGCCGGCGCGCCCGGCAGCCCGGCCGCCACGCCGATGACGCAGGTCAGCCTGCAGGTCACCGGCACCCGCTCGACTTACGTCCTCACCGGCGGCGGCGTGAACCTCACCGTCACCTTCTTCTCGCCCGTCGACCCCGCCAACCTGCAGCGCCAGTGCGTGCCGTTCGGGTACGTCACCCTCCAAGCCGCCAGCGCCGACGGCCGGGCGCACACCGTCGACCTGCACTTCGACACCTCCGCGGAGTGGGTGCACGGCAACACCGCCACCCCCGTCACCTGGACCCAGCAGCAGTCCAACGGCTACACCCTCCTCAGCTGCACCCCGGCCACCCCCGGCGTCCTGCAGGAAAGCGGCGACCAGGCCAGCTGGGGCTCGCTCGTCCTTGCCGCACCCACGTCCGGGACCACCTGGCAGATCGGGCAGGACACCGTCGTGCGCGCCGCCTCGGCGGGCCAGGGCACCCTGAACAACACCGGCGACACCGCGCAGCCGCGCGCCATCAACGACCGCTGGCCCGTGCTCGCCTTCAACAAGAACCTCGGCACCGTCCCGGCCGGCGGCACCTCCGTCCCCTTCACGCTCGCGATCGGGCACGTCCGCACCCCCGCCGTCCGCTACCTCGGCACCGAACTGCGGCCCTGGTGGACGCACTACTGGGGCAGCTGGCCGGACATGGCGGTCTGGTTCGCCAACGACTACGCCGCCGCGCTGGCCGCCGCCACCGCGATCGACCAGCGGCTGCACGACGACGCCGTCGCCGCAGCCGGGGGCGGCAACACCGGCGAGCACTACGCCGGGATCTGCGCGCTCGCGCTGCGCCAGGCCTTCGGCGGGACCGAACTGGTCGACCGGGGCGGCTCGCCGTGGGTGTTCCTCAAGGAGATCTCCTCCAACGGCAACATGTCCACAGTGGACGTCAGCTATCCGGCGTTCCCCGCCTACCTCTACCTTTCGCCCGGTTACCTCAGGCTGCTGCTGGAGCCGCTGCTCGACTACGCCGAGCGCGGCGGCTGGCCGATGCAGTACGCCGAGCACGACCTCGGCACCCACTACCCGGACGCCACCGGGCACAACGACGGCAACGAGGAGAGCATGCCGGTCGAGGAATCGGCCAACCTGCTGATCATGGCCGCCGCCCTGGTGCAGCGGCTGCCCCAGGCCGACGCCGCCGCCTTCGCGACCACCCACTACCGGATCCTGCGGCAGTGGGCCGAATACCTGATCGCGAACACCCTCGACCCCGGCTTCCAGAACCAGACCGACGACTTCACCGGCTTCATCGCCCACAGCGCGAACCTGGCGCTGAAGGGCATCATCGGCGTCGGCGCGATGGGGATCATCGCCGCCGCGACCGGGAACGCGGCCGACGTCCAGCGGTACCGCTCGACGTCCCGCAGCTACGTCAGCCAGTGGGTGACGCTCGCCGAGGACGGCCAGCACCTGCGCCTCGCCTACGACCAGCCCGGCACGTGGAGCCTCAAGTACAACGGGTTCGCCGACCGCGTGCTCGGCCTCGACCTCGTCCCGCTCGGCGTCGCGGCGCAGGAGGCCGCCTGGTACCAGGCCCGGGCCGGCGCGCACGGCGTCCTGCTCGACCCGCGCAACAACTACACGAAGGCCGACTGGGAACTGTGGACCGCGGCCTGGCTCACCGACCAGCCGAACATCCGCACCACCCTGGTCGAGGGCGTCTACAGCTACGCGAACACGACGCCGCAGCGGGTGCCGTTCAGCGACTGGTACGTGGTCGCCGACGCCACCCAGCGCGGTTTCCAGGCCCGCCCGGTCGCCGGCGGCTACCTCGCGCTGCTCACCCGCCCGGCCGCGTCGGCGACGGTGTGGCGGAAGCTGCAGAACCAGCGCTCGGGCAAGGTCCTCGCCGTGTCGGAGATGTCGCTGGCCGACATGGCCGAGGTCACCCAGTGGACGGACAACGGCACCGCCGACCACCTGTGGGCCGTGGTCGACAACGGCGACGGCACCGTCCGGATCGTCAACCGCAACAGCGGCAAGGTCCTCGCCGTGCACGACCAGAGCCTCGACAACGGCGCCCACGTGCAGCAGTACCGCGACAACGGCACCCCCGACCACAACTGGCGGATCGTCGACGCCGGCGGCGGCTGGTCGAAGCTCGTCAACGTCCGCAGCGGCAAGGTCATGGCGGTCGACCAGCAGTCCACGGCGGACGGTGCCCAGGTGACGCAGTGGGACGACAACGGGACGCCGGACCACCTGTGGCGGTTCGCCTGATGACCGTTTGCGACACTGGCGCCCGTGTGCGCCGACTTCACCCGGATCCGCCGGTTCCTCGCCGAGCGGGAGCCGCCGACGCCGTGCCTGGTCGTCGACACCGACGTCGTCGCGGCCCGGGCGCGGGAGTTCCGGGCGGCGTTCCCGGACGCGCTGATCCGGTACGCGGTCAAGGCCAACCCGGCTCCGCCGGTGCTCGACGCGCTGGTGGCGGCCGGGATCGGCTTCGACGTCGCCGGGCCGGCCGAGGTCGGGCTGTGCCTCGGCCGCGGCGCCGACCCGGCCGACCTCGCGTACGGCAACCCGATCAAGAAACCGTGCGACATCGCCTTCGCGTTCGGGCGCGGCGTCCGGGAGTTCACCTCGGACGCCGCGGCCGACGTCGACCACCTCGGCCGGCACGCGCCGGGCTCGGCCGTGTCGATCCGCGTCGTGCTCGACACGCCGGACTCGGCGACGCCGTTCGGCCGGAAGTTCGGCTGCGCCCCGGCCGAGGCTCTCGACCTGGTGCGGCGCGCGGCCGCGCGGGGGCTGCGGCCCGGCCTCGCCTTCCACGTCGGCTCGCAGCAGCCGGACGTCACCGCGTGGGAGACCGGCATCGCGACGGCGGCGAAGCTCTTCGCCGAGGCCGCGGCGGAGGGCGTCGCGATGACGCGGCTCAACCTCGGGGGCGGGTTCGCGACCACCCACCGCACCGCCGTCCCGCCGCTGGCCGCCTACGCGGCGACGATCGAGGCCGCCCTCGGCGCGTACTTCCCGGCGGCCCGGCCGGAGCTGCTGCTGGAGCCCGGCCGGGTGCTCGTCGCGGACGCCGGCCTGCTGCGGACCGAGGTCGTGCTGGTCGCGCCGCGGGACGGGCGGCGCTGGGTGTACCTCGACATCGGCCGCTACAACGGGCTCGCCGAGGCCGAGAACGAAGCGATCGCCTACCGCTTCGAACCGGTGGACGCGGCCGGCCCGGCCGGCCCGGTGGTGCTCGCCGGGCCCACCTGCGACGGCGACGACGTGCTGTACCAGCGGACGCCGTACGAACTGCCCCTTTCGCTGCGCACCGGCGACCGGCTCGACCTGCCGGGCACCGGCGCCTACACCGCGAGCTACGCGTCGGTCGGGTTCAACGGGATCGAGCCGCTGCGCACGTACTGCATCGGGCGGTGGGGCGATGCCTGACATCGGCCGCTTCACCGGACGGCACGTGCTCGCCGAGCTGCACGGTGTCGACCCCGTCCTGCTCGACGACCCGGACCGGCTCGGGGAACTGCTGCGGGCCGCGGTGACGGAGGCGGGCGCGACCGTCCTCGACGTCGTGGCGCAGCGGTTCGCGCCCCAGGGCGCCACGGTGATCGCGCTGCTGGCCGAGTCGCACGCGTCCGTCCACACCTACCCGGAGCACGGGTCGCTCTTCGCCGACGTGTTCACCTGCGGCGACCGCGCCGATCCCGAGCACGCCCTGCGGCTGCTGGCCAAGGCGCTGCACGCCGCGCCGGTCCACCTGTCGGTCCTCCACCGGGGAGAACGCTGATGCCCCTGATCCACGAACCGGTCGGCGACGGCCTCACCCGCGTCTGGGAGGTCGGCGACGTGCGGTTCCACGCGCGCACGCCGTACCAGGAGGTGCTGATCGGCACGACCGCGCAGGGGGTTTCGCTGTTCTGCGACGACGAACGCCAGAGCACCGAGGCGAGCCAGCTGGTGTACCACGAAGCGCTGATGGTGCCCGCCCTGCTGCTGGCCGAGCGGGTGCGGCGGGTGCTCGTCATCGGGTCGAGCGAAGGGGTCGCCTGCGAGCTGGCGGTCGCCGCCGGGGCGTCGCTGGTCGACCACGTCGACATCGACGAGCAAGCCGTCCGCGCCTGCGCCGGGCACCTGCCCTACGGCTACACCCCGGCGGACCTCGCCCGGGCCGAGGGCGGGGCCGGGCCGGTCCGGGTGTCCTATGCGGACGGCTGGGCGTTCCTGGCCGCGGCGGCGGACCGGGGCGACACCTACGACGTGGTCGTGATCGACCTGCCGGACGAGAACGCCGACCCGGCCGCGCAGCACAACCGCCTGTACGGCACGGACTTCCTCGCCCGCTGCGCGCGGCTGCTGGCGCCCGGCGGCGTGGTGACCTGCCAGGCGGGCTGCCCGACGCTGTGGCGCAACGAGACGCTGCGCGCGTCGTGGCGGCGGTTCCGCGAGGTGTTCGGCACGGTGCTGTACTTCGGCTCGGACGAGCACGAGTGGGCCTTCCTGACCGGCCGTGCCGACCGGGTGGCCGAACCGGGCGCGCTGGTGGCGCGGCGGTTCGCGGAGCGGGGGAGCCCGGCGGCGACGCTGGACGCCGAAGCGCTGCTCGCCGGGGCCACCCCGCCGTATTCCCTCCGGCACGGCGCTGGTCCGGACCAGTCTTGACCTTCGATTCCCCGAATATCGCACCCCGCGAAAGGGGAAATAGCGGGAAATGGATTTCCCGTGCACTCACGCCGAGTCGTGTTACTCCGTTCAGTGGCCGTCGAAAAGGTTGCGATCGCGCTACGATCCTCTCCGCGCGCGATCATCATGACCACTTGGCACCGTGGCCCGTTTGGAGGAGCGTCATGCTCGGTATGTCGGTCGTTGCCGCATTGATTCTGTCCGCCTTCGTCGCCCCCGTCGCTTCCGGGGCCGACTCGGTTCCGTCCGAAAAGATCACGCTCGACATCAAGACCATCAACGGGTCCGGCTGCCCGGCGGGCACGGCCACCGCCTCGGCCGACGTCGCGTCGGACAACACGGCGTTCACGGTGCACTACACGAACTTCACCGCGAAGGCCGGTGGTGGCGTCTCGGCCCTCGAAGGCCGCAAGAACTGCCAGATCAACGTGCTCGTCCATGTGCCGCAGGGGTTCACGTACGCGATCGCCGAGGCGGACTACCGGGGCTACGCGCACATCGAGAGCGGCGCGAGCGCGCTCGAACAAGCCAACTACTACTTCACCGGGACGGCGCCGACCGCTCGCGTGCGGCACACCTTCCCCGGCCCGTTCAACGGCGTGTGGCGGGCCGCCGACGTGACCGACGTCGACGAACTCGTGTTCGCGCCGTGCGGGGAGAGCCGCAACCTGAACATCAATGCGGAACTGCGGGCCGACGCCGGCACTTCTTCGGCGGGCAGTTTCATCGAAATGGATTCCGAACACGCGAGCGTGGACACGATTTACCACTTCGCATGGAAGACCTGCTGAATCCGGTCGCCATTTCGGGTCGGCCCGCTCACCGGAACCCCAGCCGGTGAGCGGGCCGTAACGGTGTTCAAACGTGGGTGACCAGCAGGGTCACGCCCGCTTCGCCGCCGCAGTCGACGAACACCGGCCCGACACCGTTGCCGATATGGGCGGCCAGGTTCGCCTTGGCGACGAACCGGTCCGGGCCGGTTTCGAGGATGCGGATGTTCTCCAGGACCGGGTGCTCGGGAAACCCGCCCAGCACGGACTTCAGCCCGGTGCCGCCGCCGCAGTTCCCGGTGATGGTCACTTCCTGGCCGCGGTGGGTGGTGGGGTTCGGGCTGACCTGCACGGTCGCCCGGGCCCCCTTCGGTGGTTGCTGCACGCTCGTCTTCCCCTCGGTGGATCCCGGATCCGCCGACGCGCCGCCGGTGATCCCGATGCCGGCCGCCACGACCAGCACGGCCACCCCGGCGGCCGCTTTCCTGGTGCCACGCATGGTTTCTCTCCTCCCTGGAACCCGGACTCCGGACGCCGGATCCGTGGAGTCAGTCGCCGGTGCGCCGGCCGAGGTTCTCGGGGGGGAAGAATGAGACGTGGCTCACAGGTCAAGGGTCAGCCGTGCACGGGTGGGTGCTCGGTTTCGGCGGTGGGCACCAGGCGGCATCGTCGTTCGAACCGCTCCATCAGGACGGTAGCGATCAGGAGGGCCACTGGGGTGCTCACCGCGATCCACATGTAGGAAGAGCTACCCAGCCCCGGCCGCGGTCAATCGCCCGCCGACAGCCGGGTGATCAGATCGAGCAGGCCGGCGCGGAAGGCGTCGTCGTCGCCGAGGCCGCCGAGCAGGGCGGGTTCGGCGCGCACGGCCTCCTCGTGGACCGCCCGGCCGCGCTCGGTCAGCCGGGTGAGCTGGCGGCGGCCGTCGGCCGGGTCCGCCGTCCGGGTGATGAACCCCGCCCGGGCCAGGCGGTCCAGGGTGCGGCTCATCGTCTGGTCGGTGACCTGGCAGCGCTGGGCCAGCGTCCGCTGGGGGAGCGGCCCGTCGCGCAGGGTGTGCAGGGCGATCAGGCCCGCGTGGGTGAGCCCCATGCCGTCGAGCACGGCCACCCAGCGTTGTTCCACCAGCCGGGCGGCGGCGGCCAGCAGCCGCCCCGTGGGCCAGGTGCTCCAGTCGGGTTCGGGGGCTGTGCTCACCGTCACTCCGGGTCGTCGTGCAGAATGTTCAGCTTGCTGAACAATTGGGCGTGTTCGCGCTCGAAAGGACCTTAGCGACCATGAACGAGACCCCGCGCCGCCTCCGGTGGCTGATCCCCGCGCTCCTGGTGGTGGCCTGGCTCGCGCTGGGCGGCTTCGGCGGCCCGTTCGCCGGGAAGCTCTCCGAGGTCGCGAAGAACGACAACGCCGCCTTCCTGCCGCGCTCGGCCGAAGCCACCGAGGTGTCCGACGAGCAGAAGGCGTTCACCCCGCGCCAGGTGCTGCCCGCGACGGTCGTCGCCGAGCGCACCAGCGGCCTGACCGCCGAAGACCGGCGGTTCCTCGACACCAAGGCGCAGGAACTGGGCCGCGTGCCCGGCGTCGCCGGCCCGCTCGGCAAGCCGCAGCAGGCCCCGCGGGACGACCAGGCCGTGCAGCTGTCCGTGCCGGTGTTCGCCGACGGCAACCCGGCCGACGTCGTCAAGGAGGTCCGGGCCCACCTCGAGGGCGCCCCGCCCGGGCTGACCGTGCTCGTCACCGGGCCGGCCGGGCAGATCGCCGACCTGGTGAAGGCGTTCGGCGGCATCGACGGCATCCTGCTGCTCGTCGCCGGCGGTGTCGTCGCGCTGATCCTCGTCGTGGTCTACCGCAGCCCGCTGCTGCCGTTCCTGGTGCTGCTGTCGGCGGTGTTCGCGCTGGGGCTGGCCAGCCTCGTCGTCTACCTGCTGGCCAAGAACGACGTCCTCGCGCTCAACGGCCAGAGCCAGGGCATCCTCTCGATCCTGGTCTTCGGCGCGGCGACCGACTACGCGCTGCTGCTGGTGGCGCGGTTCCGCGAGCAGCTGCGCGACACGCCGAGCCGGTTCGACGCCCTGAAGCTGGCCTGGCGCGCGACGCTCGAACCGATCGCGGCGTCGGCGGGCACGGTCGTGCTCGGCGTGCTGTGCCTGCTGTTCAGCGACCTCAACTCGAACAAGGGCCTCGGCCCGGTCGCGGCCATCGGCATCGGCGCCGCGCTGCTGGCGTCCACCACGTTCCTGCCCGCGGCCCTGGCGCTGTGCGGGCGCGGCGCGTTCTGGCCGTTCAAGCCGGCGCTGGGCTCGCCGCACCCGGAGACCGCGGGGATCTGGGGCCGCGTGGCGCGCCTGGTCGGCCGCCGCCCGCGGGCGGTCTGGGTGGTGACGGCGCTGGTGCTCGGCGTCGGCGTCGCGTTCCTGCCGCAGCTGAAGGCGTCCGGCACCGCGCAGTCCGACGTCTTCCTGACCCAGGTCGAATCGGGGACGGGGCAGGAGATCCTCGGCCGGCACTTCCCCGGCGGCCTCGGCGCGCCCGCGATCACGATCGCCGACGCCGGCGCGCTGCCCGCCGTGCTGAAGGCGTCCACAATGGACGGAGTGGCGCAGTCGATCCCGTTGCCGGGCCCCGACGGCCGCCCGAAGGTGGTCGGCGGCCGGGTGCAGATCCTGTCGGTGCTGACCGACCCGGCGGACTCGGAAGCGGCGGTCACCACGGTGGCCAGGCTGCGCGACGCGGTGCACGCGGTCCCCGGCGCGAACGCGAAGGTGGGCGGCCCGACCGCGATCCAGCTGGACACGCAGCAGACGTCGAAGCACGACCGCGCGCTGATCATCCCGATCGTGCTGCTGGTGATCTTCCTGGTGCTGGCCCTGCTGCTGCGCTCTTTGCTGGCGCCCCTGCTGCTCATCGCCACGGTGGTCCTGTCGTTCGCCGCGACGATGGGCGTGTCGGCGCTGGTGTTCAACCACCTCCTGGACTTCCCGGGCGCGGACCCGGTGGTGCCGATGTTCGGGTTCGTCTTCCTGGTGGCGCTGGGCATCGACTACAACATCTTCCTGATGACCCGGGTCCGCGAGGAGGCGCTGACGCGGGGAACGCGCGAAGGCACGCTGCGCGGGCTGTCCCTGACCGGCGGCGTGATCACCTCGGCCGGCGTCGTGCTCGCGGCGACGTTCTCGGCGCTGGCGGTGATCCCGATCCTGTTCCTGGCGCAGATCGCGTTCATCGTCGCGTTCGGCGTGCTGCTCGACACGCTGCTGGTGCGGTCCCTGCTGGTCCCGGCCCTGACGGTCGACGTCGGGCGGCGCATCTGGTGGCCGTCGAAGCTGGCGCGGGGGGAGCGGTAGGGACTACCGGTCGATCGCCGCCTTGAAGTCCGGGCACTCGACCAGGGGTGCGTGGGTGCAGGCCGCCGCGTGGCGCAGGCTGGCGCGCATGCGCGTCAGCCGCGCGATGGTCTCCTCCAGCTCGGCCGCCTTCTGCGCCATCCGCTCGCGCAGGGCCGCGTCGCTCGGCGTCGCCACCAGGAACCGGGCGATCTCGGCGATCGTGAAGCCCGCTCCGCGGGCGCACGCCACCAGGTCCAGCCGCGGCAGGACGTCCGGGTGGTACGTGCGCCGGAGGCCGTTGCGGCCCGCCGGCTCGATCAGGCCGCGCTTTTCGTAGAACCGCAGCGCCGAGGGGGCCAGGCCGGCCTTCTCGGCGACTTCGGCGATGTCGAGCAGGGTCATGACCGCCTCCTTGACTTGAAGCGTAGTTCAAGTCGGACGATGGCCGCATGAAAATCCACCACCTCAACTGCGGGTCCGTGCGGCCGATCGACGCGCCCGGCCTGCCCACCGCACCCGCCGTCAACCACTGCCTGCTCGCCGAGACCGACCACGACGGGCTCGTCCTCGTCGAAACCGGTCTCGGCCTCGACGACGTCCGCGACCCGGCCGCCACCCTGGGCGGCGACTGGGTCGCGATGGCCCGGCCGCGGCTCGCCGAGGCCGAGACCGCCGTCCGGCAGATCGCCGGGCTCGGCTTCGACCCGGCCGACGTGCGGCACGTCGTCGTCACCCACCTCGACGTCGACCACTGCGGCGGGCTGCCCGACTTCCCGGCCGCCCGGGTCCACCTCCTCACCGCGGAACTCGACGCGGCGCTGGCCGAGGCGCCGAGCTTCCGGTACCGGCCCGCGCACTGGGCGCACGGCCCGAAGTGGGAAACCTACGACGCACCGGCGGGCGACGACTGGTTCGGCTTCGCATCGGCGCCCCTGACCGGCCTGGCGGCGGACATCCGCCTGGTGCCCCTGGGCGGCCACACGGCGGGCCACGCCGGCGTCGCGGTCCACGACGGCACCCGCTGGCTCCTGCACTGCGGCGACGCCTACTACTACCACCGCGAGCTCGCCGCCGACCCGGAACCGCACCCGGTGCTCGACGTGGTCCAGACCCGTTCGGAGCTCCACCACGACCTGCGGCTGGGCACCCAGGCCCGGCTACGCGAGCTGGTCCGGCGGCACGGGGACGAGGTGACGGTGTTCAGCGCCCACGACCCGTGGGAGCTGGCGGAGCTGCAGGCCTAGGAGTCGCGGCGTGCGCGGGTGTCCGCGGTCTCGCCCGTCAGGTACCTCGCCGTGCCGGTCAGGATGAGCAGGCGGTCGAGGGCCGGCCGGCGGTTGTCCAGGTGCAGGCGGGCGCCCGCGGCCGTCACCACCCGGTACACCTGCAGCAGCTCCGAGAGCCCGGACGAGTCGCAGAAGCCGATCGCGCCGCAGTCCAGGTGGACCTCGCGGACGCTCGCGTGGCCGGCCAGCCGCTCCGTGACCAGGCGCGTCAGCAGCCCGGCCGTCGCGAACTCGAGGTCGCCCGCGATCGTCACGTGGGCCGTGGTGTCCTCCGGCGTGCTCCACGTGCACGTCAGGGCGGTGGTCATGCCGGGAGCTCCGATCCGGCGGCCTGTCCCGCCAATTCCGTGCGTGCGGTGCGGAGCAGGCCGGTGGCCCGCGGGAAGTCCCGCAGCTGGGCCTCGAGCAGCTCGAGAGCGGGTACCAGGGAAGCCGCGGGAACGCCGCGCGCGGTGAGGATTCCGGCCGTCCAGGTCAGGAATCCGGTGAACAGCTCGGAGTCGCCGACGTAGAGGGCCGTGGCCAGGAACTCGACGATGTGTGCGACGTCCTCGGCGGCGTATTGGCGCTGCAGATCGGTGTAGGACCGCACCGCCGGGATCCGCTCTTCCAGGCCGGCCAGCACCGCCTTCACCAGCCGGCCCGAACTGCGCGTGACCAGCGTGTACTCCTGGTCGGCCAGGTGCGGCAGGTCGTCGAGCGGCTGGTGGGCCGTGTGCGGCCGGGGGAGGGGCCGGGCCAGCCGGTCGGCGGCCGCCCGCGCGTCCGGGGCCCACGCCTCGGCGCCCAGCAGCCGGGCGTAGCGGCCGTCGTGCCCGAAGGCGGCGCCGCCCGCGATGACCGGGGTCGCCGCCGCCTGGCACGCGGTGATCGTCGCGTGGGCCGTCGGCAGGCGGGTCGCGATCGAGCCGGACAGCGCCACCGCGTCCGGGCCGGTCCGGTGCAGGTGGGCCACCAGGTGCGGGGCCGGCACCTGCGCGCCGAGGTAGTCGACCTGGAACCCGCGCAGGCGCAGCACCTCCGACAGCAGCCGGGCCGGCATCGCGTGCCATTCGCCGTCGACGCAGGCCACGGTGATCCGGCCCAGGTGCGGCTCGGGGCGGCGCAGCACGTAACCGAAGGTGGCGATGACGCGGTCGTTGATCGCGGTCGCCGCGTGCTCCTGCGCGACGGTGAGCCGGTTCGCGGCCCACTCCCGCCCGACCCGCCGCTGCACCGCGCCGATCACGTCGAGCAGCACGCTCTCCGGGTCGGTCCCGTCGCCGAGGGCCTGGATCACGACGTCGCCCGCGGTGTACTCGTCGCCGGTCGTGACGGCGGCCCAGAGCCGTTCGGCGTGTCCGGCCACCCCGGTGCTCCGGGTGACGGTGCTCATGCGGTGTACCTCCCGCGCCCGTGGCCGCCGACCGCGGCCAGGTGCTGCCCGCGCGGCGCGGTGATCGCCAGCACGGCCATGTCGTCGTGGGTGCCGCGCCCGATCCACTGCGAGGCGAGCATCTGGACGCGCTCGACGACGGCGTCGGCCGGCATGTTCGCGCACTCGGCCAGAGCCTGCTCGAGCCGGTCTTCGCCGAACATGGCGTCGCCGAGCGGGCCGCCCTTCGCCTCGATGATCCCGTCGGTGTAGAGCAGGCAGGTCTCCCCGGGCTGCAGGGTGACGTCCGCGCTCACCGACTCGATCTCCGGCAGCACGCCGATCAGGCTGCCCTGGCTCTCGGCCTCTTCGACCCGGCCGTCGGTCCGCACGATCAGGGGCGGCGGGTGCCCGGCGCAGGTCACCCGCAGCCGGACGTTCGCGCCTTCGCGCCGCGCGGAGGCCAGCACCAGGGTGACGTACCGGGCGTCGGCGTTGTCGCCGAGCGTGCGGTTCAGCAGGTCCAGCAGCCGGTGGTGGTCGCCGGCCATCGGCAGCAGGGCCCGCAGCGTGGTGCGGATCTTCCCGGTCAGCACGGCCGCGTCGAGGCCCTTGCCGCAGACGTCGCCGAGCACGGCCAGTGACTCGTCGCCGTCGGCGGTGATCGCCGAGTGGACGTCGTAGAAGTCGCCGCCGATCCGCTCGCCGTCGCGGGCCGGGCGGTACCGGCCGGCGAACTCGACGCCGCCGAGCTGCTCGAGGGTGGGCGGGAGCAGTTCGCGCATCAGCGTGTCGGTGATCGACGCCTGCAGCGCGAACACCCGGGCCGCCGACATCGCCGCTCCCGCCCGCGCCGCGAACAGCCGGGCGAAGAGCTCCTCGGAATCGGTGAACGACCCCCGGTCGCCGCGGCGCAGCAGCACCAGCGCGCCGGCCGGGACGCCGTGGCCGGGCAGCGGCGTCACGACGATCGAGCCGACCGGCCCGAAGCCCTCCGGCAGCACCCAGGACGGCGCCGCGTCCGGGTCGAGCCAGCGCGAGGGCACCGGGGGGAAACCCTGCAGCGCCTCGCCCAGGCCGGGCAGCTCGTCCGGGTCGATCTCCAGCCGGGCCCGGGCCGGCTCGCCGCCGCGCACGCACGAGACGGCCGGGAAGGTGCTGCTGGTGGTCGGGGCCAGGACGAGCGCCGCGTCGGCGAGGTGCTGGGCGGCCAGCCGGGCGGCGACCTCCATGCAGCGGTCGAGGTTGAGCGAGCCCAGCAGGGCCGCGGAGGCGTCGCTGAGGAACGTGGTCCGCTCCTGCTCGCGGGCCAGCGCGTCACGGGCCGAGCGGGTGTCGGTCTCGTCGAGCAGCCACCACGTCACGGCGTCGCCGTGCGGGATCGGGTGAGCCGCGAAGCACCGCTCGCCGATCTCGCCGCGGACGACCCCGGCCGAACCGGTTTCGTGGGCGCTGACCAGCCAGTCCGCGACCGTGCCCGCGACCGGGCGGCCCGCCGCGGCGGCGGGGAAGAGCCGGCGGGCGGCGTCGTTGAGGGACCGGATCACCCCGGCGTCGTCGGCCACCAGGGCGGCGACGGGCGCGGTGGTCCAGCCCCGGGTGCCGTCGGCCGCGACGGCGGGCGCGGTGCGCGCCGGGTCAGCCACGGGCCCCGGCCGGGTCCGGGTCGGTGGCCAGCTCGGCCCACAGCGTCTTGCCGCTGGGCCGGCGCAGCTGCCCCCAGGCGGCGGCGCAGCGTTCGACCAGCAGGAGCCCGCGCCCGCCGTGGTCGGACGGCGTCCGGCGCCGGGCCGGCTCGCCGCCGCTGTCGTCGACCTCGATGCGCAGCTTGGCGGCGCCGGGCAGCAGCCGCACGTGGTAGGGCGCGCGGCCGTGGCGCAGGGCGTTCGACGTCAGCTCGTCGACCACCATGACCGCGGTGCTGACGAAGGTCGCCGGGAACCCGCGCAGGACCGTGCGGACCCAGTGGCGGACCCGCGCCAGTTCGGCGAGCTCGGGGGAGATGCCGAGTTCGTGCCGGACAGATCGGAGTTTCACGTCCGCCTCCTTCGCCGTGCCTGACCCCCCGGGGAGGCCCTCCCCTTCTTCATGCCCGGAACCGGGGCCGCCGACACGGGTGTCCGAGGTCGTCATGCCGCACCCCAGGAGGTTTCGACCGATTCGAGCGCGGGGTGCACCGGCATGACGTCGCCGAGACCGAGCAGGGTGATGGGCCGGGAGACGGCCGGCTCGGCCGTCACGACGGCGAACCGGCCGCCCGCCGCGTGCAGCCGCCGGGCCAGCCGGAGCAGGACCTGCAGGCAGCTGGAGTCGCAGTACCGGACTTCGGTCATGTCGGCGACGACCCGCGTGACGCCGTCGTCCGGCGTGAGCAGGTCCGCGAGCCGGGGTGAAACCGCGAAGTCGAACTCACCGCGCAGGGTGTAGACGCTGAAGTCGCCGGTCTCGTGCGCTTCGAGTGACCAGCCGTCACCGGAGAACCGCTGCCGGGGCCGCGCTGCGTCGGTGGTCATGGTCAAGCTCCAGGATGGGGATCGGGAGGCGGGCTGGCGGCTCAACCCGTTCCGGACGCAATCTACCAGCGCTGTCGACCCCGGGCAGCACGGTGTCCCGTCACCGTCCTTTAAGGACTTCCTCCGGCCGGGCGGGTTCGGGCGCCGGCTCGGGGTCGGCGGCCGGCGGCACGACGGCGGTGTTGACGGTGCGGGTCAGCCGTTCGTAGGGCGCCCGGTGCTCGTCGTCCAGCAGCACGGCCAGCGGCGTCCACACCCCGACCACGAACACCGACGCGGCCAGCGCGACCGGGAGCAGCAGCCGCTCGGGGTGGGTGCCGAGGTCCCAGTGGTCCAGGTCCAGCAGCAGCCAGGTGAGCCACAGCGGCGAGAGCAGGACGCCGTTGCGGACCAGCAGCGCGACCGGCCCGGCCCGGCGGCCGCCCCGGCGCGTCACCCGCAGCAGCATGGCCCGCTTGCCGGGTGTCGACCCGGTCACGGCGGGCAGCACCACGAACCAGACGAGGGCGAGGATGACCACCGGCGTGTCGCGGTGGCGCAGGTCCTCGCCGAACAGCGTCAGCAGGCCGAAGAGGAACCCGAGCAGCGCGGCGAACCCGAGCAGGTCGGTGGCCAGCGCGAACAGCCGCCGGGTGAAGGTGACCTTCGCCGCGTACCGGCGCCGGTCGTGCTCCGGTGCCGGCGACGGGAGCAGCCGGCCGAGCGGCCCGGCCAGCAGCCAGCCCACGACGACCCCGGCGGTGTTGAGGATCAGGTCGTCGACGCTGAACAGGCGGTACGGGCACGGGTAGACGAACCAGAGGCCGGTCAGCTGCGTCAGCTCGAAGAACAGCGACACGCCGAAGCCGACCAGGGTGGCGGGCAGCAGCCGCATCCGCTGCGCGTACCGCACGTAGAACCCGAGCGGGGCCAGCATCACGACGTTGAGCGCGGTGGTCCAGACCGCCGGGTTGTGCAGCAGGGCGCCGGGGCTCCAGTGGCCGCGGGCCCGCTGGGACACCACTTCGACGAAGTAGAACGGCCGCAGCTGCGGAGAACTGGCGTAGGTGTGCCCGGCGCAGTAGGCGGGATCGGCCGGCAGCGGCAGGACCGTCTGCATCGCGATGGCCAGCAGGTAGAAGAGGAAGGTGTAGAAGACGAACGTCGGCCAGCCGCCGGCCCGCCCGCGGCGCCGGTAGCTGACGAAGGCGGCCGGCAGCATGACGGCCAGCACGAGGAGCGGGAAGAGCAGCAGGGCGGTGCGGACGGGAACGAGGTAGGTGGCGACCACGGAGCCGGTGGTACCCAGCCGCGGCGGGGGTGAAGCGTGGTTCCCCCGGACGGCTGGGCGATCACCGGCGGCCGGTCACTGCGGGGGCGCGTCCTGCTGGCCGCCGCCCTGCTTGTGCAGGAACTCCTTCGCCTTGTCGGAGCCCTGGTCGATCTTGTCGGCGTGGTCGCCGAACCGCTGCTTGGCGGCGTCGGCCGCCTTGTCGATGCCCTGGTCGGCCTGGTCGGGGTGGTTCCCGAGCGCTTCCTTCGCCTTGTCGAACAGATTCATCGGTTCGCCTCCCGGTGCGGAATCGATCTTCGGACCTCCCGAGGAGAACACCGGTGGCCGGGGCGTGCAACGGTCGCTCACCTGTCCCGGGGGTTCTCGGCGTTTTCGCGGGTGAAAGGTGCGGGGACGGGGTTTGCGCCGGGTGCCCGCGGGTAACGGCGGCTCTTTTCGGTGTTGCCGCGAATGCGCGGATCGTCCCCGCACACCGCCGGCCGCGTGAACCGCCGGGCGCCCCGGCCCGTATACCGGGTGAGGATCGCCGGCCCCGCCGCACGGGCCGGGCGGTCGCCGCCGCGAACCACTACGTGAGGCCCGCATGCTCCGACTCACCGGCCCGGTCACCCCGGCCGCGCCCCTGACCGACTTCGGCCTGCCCCGCACCGCGCGGCGGCACGCCGTCGCGAGCCGGGTGCTCACCGGGCTCGCCGCGCTGCTCGTGCTGTTCGCACTCCTCGCGCCGGACGATCTCACCTCCTTCTCCGCCGAGGCCCTCGTGCGCGTGCCCGTCGAGGGGTTGCTCGTCGCCGCGCTCGTGCTGGTCCTGCCGCCGCGGCCCCGGCGCGTGCTCGCCGTCGCCTTCGGCCTCGTGCTCGGGCTGCTCGTCGTGCTGAAGGCGCTCGACACCGGCTTCTACGCCACCCTCGAGAAGCCGTTCGACCCCGTCTACGACTGGAGCTTTTTCCAAGCCGGCGTCGAGTTCCTCGCCGGGCAGGTCGGGGACGCCGCGGCCGTCGCCGCGCTCGCCGGGGCGGGGCTGCTCGCCGTGGCCGTCGTCGTGCTCATGGTGCTCGCCACGCTGCGGCTGAGCCGGGTCGCCGCCGGGCGGCGGACCGGGGCGACCCGGGTCGTGGCCGTGCTCGGGGTGATCTGGATCGTCTGCTCGGTCTTCGGCGTGGAAGTCGCGCCGGGCCAGCCCGTCGCCGCGCAGAGCGCCGCGGCGCTGGCCTACGGCGACCTCCGTCAGGTCGGCGCCGACCTGCGGGATCAGCGGCCGTTCGGCGAGGTGGCCGCGGAAGACGCGTTCCGGGGCACCCCGGGCGCGCAGCTGCTGAACGGGTTGCGCGGCAAGAACGTCGTGCTCACCTTCGTCGAAAGCTACGGCCGGATCGCCCTCGACGACCCGGGTTTCGCCCCGAAGATCGGCGCCACGCTCGACGCGGGCACCGCCGAACTGCGCGCGGCGGGCATCGGCGCCCGCAGCGCCTTCCTCTCGTCTTCGACGTTCGGCGGCGGCAGCTGGCTGGCGCACTCGACCGTGCAGTCCGGGATGTGGATCGACAACCAGCAGCGCTACAACGACCTGCTCGCCAGCGACCGGCTGACCCTCGGCGGGGCCTTCCAGCGGGCGGGCTGGCGGACCGTCTGGGACGTGCCCGCGCACACCAAGGACTGGCCGGAGGGGCAGCGGTTCTACCACCCGGACGCCTACTACGACGCCCACCACGTCGGCTACCGGGGCCCCGGGTTCGCCTACGCCACCATGCCCGACCAGTTCACGATGTCGACGCTGCAGCGCACCGAGCTCGCGAAGGCGTCGCCGCAGCGGCCGGTGATGGCCGAGGTCGACCTCGTCTCCAGCCACGCGCCGTGGTCGCCGCGGCCCTGGCCGGTCGACTGGAACCAGGTCGGGGACGGCTCGGTCTTCGGGCCGATGCCCGCCGCCGGCGAAGCACCGGAGTCGGTCTGGAAGGACCCCGCGAAAATCCGCGACGCCTACCGGGATGCCACCGACTACTCCCTGAAAACGCTGATTTCGTTCGTGCAGCACTACGGCGGTGACGATCTCGTACTGGTCTTCCTCGGCGACCACCAGCCGCCGGTGGTCACCCCGCAGGGCGCGGTGCACGACGTGCCGATCACCATCGTGGCCAAGGATCCACGGGTGCTGGACCGGATTTCGGGCTGGGGCTGGACGGACGGCCTGCACCCGGCCGCGCAGGCGCCGGTCTGGAAGATGGACTCCTTCCGCGACCGGTTCCTCACCGCGTTCGCGCACTGACCGTCCACTTCGGACACAGCGGCGGCCCCGCTCCGGGCTTCCGCCCGCCGCCCGGTGCGCCTATCGTGGGGGTGCCGGGCGGGGGAGCCCGGCCGATCCACGAACACGGGAGGGTAAGTGGATCCGCAGGGGGACTTCACGGCCGTGCACCCGTCAGGAGGCACCCGGCTGCGCACCGCGCCGCCCGGCGTCCTGCCGTACTACCTGGCGGTGGAGGCCGCGGCGGTCATCTTGCCGTTCCTCGTGCCGTCGACCGCGCCGACGGCCCGGGAATGGCTGTTCTTCGCGATCCTGCTGGGCTCGGCCCTGGCGCAGGCGGAGCTGTCGGCCCAGGCCGAGCGGATGCAGCGGTTCCTGGCGCGCAACCCGCACGTCAGCCTGAGCTCGGTCTGGATCTTCGCCGCCGCGCTGGTGATGCCGCCCGGGCTCGCCGCCGTGCTGACGGTGCTGATCTACGCCCACGCCTGGGCGCGGACGGCGGACGTGCCCGGCGTGCGGCCCTACCGCGTGACGTGCTCGGTGGCGACGTGCGTGGTGACCGCGTTCGCCGCGTGGGCCGTCGCCGGCCTGTTCGGCACCGGTGCGGGCGCGCCGGGAGTCGCCGCGGCGTTCGCCGCCGGCCTGACGTTCTTCCTGGTCAACACGGTGCTGGTGATGATCGGGTTCAAGCTCCACGACCCGTCCCGGCCGTGGCTGTCGCTCGCCGGGTCCGTGCCGGAGAACGTGCTCGACGCGGCCACGCTGTGCTTCGGGGCGGTCGCCGCGGTCCTGCTCACCGCGCGGCCGTGGCTGGTGCCGCTGCTGGTCCTGCCGCTGGTGCTGCTGCGCCGCGGTGAGCTCGGGCGGCAGCTCGCGCTGCGGACCCGCGACCACACGACCGGGCTGCTGACCATCGCGGAGTGGCGGGCGCGGGCGGAGGCCGAGCTGGAACGGGCGCGGCGCACCGGCGGCGCGTGCGGGATCCTGATGATCGACCTGGACCACTTCAAGCGCGTCAACGACACCCACGGCCACCTGGCCGGCGACGACGTCCTGCGCGCGGTCGCCCGGGCGGTCCGCGGCGAGGTGCGGATCTACGACGCGGTCGGCCGCTTCGGCGGCGAGGAGTTCGTGGTGCTGCTGCCGGGCATCGGGCAGGCCCACTCGGCGGCGGTCGCCGAACGGATCCGCGACGCGGTCGCGGGCCTGGCCGTCGAGACGGCCGACGGGCGCCGGATCGACGGGTTGTCGGTGTCGATCGGGGTGGCGGTGCACCCGGCGGCGGGCAGCGGGGTGGACCAGGTGCTCGGCGCCGCGGACAAGGCCGTGTACGAGGCGAAGCACACCGGGCGGAACCGGGTTTGCGTGCGCCGGTGAGGAATTCCCCTCCGGCCGGGGGCGCGGGCTAGCCCGGATGGAGCAGTGCCGTGACTGTCCGCTGCACGCGGATTCACTGGCCCGATGAATTGCCGGTAATTCTCGCGCACTTCTACGCTCATCGAGTCGGGTCTCCGTATCGAGGAGTGGGTCATGCGCAGGAAATGGGCCGTTTTATCGATCGCCGTGCTTTCCTTGGTGGGTCTTTCGGCCGCGCCCGCGGCCGCGTCCGGCGGGGACTTCGCGCCACCCGGCTGTTTCGGCGAGCGCTACGGGATCCTCTTCGGACAGGGCGTCTCGGTCAGCTGCTTTCCCGGTGCGGGCTACGGATACCGGGTGATCGCGCACTGCACGACGGGCAGCGCGTTCTGGTTCGTGGTCGGCCGGCCGGTGCCGTACGGATTCGGTCCCGCGGTCGCCGAATGCGAGGGCTCACTGCTCGCACCCGTCGAACTGGTCGCCTACCAGGTCGACGAAATCTGATTTCGGCCCGGAACCGCCCGGCCGCCGTTCCCCGGCGACCGGGCGGTGCCGTGCGCGATTTCGCGCCCGGCAATGGCGCGGGGAGGCCGGGGACGGACGGGCACGTCGGGTGCCCGGCAGACTCCCGTCCGGCTCGCCGCGCGCGGGCCCGTGGTGTACTTGGTTCAGACCTTTGGCAACGCGGCCGGGAAGGGGCGGCGGCACGGCGCGGGTGAGCCGGGTGCGGCCCGCGCTCCTGTCGTGCGCGAGAAACCGTTGCGTATCAAGGTGTTAAGTCAATTCCTCCACAATGGACGGCCGATCCGGAGTTCCGGACAGAAGACCGGACAAACCTGGACCGGCGGGGTTCGGGACCGCACACTCGGCGGACGGTGTGTTTCTTTCCCCCGGCCTTGGAGGAGTTCCCATGCGTCGAAGAATCGCCCTCGCCCTCGGCGGCGCCGCCGTCCTCACGGCTTCCCTCGCCTCCGCCGCCCTCAGCCCCGCCGCCGCGCAGGCGTCACCGGGGTTGATCGCCGCCATGCAGCGGGACTTCGGGCTGACCGCCGCCCAGGCGTCGACCCGGCTGACCCAGGAAATGAGCGCCTCCAGGGTGCTGCCGGACGCGCAACGCGCCGCCGGCGGGGCCTTCGGTGGTGCCTGGTTCGACCCCGCGCTCGGCAAGCTCGTCGTCGGCGTCACCGACCCCGCCGCGGCCGCCGCCGTCCGGCAGGCCGGTGCCGAACCCACCGCCGCCCGGATCAGCGCCGCGAAGCTCGACGCCGTGAAGGCCGCGATCGACACCTCCGCCAAGGCCGCCCCGGCGCCGGCGGCCGTCAGCGGCTGGCGCGCCGACCCGCGGGCCGGCAGCGTCGTGGTCACCCTGCGGCCGGGTGCGCACGGCGCCGACGTCGACGCCTTCCTCGCGAAAGCCCGCCAGGCCGGCCCGGTCACGGTGGCGACCGCGCCGGCCGCCGAGCCGTTCTCGGCCGGCACCGTCGGCGGCGATCCGTACTACATCAACGGGAACGTCCGCTGTTCGATCGGCTTCTCCGTGCAGGGCGGGTTCGTCAGCGCCGGGCACTGCGGCGGCGCCGGCAGCTCGGTCGCCGGCTGGGACGGCTCGTGGATGGGCACCTTCGCCGGCTCTTCCTTCCCCGGCAACGACTATTCGTTCATCCGCATCGGCGGCGGCTGGTGGACCGCGCCGGTCGTGCTCGGCTGGGGCACGGTGAGCGACGCGCTCGTGCGCGGGTCCTGGGTCGCGCCGGTCGGCACCTCGGTGTGCCGCTCGGGCTCGACCACGCACTGGCACTGCGGTGTCGTCGAAGGCCAGAACGAGACGGTCAACTACTCGCAGGGTGCGGTCTACCAGATGACCCGCACGAACGTCTGCGCGGAACCCGGCGACTCCGGCGGCTCGTTCATCACCGGTGACCAGGCCCAGGGCGTCACCTCCGGCGGGTGGGGCAACTGCGGCTCCGGCGGGGAGACCTGGTTCCAGCCGGTGAACGAGATCCTGCAGACCTACGGCCTCTCGCTCGTCACGGCGTGAGCTCCGCCGGCGGCGGTGCGATGAATCCGGCGCCCGCCGCCGGTAGGTACCGGTGTTCCCCGCGCCACCGCGGCGCGGGCGGAGACACCGGGAGCGGACATGAGCGTGATCGTGGTCGAATTCATCACCCTGGACGGCGTCGTGGACGACCCCGACGGGTCCGGCGGCACGGCCGGCGGCGGCTGGGCGTTCCGGCACGGGCCGGAGTCGGTCGGCGGGGACAAGTTCCGGCTCGGGTCCCTGCTGGAGACCGGGACGCTGCTTCTCGGCCGGACCACCTGGGAGCTGTTCGCGAAGCTGTGGCCCGGCCGGACGGGCGAATTCGCCGACCGGCTCAACGCGGCGGCGAAACTGGTCGCCTCGCGGACCCTCACCGACGTCGGCGCCTGGCAGAACTCGTCGTTGCTGCACGGCGATCTCGCCGAGGCCGTGGCGCGGGAGGAGCGGGACGTCATCGTCATCGGCTCGATCGGGATCGCGCAGGCGCTCGCCCGCCGCGACCTGGTCGACGAGTACCGCCTGCTCGTCTTCCCCAGCGTGGCGGGCGAAGGACGGCGGCTGTTCGACGGCGTGGCCGCCGACCTGCGGCTCGTGTCGAGCACGCAGGTCGGGGCCGCGGTGCTGAGCACCTACCGGACGCGCCCGGCGTGAGCGTCACGACCGGAGGACGAACGCCGCCACGTCGTGGCCGAGCTGCCGGCCGGCGTCGTGGTCGAGCCGGGTGTGGACGCCGGCCACGATCCGGCTGAGGCCGGCCTCGTCCGCGGCGGCCTGGAACGTCGGGAACCGGCGGAGCACGCCCGGCAGCGCCTCGGAACCGACCTCCAGGGGCCACCGCGGCCCGTACTCCTGGCGCAGGACCAGCGCTCCCGCCTGGGAGATGACGCTGTGCGCGCCGGGGTACGCCGGGTCGGCCGGGGTGGTGGCGAGCCTCGACCAGTCCGGGACGGCGCCGGTGGCCGGGTTCCCGTCGTCGGCGGCGAGCCGGATCGCGGTCACCGGCCGCCAGATCCGGTAGTGGTACTTGGCGTCGTAGAAGGCGATCACGGCGTCGGCGAAGGCCAGGTTGAGCCGCGCGAACACCCGCGCCGCGACGAGCAGGCCGCTGCGCGAACCGCCGACGACGGACTGCGCGATCTCGTTCCAGTAGTTCCAGATCGGCGCGGCCCAGAACCGTGCCTGCGTGGTCTCGTCGGCGGTGCGGGTGGTGCTGGTGTCGCGCCCGGCCGCGGCCACCTCGGCAAGGGCACGCGCGTAGCGCTCGCCGCTCAGCGCCGGGTACGGCCCGGGTCGGTACTGCCCGGCCCGGTCGAGCACGAACGGCGTCACGGCGGCCCAGTGGGTGAACGCGGCCGCGGCGAACGCGGGGGGCGTCGGCCGGTACTGCCCGGGCGTGGTGCCCGGCGGCAGGGCCGGCGGGGTCGCGGCCGAGCCGTCGTTCGCGCGCAGGCCCAGCAGCAGCCGGGCGACCAGCCGCCCGGCCCGGACACCGGCGTCCCGCGCGGCCGGGGGCCGCACCCCGGCGAGCTGTCCGGCCAGCAGGCTCGCGAGGCCGTCGGCCCGGGCGGGGTAGAGGGCGGCGAGCACGTCGTGGGCGGCCTGCGCCGCGGCCGCTTCCGGCGCCGCCCGGTCCGGGACGGCGACGGTGAACAGGTAGGGCCGCCCGGTGCCGGTCGTCGCGACGACGGCGTCGTGGATCGCCGCGTGCAGCAGGGCGAAGCTGCGGGTGGCGTGCACGGTCGCCGGCTGCAGCCCGGCGGTGCGCACGATGGCCAGCAGCTCCCGGTTCCAGGCGAGCACGACGTCCGCGCCGCCCGGCCGCCCGGGAGGCGCGGCCGCGGCGGGCCCGGGCAGGCCGGTGGTGGCGAGCACGGCGGCGGCCGCCCCGCCGGTGACGAGCAAGCTCCGGCGCGACATCGATGTGGTCATTTCGCTTCCCCTGGGTCGTCGGAGGGTTCGCCTGCCGATACGGTCCCGGGTTACGTGTAACCCGGGACCGTATCCCTCAATGGCGGGAAGAGTCGTGGGGAGAAGGCGGGCGGTGCCGGTGGCACAGCGGTTCCGGCGCAGGCGCGCCGAACAGGACGAAGCGGGCGCGGCGCCGCGCCCGCGGCTGCACGCGGTCGGGGCGGACGTCTACCCGGACTGGGAGGCGGTCTACCGCGACAACGTCGACCGCGTGTACCGGCTGATGTTCTCGAAGGTCGGCAACCGGCCGGACGCCGAAGACCTGACCACCGAGGTCTTCCTGACCGCGTTGCGGCCGCTGCGCGTCTCGGCGAGCGTGGGCGAGGTGCGCGCGTACCTGCTGGCCACCGCGCGGACCGTGCTGGCCGGGCACTGGCGGCGCACGCTCGGCCGGGAGATCACCGCGCTGGACGAGGAGCGCGACGTCGCCGCGTTCGAAGCCGGTACGCCCGACCCGGGCACACTGGCCCGCGCCGAAGCGATCCTCGCGCTGCTGCCGGAGCGGTACGGGCGGATCCTGCGGTTGCGCTTCTTGCAGGCTTGTTCGCTGAAGGAAGCGGCGGAGCAGCTGGGCACCACCGTCGGCAACGCGAAGGTGCTGCAGCACCGGGCGCTGCGCCAGGCGGCCCAGCTGGCGGAAGGGATGGAGACGTGAGCACTCGAGGCGTCCGCCGGTTCGTCAAGGACCTCCTGCGGCGGCGACGGCCGCGCCCGTTCGAGGCCGGTCCGGGCGACGAGGCCGAACTGCGGACCGCGGTGCTCCTGCGCGCGGCCCGGCCCGGCGGCGGCGCGGCGAGCGAGGAGTTCGTCGCCGGGCTGCACCGGCGGCTCGCCCAGGAGCTCGGGGAACCGGCGCCCGCGCGGGGCGGCAACCGCCGCCGGTTCATCCAGGTGTCCTCGGCCGCCGCGGTGGCGGCCGCCGCGGGCGCGGGCGTCGAACACCTGGTGACGTCGGGGGCCGAACCCGCCGCGGCGCCACCACCCCCGGAGGAAACGACGCTGCGGCCGGAAAACGGCCGGTGGCGGGCCGTGGTCGCGGCGCACGACCTGCCCGAGGGCGGCGTGCTGCCGTTCGACTTCGGGGCGGTGGCCGGGTTCGTGCACCGCTCCGGCGGGCAGCTGCGGGCGGTTTCGGCGACCTGCACGCACCTCGGGTGCCGGCTGAACCTCGACGCGCCGGCCCGGCGGCTGAACTGCCCGTGCCACCGGACGTCGTTCGCCGTCGACGGTGGGGTGCTCATGCACCAGCTGCCGGTGACGCCGCCGCCGCTGCCGCACCTGGTGGTGCGCGAAGCCGGGGGAGTGGTCGAGGTGCTGGTGCCGCCCGAAGGGGCGTAACCCCCGCGCGTATCCCTGGTATGAGGATTTCCGTTGGGGCGAAACACTTCCTGCTCGTGACCGCGGCGGCGCTGGCGCTCACGGCCTGCGCCGCGTCACCGCCGGCCGCGGCGCCACCGCCGCCGATGCCCGGCATGAGCAGCATGGCGCCGCCGTCGCCGTCCGCGGCCGAAAACGCCACCACGAACACCGTCGCCATCAAGGACTTCGCGTTCGCGCCCGCGTCGACGACGGTCAAGAAGGGCACCACCGTCACCTGGACCAATGCCGACCAGGACGCGCACACCGTGACCAGCACCGGATCCGGCGGTCCCCTGCGGTCGCCGACCCTCCAAACCGGACAGTCCTATCAGTACACCTTCACCACCCCGGGGACCTTCGAGTACCTGTGCACCATCCACCCGTTCATGACCGCCACCGTGACGGTGACGCCGTGACCGAAGCGCACGACCCCGAAGGCATGACCCGGCGCCAGCTGCTGCGGCACACCGCGTGGTTCGGTGCCGCGGTCGTGCTGACCGTCACCGGCGGCGAGGTGATCAGCCGGATCGCCGCGCCCGGCGAGGCCGCCGCCGTCGACGACCCGAACGCGCTGCGGTTCGTCCAGATCAGCGACAGCCACCTCGGGTTCACCGGCCCGGCCAACACGGCCGTCGAGCAGTCGTTCTCCCGCGCGCTGACGCAGATCAACGGCCTCGGCCACCGGCCCGACTTCGTCATGCACACCGGCGACCTGACCCACCTGTCCACCCCGGCCCAGTTCGACCAGGTCAAGCAGATGCTGGGCACGCTGGACACCGGGCACGTCTCCACCGTGCCCGGCGAGCACGACTCGGTCGACGACGCCGGCCAGAAGTACCGGCAGGCGTTCGGGGCCGGCACCGCGGGCGACGGCTGGTACAGCTTCGACGTCAAGGGCGTCCACTTCATCGCCCTGGTGAACACGCTCAGCCTGGAGAAGCTCGGTCACCTGGGGCCGGACCAGCTGGAGTTCGTCCGCAAGGACGTCGCGAAGCTCGGCTCGGACACGCCCGTGGTGGTGTTCAGCCACATCCCGCTGTTCGCGATGTACCCGGCCTGGGGGTGGGGCACCGACGACGCGGCCCAGGTGCTGTCGTACCTGCGGCGGTTCTCGTCGGTGACCTGCCTCAACGGGCACGTGCACCAGCTGTTCACGAAGACCGAAGGCAATATCACCTTCCACAGCGCGACGACGACGGCGTACCCCCTGCCGCAGCCGGGCACGCGGCCGGCGCCGACCCCGGTGACGCTGCCCGCCGGCAAGCTCGCCGACGCACTGGGCATCCGCGAGGTGGCCTACCGGCCGGGGCAGCCGGGCCTGGCCGTGAAGGACGTGAAGCTGGCATGAACCTCGTCCTCCGGATCGCGACGGCGGTCTGCCTCGCGCTCAGCGGTTTCCTCCACGCGCAGCTGTACGTCGGCGGCTACCGGGTGATCCCGGTGATCGGCCCGGCGTTCCTGCTGCAGGCGGCCGGGTCGATGGCGGTGGCGCTCCTGCTGCTGGCGGGCGGCCCCCTCCTGCTGCGGCTCGCGGCGGCGGCCCTGGCCGCGGGCGCGCTGGCGGGGTTCGCGCTGTCGCGGACGACCGGGTTGTTCGGGTTCTCCGAGCGCGGTTTCCAGCCCGCGCCCCAGGCGTTGCTCAGCGTCCTGGCCGAGGCCGCGGTGCTGGTGCTGGTCGGATTCGTGCTCCACCGGGCCAGGGCGGCGCGGCGCTGACCGTCGTCAAGCGGGGTCTTCGAACTTCCCGTGCCGGCCGGCGCCGGCGGCGAACCGGGCCGCGCCGGAGACGCCTTCGCGCTCGACGATCGGCACCCCGGCCGCGCCTTCGGCGCGCAACGCCTCGGCCAGCGGGAGGTCGAGCCCCGCGTACGTCGAGGCCCGGTCGGCGAGGACGCATTCGAAGGGGAACGCGGCGATCTGCGCGGCGAGCTCCAGCGCGGCGGGCACGGCCTGGCCGGGTTCGACCACGCGGTTGGCCAAGCCGATCTGCAGGGCCTCCCCGGCGTCGACCGGCCGGCCGGTGAGGATCAGGTCGAGGGCGCGGCCCAGGCCGATCACCCGGGGCAGGCGGACCGTGCCGCCGTCGATGAGCGGCACGCCCCACCGGCGGCAGAACACCCCGAACACCGCGTCCCGCTCGACCACCCGCAGGTCGGCGAGCAGCGCCAGTTCCAGCCCGCCCGCGACGGCGTACCCGCTGACGGCCGCGATCAGCGGCTTGCTCAGGGCCAGCCGGGTCGGTCCCATCGGGCCGGCCCCGCTGCCGTCGCGGGTCAGTTCGTTGCGGCGGTCCGGGTCGCCGGTCGCGGTCAGGTCCGCCCCGGCGCAGAAGGTGCCCCCGGCCCCGGCGAGCACGGCCACGCGCTGGCCGGGGTCGGCTTCGAAGGCCAGGAAGGCGTCCCGGAGCTCGGCGGCCATCCGCCCGTCGACGGCGTTGCGCCGGTCCGGGCGGTTCAGCCAGACCACCGTGGTGGGGCCGTCCGTTTCGACACGTACGTCGTCCATGGGTCCTCCGCGGCTCGTCCTGGGAGGGCAACGTATCGCGCCTTGACAGGACCGCGCCGAGCCTCCATGGTTAGTTGCATGAGTAATGAACCGACGAACCGTGGTGCGTCGGCGTGAAGGACGACGGGCGGCCGCTGTTCCTGCAGATCGCCGAGCAGATCGAGAACTCGGTCGTCGACGGGAGCCTGGTCGCGGACACGCAGGTGCCCTCCACCAACGAGCTCGCGGCCTTCCACCGGATCAACCCGGCGACCGCGGCGAAGGGCATCAACCAGCTCGTCGCCGACGGGATCCTCTACAAGAGACGAGGCATCGGCATGTTCGTCGCCACGGACGCCCGCGCGCAGCTGCTGGAGCGGCGGCGCCGGGACTTCACGCGGCAGTTCGTCGCCCCGCTGATGGCGGAGGCGGCCAAGCTCGGCATGGACGCCGAGGAGATCAAGAAGCTGATCGACGTCTGGGAGCCGCAGGGATGAACGTGGTGCGCACCACCGGGCTGACCAAGCGCTACGGCCCGCTCGCCGCGCTCGACGGGGTGAGCGTGGAGCTCGCGGAGAACACGATCCACGGGCTGCTCGGCCGCAACGGCGCCGGCAAGACCACGCTGATGAAGATCCTCACCGGGCAGGCCCGCGAAACCGGCGGCACGGTCGAGGTCTTCGGGCAGCACCCCTACGAGAACGCGGGGGTGCTTTCGCGGACGTGCTTCATCAAGGAGAGCCAGCACTACCCGGAGAAGTTCCGGGTGAAGCACGCGCTGCGGGCCGCGGAACTGCTCTACCCGAACTGGGACGACGGGTACGCCGCGGCCCTGCTGGCCGACTTCGCCGTCCCGGCGGGGCAGCTGCTCGGCAAGCTCTCGCGCGGCCAGCTGTCCGCGGTCGGGGTCACCATCGGGCTGGCCTCGCGCGCGCCGCTGACCCTGTTCGACGAGCCGTACCTCGGCCTGGACGCCGTCGCGCGCCAGCTGTTCTACGACCGGCTGCTCGCCGACTACGCCGGGCACCCGCGCACGATCGTGCTCTCCACGCACCTGATCGACGAGGTCGCCGACCTGATCGAACACGTCGTGCTGCTCGACCGCGGCCGGGTCCTCATCGACGCCGACGCCGAGACGCTGCGCGGGAACGCGGTCGCCGTCACCGGGCCCGCCGACGCCGTCGAGCGCTTCGCCGCCGGGTACGACGAGCTGCACCGCGAACGCCTCGGCGGCTCGCTGCGCGTCACCCTCACCGGCGCCCCGGACCGGCTCGCACCCGGGCTGGACTTCGAGCCGGTCTCGCTGCAGCAGCTGGTCGTCCGCACCACCCAACGCCGCGGTGGCCCGGTCGCCGCCGGGAAGGGAACCCGATGACACGCGTGCGCGACGTCGCCCGGATCCAGCTGGTCAACTGGCCGGCCCTGCTGGCCTACCCGCTGGCCTTCGTGGCCGCGATGCCCCTGCTGGGCCTGGGCATCGACCTCTCCAACGGCGAGACGGCCACCGGCCCGCACGCGGTCTACCTGCTGCCGGCGCTGTGGGGGATGGCCGCGACCGGGCACCTGCAGACGATGACCCAGGTCTTCCCCTTCGCGCTCGGGCTCGGCGTGACCCGCCGCCGGTTCGCCGCGGCCACGGCGCTGGTCGTCACCGCGCAGGCGCTGCTGCTGGGCCTGGTGCTGGTGGCCTTCGGCGCCCTCGAACGGGCCACCGGCGGCTGGGGCCGGGAGGCCCGGCTGTTCGGGCCCGGCGCGGTGCGCGAGGACGGCCCGGTCACGCAGTGGCTCGCCCACGCCGGGCCGATCGTCGCCGTGTCGGCGGTCTGCGTGCTGGCCGGCGTGGTGTTCCAGCGCTGGCGGCAGACCGGGGTGTACCTCGCGGTCCTCGGCAGCGCGGCGATCCTGGGCGGATTCGGTGCCCTGGTGAAGGCCCGGAACTGGTGGCCGTCGATCGGCGCCTTCCTCGGCGGCCAGCCGTCGCTGACCCTGTTCGCGGCCGGCCCGCTGGCGATCGCGCTGGCCGTCGGCGGCGTGGCGTGGCTGGTGCTGCGGCGGGCGACCGCGTAGGAATTTCGTCAAGAAACGCCTTCCCCGGCCCGGCGCGCCACCCGGCGCCCGGTGTCCGGCCACAGTGGACCGGGAGGGTCCGGCGCACCGGCTGCCGGACGGAGGAGGGGGCACGTGGGCCAGGGAACGACCACGCGTGACGTCGTGCGGCTCGGCCTGGTGATCGGCGCGCTCGGCGTGGTGTTCGGCGACATCGGCACCAGCCCGATCTACACGCTGCAGACGGTGTTCAACCCCGCTGACCCGCACCCGGTGCCGGTCAGCACGCAGAACGTCTTCGGCGTGGTGTCCCTGATCTTCTGGTCGGTGATGATCATCGTGACCGTCACCTACGTGCTGCTGGCCATGCGCGCCGACAACGACGGCGAGGGCGGCATCATGGCGCTGATCACGCTGCTGCGCCGGTGGGGCGCGCAGCGCGGCAAGCGGGCGGCCGTCGTGCTGGCCGGGCTGGGCCTCTTCGGCGCGGCGCTGTTCTTCGGCGACAGCATGATCACCCCGGCGATCTCCGTGCTGTCCGCGGTGGAAGGGCTGAAGGTCGTCTCGGACGGCCTCGAAGACTGGGTCGTGCCGATCACCGCGGTGATCATCGTCGGGCTGTTCCTGGTGCAGCGGCGCGGCACGGCCGCGGTCGGCCGGGTGTTCGGGCCGGTGATGATCGCCTGGTTCGTGACGATCGGCGGCTTCGGCGTCGCGGGGATCGCCGGGCACCCGGACATCCTCAAGGCGCTTTCGCCGACGTACGCCATCGGGTTCATGGCCGGCCACTTCGACATCGCGTTCTTCGCGCTGGCCGCGGTGGTGCTGTCGGTGACCGGTGCCGAAGCGCTCTACGCCGACATGGGCCACTTCGGCCGGCGCGCGATCACCCGCGGCTGGCTGCTGCTGGTGCTGCCCGCGTGCGTGCTCAGCTACCTCGGGCAGGGCGCGCTGATCCTCGAGAACCCGGCGAACGTCGGCAGCCCGTTCTTCCTGCTGGTGCCGTCGTGGGCCCGGCTGCCGCTGGTGGTGCTGGCCACGGCGGCGACGGTGATCGCGTCCCAGGCGGTGATCACCGGCGCGTACTCGGTCGCCGCGCAGGCCGCCCAGCTCGGCTACCTGCCGCGGCTGCGGATCGCGCACACGTCGGAGACCGAGCGGGGCCAGATCTACGTCCCGTGGATCAACTGGCTGCTCATGGTGTCGGTGCTGACGCTGGTGTTCGCCTTCCGCAGTTCCGCCGCGCTGGCGTTCGCCTTCGGCATGGCGGTGACCGGCACGATCACCATCACCACGCTGCTGTTCTTCTACATCGCCCGGTCGCGGTGGGGCACCCCGGCGTGGCTGATCGGCCTCGGCGCGACCGTGCTGCTGGTGGTGGACCTGCTGTTCGTCGCGGCCAACCTGACCAAGCTGGTGCACGGGGCGTGGCTGCCGCTGCTGATCGGCCTGACGGCGTTCACCATCATGACGACGTGGCAGCGCGGCCGCCGGATCGTCACCGCCGAGCGCGAACGCCGGGAAGGGTCGCTGCCGGAGTTCGTCGAGGATCTGCGCGGGACCCCGGTGCCGCGGGTCCCCGGGACGGCCGTGTTCCTGAACCGCGGCGGGCGGACGGCGCCATTGGCCCTGCGCGCCAACGCCGAGCACAACCACGTGCGCCACGAGCACGTCGTGATCCTGTCCCTGGAGACCGAGCCGGTGCCGCGGGTGCCGGCGGAGCGGCGGGTGACGGTCGAGGACCTGGGGCACCCGGACGACGGGATCGTCTTCGTCACGGCCCGCTACGGCTACATGGAAACCCCGGACGTCCCGGGCGTCCTGGAGCGGCTCGACCCGGAGCAGACCGAAGGGCGGCTGAACCTGCCGGAGGCGTCGTACTTCCTGTCGAAGATCGAGCTGCAGCGCGGCCCGGAGCCGACGATGGCGGGCTGGCGCAAGCGGCTGTTCATCGCGACGTCGTACATCACCGCGGACGCGGCGGAGTACTTCGGGCTGCCCCGGGACCGCACGGTCATCATGGGTTCGCACATCGAGGTCTGACTCAGCGGCCGCTCAGGGAAGAGCGGGTAGGGTCGCCGGCGTGTTCGGTCTCAGCCTGGAGCACCTGGGCATCCTGCTCGTGGCGGCGTTGTTCGTCCTCGGCCCCGAGCGGCTGCCCGGCGCGGTGAGCGGCGTGGCCCGTGCGGTGCGGCGGGCCCGCGAGTTCGCCGCCGGTGCGCAGCAGCAGCTGGAGGCGGAGCTGGGCCCGGAGTTCGAGCAGGTGCGCAAGCCGCTGCAGGAGCTGCGGGCGCTGCGGGAGTTCGACCCTCGCCGGCTCCTCGACCCCCGGCAGCTCCTCGACGCCGGGCCGGCGCCGGTGAGCGCGCCCGCCGTCCGGCCGCGTCCGGGCGAGCGGCCGCCGGTCGACTTCGAGGCCACCTGAGGCGGTGTCGTCAGTCCGATGAGGACTGTCGCTTGTGGTCGTTCGCGCGTTCTCAGCGTTCTGCCAGCCGGTGGCGGCTAACTTCGGCCTGGTGCGGACTTTCGACGCGGTGCGCGGCCGGCCGGCTTCCTTTCACCTCGTCCTCGCGCTGACCGGGATGCTGACCGGGGTCGGCGTGGTGATGGTGCTGAGCGCGTCGTCGGTCTCCGCCTACGATCCGCGCACCGGCGGCGGCCAGTACGGCCTGTTCGCCAAGCACCTGACCTCCCTCGCCGCGGGCGCGGTCGTCTTCTGGCTCGTGCAGCGGGCGCCCCTCCGGCGGATCCGGGCGCTGAGCGGGGTGGCGATGGCCGTGTCGCTGGGCCTGCTGGTGCTCGTGCTGACCCCGCTCGGTTCGGCCGGGGGCGGGGCGCAGCGCTGGTTCGTCGTCGGCGGGCAGTCGGTGCAGCCGATCGAGTTCGCGAAGCTTTCGCTCGCGCTGTGGGGCGCGCACGTCCTGGTGGCCAAGGCCCGCCTGCTGCACCGCTGGCGGCACCTGGTGGTGCCGGTCGTCCCGGCGGCCCTGCTGATGTTCGCGCTGGTGATGGCCCAGCCCAACCTCAGCGGCACGATCACCCTCGGCCTCGTCACGCTCGCGCTGCTGTGGTTCGCGGGCATCCCCGGCCGGCTGTTCGCGGCCCTGCTGCTCGGCGCGGCCGGCGGCTTCACACTGCTGGCCCTGACCGCGAGCTACCGCCTGGCGCGCGTGCTGTCGTTCTTTTCCCCGGCCGGTTCCTACCAGACGAACCAGGCGCAGTACGCGCTCGCCGACGGCGGCGTGTTCGGCCGGGGCCTCGGCCGCGGCAGCGCGAACTGGGGGTACCTGCCCGGCGTGGAGAACGACTTCATCTTCGCACTGATCGGCGAGGAACTCGGCTTCGTCGGCTGCGTCCTGGTGATCGCGCTCTACGCGGGCGTGGCGGTGGTGGGGACGCGGATCGCCCGCCGCAGCGCCGATCCCTGGGCCCGGCTGGTGGCCGGGACGCTCACCGTGCTGGTGGTCGGGCAGGCGGCGATCAACATCGGGTACGTCGTCGGCCTGCTGCCGGTCACCGGGGTGACGTTGCCGCTCGTGTCCTACGGCGGTTCGTCGCTGCTGGTCACGATGGCGATGTTCGGCCTGCTGGCCAACTTCGCCCGCAACGAGCCCGACGCGGTCAGCGCCGGACCCGGTCCGGCTCGCGCAGCCACGCCAGGAAGCGGACGATCTCGTGAACCGCGTTCCGGTCGTTGACCGGGACGAACCGGCCCGCCGGCAGCATCGCGGCGTAGGCGCGGGCGGCCGTGGCTTCGGTGCCGTCGTGGAGGACGAGCACCGGACAGCGCGGCAGCACCGCGGGGAACTCGGCCGCCCGCGAAAGCCCGGCCACGACGACGGCGTGCACCGGCAGTGCCGCGGCGAGGGTCAGCGCGCGGACCGCACCGGCGCCGCTGCCGAGCAGGACGACCGGGACCGGGGCGCCACGCAGCGCGCCGGCGACTTCGGCGGCTTCGGCGAGCTCGGCGACTTCGGCGGCGGAGGCCACGGCGACGACCCGGTACCCTTCGAAGGCCAGTCGCGCGGAAAGCCCCGGGTGCTCGTGGCCGCCGGGGAGCAGCAGCACTGTGCCGGTCATGCCAGGGCCACCGGTGCCGAGCTTTCGAACCGGTAACCGACACCGCGGACGGTGGTGATCGGGACGGGGATCCGGGCGCGGGCGGCGACGACGGCGGCATCGGCGGCCCGGCCGGGTAGGTCGATCCGGATGTTCACCTGAAGCGCCTCGGCGTGCGGCTGGGTCGGCATGGCCGCGATTCTGGGCGGTGAGGGGCAGCGGTGGACAGTGCTCCCGCCGACCGGAACGACTTGACGCGCCGGCCGGGCACGGCATGGTGGCGACCGGAGCCCGCATCCGTTGCTGCGCTGCCACCTGGCGGCCGGGAGTGGCAGGGTCGGCGTTCGCTCCGGCGGGCGGAAGTGGCGGGGTCGGCGTTCGCTCCGGAGGCCGGAAATGGGCGGCGTCAGCGTTCGCCGCGGTGTCACCACCCGGCGGCCAGGAACCGCGGACTCGCCCTTCCCCGCGGCGTCCCCATCCGGCGGGCCGATGCACCCCGGCCGGACTACGCGGTAGTTCCGGCGGCCTGGCGGGCGCGGTAGGCGCGCATCTTGTGCCGGGCGCCGCAGACCGATGTCTCGCACCAGCGGCTCACCACGTTGGGGGACCGGTCGTAGAACGCCCACCTGCAGTCCTCCGCCGCGCAGGTCTTCAACCGGTGCAGGGAGCCGTCGAGGCTGGTTGTGATCACCGCTGCGAGCACCCGGGTGATCGCCTTGTCCAGGGCGGTGGCGTCGTCGCCGGTGAACTCGACCGTCGCTCCGGCCGCGAGCAGGGGCCGGGTGCCGGTGCGGGCCAGTTCGCCGTTGAGCGCGTTCACTCCGCCCGGGGTGCCGCCCAGCAGGTGCCGCAGCGCCTCGCGGAACCGGCGCATCCGCGCCAGATCCGCCGGTGTCGGCCGGGCCGGGCACGGCAGGCCCTCGGCCGCCGCCCACGTCACCAGGCCCGCCGGGGTGGTCAGGTCGTCCCGGTCCTCCAGCAGCTCGCTGGTGTTGACCAGGCTCTGGACCACCGCGAGGGGGGCAGGTGCGGCCGGACGCGGAGTCATGCCCCCAAGGTTACCAGTATCGCCGTCTGCTGGTTACCGAAAGCGGGAAAACGTGGTTTGGAAAAGAGAATCACGGGTACAGCCCCGAGACCGGGTTACCAACACATGCCTCTGTTGGTAACGTCGAGCTCAAGGAGGTGGACATCGTGACCGAAACCACCGCTGAGCCGGTCCGGACACTGCGTCCGGTGCTGCCGGTAGCCGCCGCCGACCTGGCGGACGGCATGGCGTTCGGTGCGCTCGCGGCCTCGGTCGGGATGGGCGTGCTGGCCCCGGTGGCCATGTCGCTGCTCGTGTTCTCCGGCAGCGCGCAGTACGGCGCCGTCGCCGTCATCGCGCAACACGGCTCGGTCTGGGCCGTGGTCGGCGCGGCGGCCGCGCTCAACGCGCGCTACCTGCTGATGGGCACCACGATCGCCCCCGCGCTGACCGGGTCCGCCTGGTCGCGGGCGGGGACGGCGATGCTGATCACCGACGGCTCGTGGGCGGTCGCCCACCGGGGTGAGGGCCAGTACGATCTCCGGACCCTGCGGCTGGCCGGCGCGTTGTGCCTGTGCGGCTGGACGGCGGGGACCGGGCTGGGCGCCCTCCTCGGCGACGCCATCGGCGACCCGGGCCGCCTCGGGCTGGACGCCGCCTACCCGGTGTTCTTCCTCGGCCTGCTGCGTTCGCACCTCAAGGACGCGCGCGCGTGGGGCCTCGCGGTCCTCGGTGTCGTCACCGCGGCCGCGCTGGTCTTCTGGGCGCCCCCGGGTGTCCCGGTGCTCGTGGCCGGGGCCGCCGGCGGCGTGACGGGGGCGGTTCTGGGGGTGCGGCGATGACGTACCAGTGGATCATCGTGCTGGCCCTCGGCGTCACCGCGCTCACGCTGCGGGTCGTGGTGCCGCTGGCCGCGGGCGGCCGGGAACTGCCGACCTGGCTGCGCACCGCGCTCACCTGTGCGACCCCGGCGCTCATCGCCGGGCTGGTGGTCACGCTGCTCTGGCCGTCCTCGGGCGCGGTGTCGCCGATGCGGACGGTGACCGCGCTGGCGGGCGTCGGCGTCGGGGTTCTCCTGCTGGCGGGAAAGCGGTCGATCCTGACCGCGATGGTCGGCGCCGCCGTCGTGACCGCCCTGCTGCGCCTGGTGTTCGGCTGAATCCGCCGCGCCGGGCCGGAAACGGATCGGAAAACGCAGAACGGAAACCGGTGCTTCGGGAATGGGCACCGGCGACGATGGTCTTTTGGAGTGAAGCACCGTGCGGTATCGACCACGGCCGGTGAAAGGGAAAGCGTTTCCTGCCCGCCCGATGGTCGTAGTTTGTCCGTTCCGAATGAGTGGTAATTCGCAAGAAGTCACCCTTGCGGGTGATGGCCGGCCGGGGTTGACCACCGCAGCTCCGGCCGGGAGTACCGACGGAACACCAGAGTTCATCCGCAGCCGGGAACGAGCTGCGGGTGCCGATCGGGAGAAGGACGTCGTGAACAGTGCCGTGCCGGCCGCGAACAGCCGGCCGCTGGGGGAATGGGTTCCGGGTATCGAGTTGTGCCACGACCGCGGAAAAGCGGTCACCACGGCCGCCCGGAGAGCCCGCCGGTGGACCGCCGTGGCCCCTTCCCGCCGGATCCACGCCGCACGTGCGGAAGCCGTTCCGCGAAAATCCGTCCCGCTCAGTGAAAGGAACACCCGCGCGGGGGCCGGCCCCCGCGCCGCGCGCCCGGCCCGGCGGTGATCGGAGCCGTGGACACCGCCTCCCTCACCACTTTCCTCAGCGTGGCCGAGCAGTCGAGTTTCACCAAGGCCGCGAACGACCTCCGCGTCGCCCAGCCGACGGTCACCGCCCGGATCAAGAAACTGGAACGCGACCTCGCCTGCGACCTGTTCAACCGCACCGGCGCGCTCATCCGGCTGACCACCGCCGGCCAGCGGTTTCGCCGCTACGCCCACAAGATCGTGAAGCTGAGCCGGCTGGCGGAGGAGACCGTGCTCGCGGGCACCACGCCCGGCGACGCGCTGACCGTCGGCGCCGACAGCGGCCTCACCTCCTACCGGCTGGTGCCGATCGTCGAGTACCTGTACCGCCGGCATCCCGAGCTCGCGCTGGAAATCCTTCCCCTGGAGGAGGATCCGTGGAGCCGGATCGGCGATTCCGACGTCGACTGCGCGTTCTTCATCGACGTCTGCGGGTCCTCGCCGAAGGCCGATTCGACGCTGCTGTGCCCGGAGCCGCTCGTCGTGGTGGCCGGCCAGGACGGGCCGCTGGGCCCGGAGCCGGTGCCGACGCTGCGGCTGGCGAGGCAGCCGTTGCTCTGCGCGCACCGCGGCAGCGGTTACCAGCGCCTGTTCGAGCGGACCCTCGAGGGTGCGGGTGACACCCGCGTCCGCGCGCTGTCCTTCGGATCGATCGACGCGGTGAAGCGCGCGCTGACCGCGGGCCTGGGCATCTCCCTGCTGCCCCGGCTCAGCGTCGCGACCGAGCTGGCCGAGGGCCGCCTGGTCGAGGTGCCGTGGACGGCACCGTTCCAGGTCTTCACCCAGATGGCCTGGCACCGCGAGATCCGCACGGACCCGCGGTTTTCGGTCCTGCTCGACGCAGCGGCGCGGGCGACCGCGGAACAGGTGGCGGACGCGGGCACGCGCCCGGCTCGCCGCTCTGCCCTCTGACAGGCAGTACGAAAGCGCCCGGCCCGCCGACCCCGGCGGGCCGGGCGTTTGATGGGGCACGCGCCCGGCTCGCCCTCTGAAGGCATCAAAGGCGCCCGGCCCGCCTCCCGAGGGAGGGCGGGCCGGGCGCCTTGATGCTTCCTCAGGCCCCGAGCGGGTACTGCTCCCGTCCATACAGGACAGTCGGCGTCGCGTTCGTGTCCCGTAGCCAGACCACCTGCCCGACCACGACCGTGTGGTCCAGCAGGGTTGCCGTGTCGCCGACCTCGCAGACCAGCGCCACGCCCGCCGCGGACAGCACCGGGATGCGGCGCTCCGGGCGCCACGGCACCCCGGCGAAGCGCTCGGCCGGGCTGCCGACCGCGAACTTGCGGGTCAGCGCCCGCTGCGCCCACGACAGCGTGTTCACCGCGAAGCGGCCCGTTTCCAGGATCGCCGCGAGCGTCCGGCTTCGGCTGCCCAGCGATACGAGCACGCTCGGCGTGTCGGCCGACAGCGACATCACGGCGTTGGCCGTGCACCCGACGGGGGAGTCGCCGGCGACGGTCGTGAGCACCGTGACGCCGGTCGGCAGCTTCGCGATCGCCTGGCGGAAGCCGTCCTGAGGCACCAGCACCGATGTGGTTTCCATGGTGTTCCCTTCCGGGGCGGCGGCGGTCATCCGCGCTGCCCGATCGCGTCCGCGGTGAGCGCCGAACGGTCGATCTTGCCGTTGACGTTGAGGGGCAGTTCGTCCAGCACGCCGATCCGCCGGGGCACCATGTACCCGGGCAGCCGGGCCGTGACGGCCGCCAGCAGCCGGTCGGGGTCGGGGCCGCCGCCCGTGCACACCGCTTCCAGTTCGGTGGTGCCGCCGCTGCCGGGCAGGGCGAGCACGATCGCGTCGCGCACCCCGTCCTGCTCCCGCAGCACGGCTTCGATTTCGCCCAGCTCGACGCGGTAGCCCTGGACCTTCACCTGCTGGTCCGATCGTCCCAAGTGGACCAGAGCGCCGTCCTGCCAGCACACCCGGTCCCCGGTGCGGTACCACGCGGAGTCGTCGAGCTCGTCGCCCGGGCCGTGCGGCCGCGCGCGTTCGTCGCCCGGGCCGAAGTGGTAGAACCGGCCTTCGTTCGCGGCCGGGTCGAGGTAGCCGGGGAACCGCTGGGGCCCGCGCGCGCAGAGCTCGCCCTCGACGGCCGGGCGCCCCTCGTCGTTGAGCACGACGTGGCCGACGCTCGGGTGGGGGTGCCCGATCGGCACGGTCCCGTTGGCGGTGGCCGGCCAGTCCGCCGGGTCGGCGGGCAGCCGGAACTGCGCGCAGCTGATGGTCAGTTCCGTGGGGCCGTACAGGTTCTCCACGATCCCGCCCGGCGCCGCCCGCTGCCACGCCCCGGCCTGCTGCGTCGTCAGCGGTTCCCCGCAGAACAGGCTCCAGCGCAGCGACGGCATGCTGCCGGGCCGCAGGCTGCGCAGCCGCTGGGCGTAGGACACCATCGACGGCACCGCGAACCAGTGCGTGAGCTCCTTCTCCGCGACGAACCGCACCGGCGCCAGCAGGTCCTCGCGGCTCGGGACGACGAGCGTCGCGCCGCCGCTCCAGGCGGTGAACATGTCGAACACCGACAGGTCGAAGGTCAGGTCGAAGGTCTGGGAGACGCGGCTGCCCGGCGCCATGCCGTACCGCGGCACGACGTGGGCGAGGTAGGCCCCGACGTTGCGGTGCCGGATCGGGACGCCCTTGGGCCGGCCGGTCGAACCCGAGGTGAACAGGATGTAGGCCAGGTCGCCGGGCTCGGACGCGGGCGGCGTGCGCGGGACGCCGGCGGGTTCGGTCATCACCAGCTCCGGCACGCCGAGGCCGGCGGGCTCTTCGGTGAGCACCAGGTCGAGCCCGGCCGCCTCGGCGATCATCCGGTTGCGCTCGCCGGGGAACGCCGGGTTCAGCGGCACGACGGTGCTGCCCAGCCGCTGCCCGGCAAGGTAGCCGGCGTAGGTGAGCACGCTGCGCTCGGCCAGCACGCCGATGCGGGCGGGGACGGCGCCCAGCGCGGCGGCGGCGTCGGCCGCCACGTGCCCGGCGAGGTCGTCCAGTTCGGTGTAGGTGAGGGTGCGGGTCCCGACTTCGAGCGCGGGCGCGCCGGCGTGCTTGGCCGCCGACTCCGCGAACCACTGGTACAGGGTTTCCATCGTTCTCAGGCCTCCTTTTCCGGGCCGGTTTTGCCGTTGGTGCGCAGCAGGTCTTCGAAGGTCCGCCGCAGCAGCCCGCTGCGGGGTTTGCCGCGGGCGGCGGACGCCGCGGCGAACCGGACGACCTTGGGCAGTTCGGTCCAGCTCACCGCGGCCGCGGCGGCTTCGTCCGCGCCGATCTCGCCGTTCGCGGCGAGCACGTCGAGCCGGTAGGTGTAGTGCCGGCTCGCCGCCCACAGGTCGTCGCCGTAGCGGGCGGCGGCGGTCTCGTCCTCGGCCAGCACCCCGCCGACGCGCTCGAGCACCTCGGGCAGGACGCACGTCCAGGCGCCCGGATCCGGCGCGGGCGGGGCGGCGCCGCGGGCCAGCCAGCGGAACAGGTCCGCGTGCACCGGCTCGACGGCGGCGCCGAGCGCGTGCCGGTCGCGGTTGGCGATCTCCGCCGGCCACGGGCTGTGCGGGGCCAGCGCGAGTTCCAGCGCGGTGTCGTCCAGCCAGCCGAGGAAGGGTTCCTGCGCGCCGAGCGGGGTCAGGGCGCAGAAGTGGTCGGCCACCAGCCACCGGTCGTCGCGCCGGCCGAGCAGCAGCAGCCAGTGCGGCGAGTGCGCGGTCTCGTGGGCCGGTGACCAGGGCAGGTGGAAGGTGTCGGCGACGGCCAGCACCCGGCCGGAGCGGGCGAGTTCGGCGTCGAGCTCGCCGGCGGCGCCCGCCCAGGTCGGGGCGCCGCGGTAGCCGAGCGGTTCCCGCGCGCCGGCGTCGTCGACGCGGGTGTGCTGCGCGAACACGAGGTCCCCGCCGTCGCGCCGCACGGCCAGCCGCACGGCGTGCGCCAGGCGCGTCTTCACGCCCGCGTCGTCGGGTTCGAGGTAGGCCACCAGGTTGGTGGTGTAGCAACTGAGCTCCGGGACAACGTCCGGGGCGTTGATGAGGTGCACGTCGGCCTCCGTGGTCGTGGTGGGTCAGCGGGTGGGGAAGGCGCAGCTCAGCGGCACCGCGGACCGGTGACGCAGGCTCAGCCAGGTGAAGCCGCCCCAGTGCCCGGACACCGCGCCGGGCGGGACGTCGATCGCCCACGGCCGCCCGGCCAGCCCGGTGCCGGCGGCCTTGACGCACGCCTCCTGCACGGTCCACACCCAGGCGAACTCCCGCGCCCGCCACGCCCGCGGCAGCGCGGCGACGACCGGGGCGTGCCGGCCGAGGCACCGGCGGACGGTCGAGTCGGACAGCTGCGCCGGCGGAAGCTGGACGTCGATGCCGACATCCCCGTGCGCGCACACGGCCGCGGCGATCCGGTCGCCGTCGTGGGAGACGGTGATGCCGGGCAGGTCCGGTGCCCCGGCCAGCCGCGGCTTCCCGGCCGGCTCGGCGCGCAGGGGCAGCGCGGCGAGGTCGGGCCGGACGCGCCGGAGCAGCCACCGCAGCAGCTGCCGCCCGGCGAGGAATTCACCGCGCCGCCAGGCCGACTGGGTACGGGCGTCGGCGAGGTCCTCGGCGAGGGTGGGGGATCCGGCGAGGTCGGCTCGGGTGGTGGAAGCGATCCAGACGCCGGGCGCGATTTCGGTGCTGTCGGGTGCGGTGGCCGCGGGGTGGGTGGCCTGGCCGCGGTCGGCCGGAACGGTCCACGGGGTGCGGACCACCGCTGTGCTGCTGGGCGAGGTGGCCGCCACCCCGGTGCGGTCTGGTGCCGTGGTCGCGGTGGGAGTTCCGCGCACCACCGCGGCGCCGTCGGTACTCATGAGCGCAGGTCCGTCAGCAGGGCCTCGGCGCCGTCCGCGACAGCGCCGAGCATCAGCTCCGTCACGCCGCCGCCGATGCCGAACACCGCCGCTTCCGCGCGCAGGAGCTGGAAACCGTCGTCGGCGAAGCCGTCCGCGCCCTGCCAGCGTGCGCAGCGGGTCAGCACGTCGTCGGCCGTCAGGCCGACCGCGGCCTTCAGCACCGCCGCGCTCGTCAGGTCGTGCTCCTCCACCACCCGCTCGCCCAGCGCCTCGTACAGCGCGCGCAGTTCGCGCACCCGCACCAGGCAGCCCGCGAACTCCTGGCGGACGGTGTCGTGGTCCCACAACGCGCGTCCGTCGATCTCCCGGCCGCCCAGCGCGGTCCGGGTCCGGGCCAGCACCCGGCTGGTGAGCGCGGTCGCCCACTGGGCGCCGGCCAGCCGTTCCGTGCCCATGTGCCGGGCGAACAGCGCGAGCCCGCGGCCCGGCCGGCCCAGCACGGCCGACGACGGCAGCCGCACGTCCGAGAACTCGACGTGGCCGGTGCCCGCGCCCGCCAGCAGGGTCGTCGCCGCCGCGGTGACCCGCACGCCCGGCGTGTCCGCCGGGACCAGGACCCAGGTGAACGCCGTGAAGTGGCGGCCGGGCCGGTGCCGGGCCAGCACCAGGAAGTACCCGGCCCGGGTCGCCGTCGTCACCCACCGCTTCGCGCCCGACAGCCGGACGACGTCCCCGTCGAGGTCCACCTCCGTGCCCAGCCCGGTGAGGTCGGAGCCGGGCGCCGCGGCGTCCGTGGCCGCCAGCGCGATCTCGGCTTCGCCGTCGGCGACCCGGTCGAACGCCGGGCCGGGCGCGGTGGCCAGGATCGGCAGCGCGCTCGCCGACTGCACCAGCACGCTCAAGGTGACGCCGTTGTCGCCGCGGGCGTCGACCGCGCGCAGGGTGGCGGCGAGCCGCTCCGGGTCGGCGACCAGGCCGGTGGCGGTGCGCCGCCGGTACTGCTCCCGCAGCACCCCGGCCGCGCCGAGGTGGTGCCACACCTCGCCGCCGCCGGCGTCGGGGTCCATTGTGGACAGCAGGTCGCCGTCCAGGAGGGCTGCGTCAGGCAAAACGCACCTCCTGGTCGAGCAGGGTGAGCCGGCCGTCGGCCAGGTGCAGCCGGTCGTTGCTGTAGTTCAGCACCGCCGAGCGCAGGTCCCGCAGCGACTGCTCCAGCCGCGTCGGGGAGTCGCGCAGGTAGCCGTGGCGCATCCCGACGGCGTCGACCAGCTCGTCGACCGCCCGGTAGCACTCCTCGGCCGCGGTGATCTTCACGGCGTTGATCAGCAGCTGCACCTTCGGCGTGCTGAGGTCCTCCGTGGCCTCGACCACCTCGCGGGCGTGCCCGATCAGCGCGTGCACGGTGTCCAGCCGCTGCCGGGCCCGCGAAAGCCGCGTCAGCAGCAGTTCCGAGCTCAGGTCGGTCCGGCCGCGGCTGCCCCGCAGCGAGCGGATGACGCGGGACAGCGCCCCGGCCGCCGTGCCCAGCCAGCAGGACGCCCAGCCCAGGTGGGCCAGCGGGCCGAACACCGTGGTGACGATCGTGTGGAAGTCGCCGTGCCGGCCGACGACCTGGTGGGCGGGCAGGCGCCCGCGCAGCCGCAGGGCACCGCTGTCGCTGGCGCGCATGCCCAGCGGGTCCCAGCCGCCCGCTTCCTCGATCTCCAGCTGGTCGCGGGCGGCGTAGACGAGCGACACCTGGTTGTCCGCCTCGGCGTCCGGGGCGCGCATCGTGATGAGGAACCCGTCGGCGTACCGGCCGCCGGTGACGATCGGGGCGAAGCGGTCGACGAGCAGCTCGCCGTCGCGCCAGGCCGCGGCGGACTCCGCGGTCAGCAGGTGCCCGCCCTTGCCCGCCTCGGTGGTGACCGAGCCGAGGTAGAGCCGGCCCGCGGCGATCTCGGGCAGCAGTTCCGCGCGCAGCCGGCCTTCGGCGTGCGCGAGCACCGCGGCGACCTGCTGGCAGTGCATGGCGAAGACCATCGCCAGCGACATGTCGACCCGGCCCAGCTCGGCGCTGGTCGCCAGCACGTCGGCCAGCGAGCCGCCGAGGCCGCCGTCCTCGGCCGGCACCAGCAGGCCCAGCAGGCCGGTGGCGCGCAGTTCGTCGAGGGCCTGCACCGGGAACGCGGCGGCGGCGTCGGTCTCGCGGACGTGCTCCTCGGCGACCTTGGTGACGCGCCCGGTGAGCTCGGTGAGCGGGGCGGTGGTCACGACGTCACCCCCTCGCGCTCCAGCTGGGCGTGCACCGCGGTCCACAGGGTGGCGCCGGTGGCGAAGGTGGCGTCGGTGATGTCCTCGTCCGGCAGCGAGATGCCGAACACGTCCTCGATCTCGAACAGCACGTTGATCGACTGCATCGAGTCGAGCCCGCGCTCGCGCAGCGAGTCGTCGGGGCCGAGCTCGCGGCCGTTGAGGAACTTGAGGTACGGGGTGAGCAGTTCGGCCATGCGGGGGTCCATCGGTTCACTCCTGTTCGTTGTGGTCGGTGGTCCTGACCAGTTCCACGCGGGAGGTCCGCGCGGGGGCGCCGGGCCGGTCGCCGTCGACGACGACCTCGGCCGGCAGGGGGTGGCCCAGGAAGGCGACGAGGCTGGCGCACAGCCCGTAGGCGCCGACGTTCGGCACCGTCACCAGGTCGCCGGGGCTCAGCGCGGGCAGCTTCGCGGTGCGGTGCCAGGTGTCCAGCGGTGTGCACAGCGGGCCGGCGACGAGCGCGTCCAGCACCGGCGGGCCGGCCGGGCCGAGCACGTGCGGCGAGAGCGGGGGCAGCCGCCGCATCCCCGACATCCCGCCGAGGTGGTTGATGCCGGACTCGAGCACGACGATGTCCTTGCCCTGCGACCGCTTGACGTCGAGCACCGCGGTGACGAGCGTGCCCGCCGTGCCGACCAGGTACCGGCCGGACTCGAACACCACTTCCAGGTCCCGCTCGCGCCAGCCCGGCAGCTTGGCGGCGAGCAGGTCTTCGAGCCCTTCGCGCAGGCCGGGCAGTTCGCCCGCGGTGCCTTCTTTCGCGAAGGGGGCGCCGAATCCGCCGCCGAGGTCGAACGTCCGGAGCCGGACGCCGTGCGGCGCCAGGGCGTCCCGCAGCCGCGCGGCGGTGTCCAGCGCCCGGCCGAACTGCCCGAGCAGGTCGCCGACCGCGGTGAGGTTGGTGCCCATGTACAGGTGCAGCCCGGCCGCCTCGGCGTGCTCGCCCCCGGCGAACCGGGCGGGCTCGGCGAGGATCCAGCCGGTGTCGGCGCCGAACTGCGAGGGCACGCCGGTCATCGCCAGGCCCTGGCCCGGCACCGGCTGGTCGTCGTTGACGCGCAGCAGGTAGCGGGCCCGGACCCCGGCCTCGCCGGCGAGCCGGTCGAGCTGGGCGACGGCGTGCGGGGAGTCCACGGAGAACTCGCGCACCCCGGCCCGCAGCGCGGCCGCGACTTCGGCGTCCCGCTTGGCCGGGCCGGTGTAGAGCACCCGGTCGCCGGCCCAGCCGGCGTCGAGCGCGGCCCGCAGCTCGCCGGAGGAGCAGACCTCCGGCCGGGCGCCGGCCTCGCGCAGGGCACCCAGCACGTCCGGGTGCGGGTTGGCCTTGAGCGAGTACAGCAGCCCGCTGCCGGCGGGCAGGGCGGCGTCGAGGCGCCGGTGGTTGCGGCGGACCTCGGCCAGGTCGTAGACGTAGGCGGGCGTGGGGATCCCGGCGAGGTCCGGGGTCACCGCCGGGCGGTCAGCGAGCGCCTCCACCGGACACCTCCTCCGCCATCGAGGCCAGCGCCTTGCGGTCGACCTTCCCGTTGCCGGTCAGGGGGAGCGCCTCGACCCGCAGGCAGCTCGCCGGGATCTTGAACTCCTCGATCCGGGTGCGCATCCCGTCGAGCACGCCTTCGGCGGCCAGCTCGCCGGTGACGAACAGCCACGCCGGGCGGGTGTCCTTCGGGACCAGCACGGCGGCTTCGCGGACACCGGGTACCCCGCGGGCGGCCGTTTCGACTTCCGTGGCGCTGACGCGGAATCCGCGTTCCTTGTAGATGTCGTCGCGGCGGCCGTCGAAGTAGAGGTAACCCTCCTCGTCGAGCCGGCCGTAGTCGCCGGTGCGCAGTTCCGGAAACAGGCCGGCCACGCGCGGGAACTTCTGCGCGGTCAGCTCCGGGCGGCGCCAGTACCCGGCCATCACGTTCGGGCCGCGCACCACGATTTCGCCGACCTCCCCGGCGGGCAGCCGCTCGCCGGCCTCGTCGATGACGAACACCTCGGTCCCGGGCAGGGCGCGGCCGCTGGAGCCGGGCCGGTCCAGGTCGCCGTCGACCGGCATGATCGTGGCGCGCTTGCACTCGGTCAGCCCGAACATCAGCTGCACCCGCAGCGTCGGGATGGCCGCGCGCAGGGATTCCAGCGTGCCGGTGGGCATCGCCGCGCCGGTGTTGGTGAGCAGCCGCAGCGCCGGGGCGGGCTTCGGACGGCGTCGCAGCAGCGCGCTGAGCGCCTCGGCGACGGCCGGGACGGCGGGCAGCACGGTCGCGTTCGCGCGGACCAGGTTGCGCACCAGCGACGGCCCCACCTCGGTGGGCGCGCCCAGCACCAGGTTCGAGCCCGCCGTGACGGACAGGAACACCTGGTACAGCCCGTAGTCGAAGGACAGCGGCAGCGGGCTGTAGACGACGTCTTCGGTGCGGTACTCCAGCACCGACGCGATCGCCCCGGCGGCGAACAGCAGCTGCTGGTGGGTGCTGACCACGGCCTTGGGCAGCGACGTCGTGCCCGAGGTGTAGATCAGGCACACCGGGTCCACCGGCAGCGGGGGAGCGGGCAGCGTGACGCCGGCTCCGGGGCCGGCGGCGAGGTCCTCGACCGGGGCCGAGGGGACGCCGGCCGCGTCGGCCGAGCGTCGCACGTCCTCGTCGCCGGTCACCACCAGCACCGGCTCGGAGTCGGCCAGCACGTGGTCGAGGCTGCGGCCGCGAACTTGTTCGTGCAGCAGCGAAAACGCCACGCCGGCGCGGGCGGCGCCGAAGACCACGGCGGGCAGCAGCGTGCTCGCCGGGGCGTTGATCAGCAGCCGGTCCCCGCGGCGGGCGCCGCGGGCGGTCAGCGACTCGGCGACGCGCCGGGCGGCGGTGGCGAGCTCGCCGTAGGTGATCGAAGCGTCCCGGCAGGTCAGCGCGGTCCGGTTCGGCCACAGCCGGGCGGCGTGGTCGAGCAGTTCGTGGAGCACCCGGGGGGAGTAGGTCATCGTGATCCTCCTGCGTCCAGGACGGCGCGGCAGAGGCCGTCGACGTGGGTGAGTTTTTCCGGGACCAGGTCCTCGGCGGCGAATTCGACGCCCAGGTCGCTTTCCAGCCGCTCGACGATCTCCATCATGCGGAAGGAGCTGAAGCCGGGGATGTCGCCGAGCGTGCGGTCGCCTTCGGCGGGCCCGGTGCCCAGCACGGTCCGGATCACCGCGGAGACGGACTCGCGCACCTCCGGCGGCACCTCCTCGGAGTCCACTGTGGACTCCGGGGTGACCGTGGTGGCGTCGAACGCGGTGTGGTCCGCGGCGAGGCAGTCGGCGAGCCTGCCGAACACCGAGCGCGGCTCCTCCCGGCCCGCGGCGACCCGGCGGCTCGCCAGGTAGACCTGCTTGGCCAGCGCGTCCCATTCGGCCAGGTGCGCCCGGACCGCCTCGGTGCCGGTGCCCATCGCGGCGGCGTGCAGCCGGCGGCTGCGGGTGAGCAGCCAGGTCTGCAGCGTCAGGCCCCGCAACGCCCGCACCCGGTCCGGGAAGTCGGCGTACGCCGCGACGTACGTCCCGGCGTCGGCCAGCTGCACGAGCGGCGTCCGCTCGGCGGGGCGGTCGGCCGCGGTGATTTCGTACGTCAGCGCGCCTTCGGGCAGCGCTTCGGCGAGCTCCGCGCGGCCGAGGGTCCACCGGCCCGGCCGGGCCGCACCCCACGGGGTGTCGTTGTGGTAGCCGTCGACGACGCTGACGCCGTCGCCGTCCGGCTCGACCAGGAAGCTGTGCTGCAGGTGCTCCTTGCGGTGGTAGGGGACCCAGGGCAGGTGGTAGGCGTCCGCCACCGCGTAGCAGCCGGGGCCGGGTTCGAGTTCGGCCGCGGCGGCGATCCGCGCCCGCCGGGTGACGCGCAGGCCCAGCAGGTCGGCCGATTCGGCCACCTGCGAGTCGACCTGCGGCTCGACGGTGGGCAGCCCGTCCGCGCCCGGCCGGGGCCAGAAGCGCAGGACCCGGCCCAGCGCGAGGTGTGAGCCGTCGCCGTGCAGGCGGTCGGCGAGTTCGGCCAGGTTCACCTGGACGCAGTCGAAGAGGCGGTGGTCCAGCGGTTCAGGCACCATGACCACTCCCCGCGATCGCCAGCCCGGGCACCGGTGCCAGCCGGTCCATCGCCGTCACCAGCGCCTCCTCCACCGGCGGCTCGCTGCTGAGCTCGCCGTCGAGCAGCTGCTGGTAGGCGGCCAGGTCCAGGTAGCCGTGCCCGCTCACGCAGGCGAGGACGCCGCGGGCGGACCCGCCGCCGGCGGCCAGGCGCGCGGCGACGGCCAGCGCGTGCCCGGACTCCGGCGCGGGCAGCACCATCTCCGAGCGGGTGAACGCCTGCCCGGCCTCCAGGGCCTCGACCTGCCCGACGGCCTGGGCGGTGACCTGGTCCCGGTGCCGCATGGCGGAAATCAGCTTCGCCGCGCCGTGGAAGCGCAGGCCCGCCGAGTGCGAGTCGGGGATCGGGTAGGAGCTGCCGATCGTGTACATCGCCTCCATCGGGCTGACGCCGGTGGCGTCGGTCTTGTCGTAGGCGTAGACCCCGCGGGTGAGCTTCGGGGTGGTGCTGGACTCCGCGGCCACCAGCCGCGGGCCCGCCGTCCCGGTCGCGGCGGCCTCGGCGAAGAACGGCAGCGCGATCCCGCCGAAGTTCGAGCCGGCACCCACGCAGCCGACCACACTGTCCACAGTGGCCTCCAGCCCGGCGAGCTGCCCGATGGCCTCCAGCCCGATGACGGACTGGTGCAGGATGCTGTAGGTTTCGCCGCTGCCGATGCAGAACGCGGCGCCTTCGGTGCGCCCGGCGTATTCGACGGCTTCGCCGATGGCCAGGGCGAGGCTGTTCACGCCGCCGCCGGTGCGGGCGGCCACCTCGGTCAGCTCGCTGGGGCTGGCGTGCACGGTGGCGCCGAGGCTGCGCATCAGCGTGCCCCGGTAGGGCTTCTTCTGCAGGCTCGTGCCGACCATGAACACCCGGCAGCGCAGCCCGAACATCGCGCAGGCGGCGGCCAGCGCGGTGCCCCACTGCCCGGCCCCGGTGCCGGTGACCAGCTCCTTCACCCCCGCCTTGGCGTAGTAGTACGCCTGGGCCAGCGCGGTGTTCAGCTTGTGGCTGCCGGAGATGTTGCCGCCTTCGTACTTGACGTAGATCGGCACCCGGGCGCCGACGGCGTCCTCGAACCGGCGCGCCCGCCACAGCGGGGTGGGCCGGAAGCTGCGGTAGGCGTCGAGCACCTCGGCGGGGATGTCCCAGAACTCGCGGTTCTGGGAGGACTGGCGCACCAGCGCGAACGGCAGGTTCACCGACACGCCGGCGTCGGACCCCCTCGCGGGCGCCTCCGGGCTGCGGTCGGGCGGCAGCGGCTCGTCCAGGTGCGGCAGCACGCTGCGCCAGCTCGTGGGCAGGGACACGGTGCTCATCGCGCCTCCTCCGGCTCGCCGGCACCTTCGGCGACGACGTCGACGAGGTCGTCGACGGTCCGGAAGGTGCGCCCGACGAACAGGTCGTCGGGCAGGGTGACGTCGAGGGCGTCTTCGAGGTGCACCAGCATGCCGACGAAGCCGAGTGAGTTGATGCGCAGCAGGTCGCCGTTGAGCGGTTCGTCGCCGGGGATCTCCGCCGGGGTCAGGGAAAGCCGGGATTCGGCGATCACCACGCGTTTGACCGAGTCGGAGACCGTCGGGCGGTCGGGTCCGGTCGTCATCGTTTCCCTCCAAGGGGTTGCGGGGTTCGGTTCGGTTCTCCGGTCAGGAATTCGTCGAGGTGGGCCAGCACGGCCGGAAGCGCTTTCCGGCCGAACACGTCGAAGTGGCCGCAGTCCAGTTCGCGGGTCCGCAGCCGGGCCGACAGCCGGGCCCAGTTCTCGACCTGGGTGCGCCGGTGCGGGCTCGCGCAGGCCATCAGCAGCGCGGGGCCGGGGTGGGTGCGGGTCACCCGGTGCCGCCCGGACGCGGTGACGTGGGCGTGCGCGGTGGCCTCGGCCCACGGCTGGTCGCGGCGGGCGACCCGGGCGTGCACCGACCGCATGATCCGGTCGACGACGTCGCGGCGGGTCGCGCCCGCGAACTCGTCCCGGCGGGTGAAGCTGTCGATCATCACCACCGCGGGGGCCGGGCCGGTCGCGGCGAGCCGCGCACCGAGCTCCCAGGCCAGCACCCCGCCCATGGACCAGCCCACCAGCAGTTCCGGGCGGCGCGGCAGGGTCTCCAGCAGCGGCAGGTACCGCTGCGCCATCACGTCGATCGCGGTGTCGGGCCGCTCGCCGGCGAACAGGCCGCGGGCGCGGATCCCGCTCACCCCGCCGCGGCGGGCCAGCCGGACGGCCAGCGGCGTGTACGGGCTCAGGCCGCCGCCACCGGGGTGCACCAGCACCGCCTGCGGGGCGTGCGGGCGCCGGCTGAGCGGCAGCAGCAGCGGCGGCCGGGCGGGGGCGGTCATCAGCTCGCCTCGCGCAGCCGGCCGTGCGCCTCGACCACCCAGCAGTGGTTCACCAGCGCGGACAGGGTGATCGGCCCGCGGGCGTGCAGCCTGCTGGTGCTGATCGCGATCTCCGAGCCGAGCTCCAGCGTCGGGCCGTCGTTCAGGCGCAGGGATCCGTTGACGACGATGGTGGCCGCGTCCACCCGGCCGGTGAACGCCGCCGTGACCGCCGGATCGGTGGCGGCGATGGCCTCGCTGTGCCCGGAGCCGTACCGCTGGATGAACGCCACCGCCTCGTCGGGCGAGCCGACGGCCACGACACCGATGGTGCTGTCGAGGAACTCCCGGCCGAAGTCGTGCTCGCCCAACGGTTCCACCTGCCACTGCCCGGTCGTTTCGGGCTGCCGGATGCCTTCGCCGACCCGCACGGTCAGCGGCCGCCCGTCGCGGCGGGCGCCTTCGAGCAGGGCGGCGACGAACTCGTCGGCGACCGGCCGGTCGACCAGCGCGATCTCCAGCGACGTGCAGCCGGCCGGGGCGGGCAGCTTGCTGTCCAGCGCGATCGCGACCGCCTGGGCCAGGTCGGCGCTGGAGTGCACGTAGAGGTGGTTGACCCCGCCGCCGCTGGCCAGCACCGGGATGGTGCTCGCCCGGTGGCAGTAGTCGATCAGGGACGGGCTGCCGCGGGGGATGAGCACGTCGATCGCGTCGGGTCGCCGCAGCAGCTCCCGCAGCAGCGCGCGGCTGGGGTCGTCCAGCACGGTGACCAGGCCGGTGGGCAGCCCGGCGTCCGCCAGCGCGGCGGTGACCGCGGCGCCGAGTTCGGCGTTGGTCCGGGCGATTTCCTTGCCCCCGCGCAGGATCACGGCGTTCCCGGCCGCGACGTTGAGCAGGGCGCCCTCGACGGTGACGGTCGGGCGGGCCTCGAAGATCATCAGGACCACGCCCAGTGGCCGCGGTACGCGGTGCCGCACGCCCCAGTCGCCGATCGGCGTGCCCGGCGGGCGGCGGGTGAGCTCGTGCATTTCCCCGGCGACCGTCGAGGTCAGCGTCACCAGGTCGGTCAGGTGGTCGCGGGTCAGCCGGAGCCGGTCGACGAGCACGCCGGGGAGCCCCTGCTCCCGCGCCCGTCCGACGTCGGCGTCGTTCGCCGCGCGGATCCGCGGCCACGCCGCGGCCAGCCGGCGGGCCAGCCCGGTGCAGAACCGGCCGTACGCCTCGTCGCCCAGCGGCGGGGCCGCCACGGTCGCCGCCCGTGCGGCGTCGATGATCTTGTCGGTCATTGTTCTCCCCGTCCGATTTCCCCCGGCAGATACCTCACGCTCTCAGCGGAAAATGATCGTGGCAAATGTGATCATGGCCCGGTTGATGGGCTCATCAACACTTTCTATGACCCCATCGACGGCCCCTTGTTCCGCGATTTCAAACGTTGACTGTCCGGAAATTTCCTTGGAGTGTCTTGAGTCATGGAACATCGTCGATTGGGCCGCAGCGGCCTCTCAGTGAGCAGGATTTCCTACGGGAACTGGATCACCCACGGATCCCAGGTGGCCGAGGAACAGGCGAAGAAATGCGTGGAAGCGGCGCTCGACGCCGGCATCACCACGTTCGACACCGCCGACATGTACGCGAACACCCGCGCCGAAGAAGTGCTGGGCCGCGCGCTGGCCGGCCTTCGCCGGGAGAGCCTGGAGATCTGCACCAAGGTGTACTGGCCGACCGGCCCGGGCGGTCCCAACGACCAGGGCCTGGGCCGCAAGCACGTCATGGAGTCGGCGCACGGTTCCCTGCGCCGCCTCAAGACCGACTACCTCGACCTCTACCAGGCCCACCAGTTCGACCCGACGGTCGAGCTGGAGGAGACCATGCTGGCCTTCGCCGACCTGGTGCGCCAGGGCAAGGTCCTCTACGTCGGGGTTTCGGAGTGGACCGCCGAGCAGATCACCCGCGCCGCCGCGCTGGCCCGCGAGCTGCGCGTGCCGCTGATCTCCAGCCAGACGCAGTATTCGATGCTGTGGCGGGTCATCGAGGCGCAGGTCGTCCCGGCCTGCGAGCGCGAGGGCATGGGCCAGCTCGTCTGGTCGCCGATGGCCCAGGGCGTGCTGACCGGCAAGTACCGGCCGGGCGAGCGGCCGCCGGCCGGGTCCCGCGCCACCGACGGCGAGGGCAGCGGCTACATGGTCCGCTGGCTGCAGGACGACGTGCTGCGCCGCGTGCAGGACCTGCGCCCGGTCGCCGAGCAGCTCGGCCTGACCATGGCGCAGCTGGCCCTGGCCTGGGTGCTGCAGAACCCGAACGTCGCCACCGCGATCACCGGCGCCTCGCGCCCCGAGCAGCTGACGGACAACATCAAGGCGGCCGACGTCGTGCTCGACGCCGCCGTCATGACGAAGATCGACGAGCTGCTGGACGGCGTCAGCCGGTTCGATCCCACCCTGATCGGCGTCCCGCTGACCGCGCTCGTCTGATGCCGGGCACCGAATGGGCCTACGACGGCCGGCGGTACCGGACGCACCGCTTCCCCGCCGGAGTCCGGGCCCGGATGAAACCCCTCAACCGCAGCGACAACTGGCACGCCGGGCTGGCCTGGCTCGAAGACGCCGCCTGGATCGCCGGGTGCGTGACGCTGTGCCTCGCGGTGTCGTGGTGGTTCTACCCGCTGGCGGTGCTGGTCATCGGCGCCCGCCAGCGGGGGCTGTCCACCATCCTGCACGACTGCGCCCACGGCGTCGGCGCGGCCGACCACCGGCTGCGGATGCTGCTCGGCACCGTGCTGACCGCGTACCCGATCTTCCAGCAGCACTACGCCTACAAGGTTTCGCACGTGTTCACCCACCACCCGCGGCTGGGTGATCCGGACCGCGACCCGGACCTGCGGTTCTTCATCGAGCAGGGCGCCTACCGGGCCGCCTCGCCGCGGGCCTACGTCCGCCGGGTGGTGCTGGTGCCGCTGCTCGGCAGCCAGACCTGGGCGTATCTGCGCTACCTGGTCCGCAACCGGTACCGGGTGCTGCGCGGCGGCCGCGTCGAGCAGGTGCCGCAGGTCCGGCGCCGCAAGCGGGCGCTCGACCGGGCCGGGTTCTGGCTGTTCTGGGCGGCCGTGTTCGGCGTGTGCTGGTCGCAGGGCCGGACGGCGGAACTGCTGCTGTTCTGGTTCGTGCCCTACCTGACCAGTTTCCAGATCCTGGGCTGGTACATCGAACTCTCCGAGCACACGCCGCTCGTCCGGGACGCCCGCGTCGACCTCCACATGACGCGCAACCGCAAGAGCCGCGGCTGGGAGAAGTTCCTCACCGGCATCCACAACGACAACTACCACCTGGAGCACCACCTCGACCCGCGCACGCCGTTCTGGAACCTCGGCAAGGCGCGGCGGGTGCGGCTGGCCGATCCGGACTACGCCGCGGTCGACGCCGCGCTGGGCGGGCTGTTCACGCGCGGGCCGCAGGGGCAGCCCAGCGCCGTCAGCGCGATCGTGGAGTCCATGTCGGAACCGAGGGAGCACGCTCATGCCGGGCTTTGACCGACCTGCGCCGAAGCGGTACCGGCACCCGGAGTCCGCGGTGCTGCACGCGGGCGCCGAACTGCGCACCGGGCCGACCCCGCCGGTGATCACGCCGATCTTCCAGACCGCGGCCTACGAACTGCCCGGCACGGCGACCGCGGCGGCCATCTTCGACCTCACCGAGGACGGTCACGCCTACACCCGCCTCAACAACCCGACGTGCGACGTCCTCGAGGCGCGGATCGCCGCGGCCGACGGCGCTCCGGCGGCGCTGGCCGTCGGCTCCGGCCAGGCCGCGACCACCATCGCGCTGCTCAACCTGTGCCGGGCCGGGGACAACATCGTCAGTTCCGACGAGCTCTACGGCGGCACGTGGAACCTGCTGGCCAACACCTTCGCCCGGTTCGGCGTCGAGACCCGGTTCGTCAGCCCGGCGGACCCGAAGAACTTCGCCGCCGCCACCGACGACCGCACCCGCTGCTGGTTCGGCGAAACGCTGCCCAACCCCAAGCTGCGCATCTTCCCGATCGAGGACGTCGCCGGGCTCGCCCACCAGGCCGGGGTGCCGCTGGTGCTGGACAACACGCTGCTGCCGATGGTCTGCCGGCCGCTGGAGTTCGGCGCGGACATCCTGGTGTACTCGGCGACGAAGTACATCGGCGGCCACGGCAGCGCCCTGGGCGGGCTCATCGTGGACGGCGGCACGTTCGACTGGACCCGGCACGCCGCCCGGCACCCGCTGCTGACCGAACCCGACCCCGCGCACGGCGGCGTCGTGTGGACCGAGACCGGCGCCGGGCTCGACAGCGCGCTGGGCCGCAGCCCGTACCTGCTCAAGGCGCGGGAGACGCTGCTGCGCGACCTCGGGTCGTGCCTGAGCCCGTTCAACGCGTTCCTGCTGATCCAGGGCATCGAGACGCTGCCGCTGCGGATGCGCGCGCACGGCGGGAACGCGACCGCGGTGGCCCGGTTCCTCGCCGCGCACCCGGCGGTGGCGTCGGTCCGCCACCCGAGCCTGGCCGGGCAGGAGGAGCTGCTGGAGCGCTACCTCGGCGGCAACGGCGGGCCGCTGGTGCAGTTCGAGCTCACCGGCGGGCAGGCGGCGGGCCGCCGGTTCATCGAGGCGCTGCACCTGTTCGCGCACGTGACGAACATCGGCGACGTCCGGTCCCTGGCGACGCACCCGGCGTCGACCACGCACGCCCAGCTGCCCGAAGCCGACCAGCGCGCGGCGGGCGTCACACCGGGCTCGATCCGCCTGTCGCTGGGCCTGGAGCACGCCGACGACCTGCTGGAGGACCTCGCCCAGGCCTTGGAGCGGGCCCGGTGAGCGCCCGGCCGCTGGTGGCACTGGCCGCGTCGGCCGAACCGGTCGACGACGTCTCGCACATCGCCGTGCGCGAGGTCTACGTCCGGGCCCTGGAACGGATTTCCGGCTGCGCGGTGGCGGTCGTCGGCGGCCCGGCGCCCTATCTGGCCGACCTGATCGGCCGTTTCGACGGCATCGTGTTCGGCGGCCACCAGATCGACGTCCACCCGTCCCGCTACGGCGGTCCGCCCCGGCTCGCCCCGGCGGACCCGGCCCGCGACGAACTCGCGCTCGAAGTGCTGCCCGCGGCGCTGCGGGAGGGCGTGCCGGTGCTGGGGATCTGCCGGGGTTTGCAGGAGTTGAACGTCGCCCTGGGCGGCACGCTGCGGGATTTGCCCGGCGACGAGCACCGCGAGGACGTTTCGCAGCCCAGGGACCGGCAGTACCTGCCCGCGCACGAGGTGCGTCTTCGCGAGGACGGCGTGCTGCGGCGCTTGCTGGGTGCTTCGACGGTCCGGGTCAATTCCCTGCACCACCAGGCAATCGACCGGCTCGCCCCGGCCCTTCGCGTGGAGGCCGTGTCCGGGGACGGCGTGATCGAGGCGGCGTCGGCGGGCTCGTCGTGTCTCGGGGTCCAGTGGCACCCGGAGTGGTACGCGGGCCGCGACCGGGTGTCGACGGCGGTGTTCCGCGAGTTCGGCCGTCAGGCGGGTTTCCGGTCCATGTCGAGCAGGGGCATGAACAGCTGGGCGAGCGGCCCGATGGCGCAGGCGTAGAGCACGGTCCCGATCCCGACGGTGGCCCCGAGCAGGAACCCGATCAGCAGCACGGCGAGCTCGATGCCCCACCGCACGGCCCAGACGGGGTACCCGCGCGCGGCGAGCCCGGTCATGAGCCCATCCCGCGGCCCGGGCCCGGCCTGCGCGCCGAGGTAGCAGCCGGTGGCGAACCCGTTGAGCACGATCCCCCCGACGAGCACGACCCACCGCAGCCAGAGCACTTGCAGCGGCGGCAGGACGGCGAGGGTGAGATCCATCGAGGTCCCGACGAGCAGGACGTTGCAGAGGGTGCCGACGCCGGGTTTCTGCCGCAGCGGAATCCAGAGCAGGAGCACGGCGGCGCCGATGATGTTGGTCCAGACGCCGATGCTGAGGCCGACGGTCCGGGTGAGCCCCTGGGCGAGGGCATCCCAGGGCTCAACACCGAGCCCGGCGGCGACTACGAGGGCGTCGCTGATGCCGTAGAGGGTGAGGCCGGAGAGAAGCTGGGCGGTGCGCCGGACGGGTTTCCCGGGCGGCAGCAGCGGCGACTGCAGCAGATCGGCAACCCGCACGCGCACCCCCGTTCTCCGTGAGTCTACGGGACAAGGCGTGCTGAGAGCGCGTTGGCCGCATGCTGGTGAGCAGCAGTGCCGCTCGGCGTAGGAGCAGAGAACAGGGGAGAATGAACCCATGAGCGAAGACTCTTCGACGGGCGCCACCGGCAGGGTGAATACCAGCGGCGAAGTCGGCCAGGTGTTTCAAGTCGGCAATGTAGGGGCGGTTCATATTTCGCGGCCCGCGCCGGTGAGTGGGGAAATTTCGGACCTGGTTGACGCGATCCGAAGAATCATCGCTGATCTGCGGGAGTCCGACCTGCGTTCGATGGATGCCGGCTACCTGGGCCAACTGCTTGGAGAAGCCGACTACCGGCTCGTGGGCCTGTCCCATCGATTCGACGACCTGCTACGAGAGCGAAACGAGCTGCTGCGGAGACTGGACGAAACCGAGCGGGGCAACCGAGATCGGACCTCGGTGGCCACGATCTACCTCGACGACTCGGCAGGCGCTGAGCAAGTCGAAGAGGCTGTGGTCAGGCTGGTGGAATCTGCTGGTGGCAGCGTTGTTCTACGGCACGACCCGGTCATTGGTTCCTGGTACCGCCGCCTGACGCTGGCTTTCAAGCGAGCCGCGGATTCGGATGCCGGTCGAGAGGTCAAAGCCGCCATAGTGCAAGGTGCTGCCTCACGCGCGATCCATTCGTCCAACGCTCAGAACACTTCGGTGATGCTGCAGAACCTCGGGCCCGTCATCGGTGCGATAAAAGACTATCGAGACGTGGTCATTCGTGTGGAGGCATTGCTCATCGTCAAGGTCGACGGTGTGTTGGTGGTGCATCAACTGACCCCGGCCCAGCAGCTTACCCTTGACCGGAATCCGGATCTGGCGCGGCTGCCGAGCAGTGTCCTTCCGGCTCTGGGTCTCTCGGAGAGAGAACCGAGTTTCGAATCTTCGGTGCCGTTGACGGCGAGTGAGAAACCCGCCATTCAGTGAGGACTCGGCACGCCGCCGAGGCGTTCGGCCACCGCGGTGCCGCCGGCAGGGGATCGGCGGCACCACGAAGACCCCTCAACAGCTGATGTAAGGCGACAACCAGTCACCCCAGTCCCCGGCCGACCCGTCGCTCGCGTCGTCCACCGCGAGCGCCAGCACCTGCACCCCCTTCACCGGCACCGCCAGATGCTGTGCCGCATCCCCGTGCCGCATGTCGCCGGTCGCCTCCAGCTCCACCCCGTCACCCAGAACCCGGAACCCCAACGTCCCGCCCGGCCCGCGGTCGTCGACCCCCACCGTCGCCGTGAACGTCTTGCACTTGCCGCCCAAGTAGTAGCGCACCACCGAGGGGGCGTGCGCGCCGAGGCCGCCGTGGGTGTCCGTCTTGCCGTTGATCGTCAGGGGGTGGCCGTTGTCCGTGCTGTCGCGCTCCACCGGACCCAGGCCGTTCTCGCTGGACATCCACGGCTGCGTGTTCAGCAACCCGTTGGTGGAAGGCTGGTTCGGCGCCAGCAGCAACGGCGCCTCCGCCGACGCCCCCAACGCACGAGCACCGGAAACCGTCGTGTACGAAACGGAAGCCGGCATCTTGAACGGCTGCGTCGCCGTCGAGAGCGGGTGCAGGGTCACGGAAGTCTCCCACGTCGCTCCCGGCTCCACCGTCGCACTCGACGCCTCGGCCGGGCTGTCGAACGCCCACTCCGCGGGCGCGGTCAGCTGCAGGTGCGCGCCCGTCACCGGCGTCGATCCCGCGTTCGTGAACCGGACCGTCGCCGTCAGGGGCTGGGACGGCGGCACGGAATCCGGCAGCTCCACCGTGAGCGACGTCCGCGGGGCCGCCGCAACACCCGCCGGCCACACCCGCAGCACGGTCGCCGCGTGGCGGCCGACGGTTCCGGCCAGGGCGCCCGTCGTCTCGGTCTCCTCGCCCGTCCACAGGTCGCGCACCCGGTAGCCGGGCGCCGCCGGGAGGGCTGCGTCGGTCACCGACGTGGTGATCGGTGCGGCCAGTTCGCCGCGGTTGAACAGCACCAGCACCGCCGAACCGTCGGACATCGGTTTCGTCCACACCTCGGTCCAGCCCGTGTCGCGCACCTTGTGCCCGGCGACGCCCGCCCAGTCCTGGTCGACGGCGATGACGTCCGGGTTGTTCAGCTCGGCCGGCAGGGTCGCGTCCGCCGCCAGCGCCATGTCCGTGACCAGGGGCGCGTTGAGCACCGCCCACAGCCCGAGCTTCGCCTGGCGCTCACCGGTGTCGAGGTAGCTGAAGGTGAACGCGCCCGGCATGTTCCAGCCGCCGGGGCCGTTGTAGCCCTCCAGGCCGTACTGCTTGTCGAGGCTGCCCGCCGAATACCCGAAGTCGAACGGCGGGTTCTTGTACGTCCGCCACACCTGCGCGCCGGCCGCGCGCGCCCACAGCCACGGGCTCAGGGCGCGGTCGGCGTCGTCGACTTCGAGGGTGATCGGCCGGCCGGTGCGGGCGAGGGCGTCCGCCATCTTCCGGACGCGGCCGGGCACGTCGGCGTCGGCGCTGGAACAGGTGTCGTAACGCAGGTAGTCCGCGCCCCAGCCGGCCAAGGTCCGGGCGTCGAGGTCCTCGTGGTCGAGCGAGCCGGGCACCTGGCCGCCGCAGGTGCGCTCGCCGGTGCCGCTGGTGAAGCCGATCTTGAGGCCGCGCGAGTGCACGTAGTCCACCAGCGCCGGGATGCCGGACGGGTACCCGGCGGCGGCGGTGAGCTTGCCGTCGGCGTCGCGCTGCGCCGCCTGCCAGCAGTTGGGCAGCATGACGTGGGTGTAGCCGGCGTCGCGCAACCCGGAATCGGCGAGCTGGTCGGCCGCGGCCTTCACGCGGTCCTCGCCGAACTGGTAGAGGCAGTAGGAACTCCCGGCGCCCCAGGTGATTCCCAGCGGCGGTCTTTCCCCGGGAACCGGGTCGGGTGGCGTGTCGGCCGCGGCCGGAACCGCGGTGGCGGTCAGGAAAAACGCGCAGAGCAGTACCGTGAGCCGTCGCATGGATCCCCCTCCAGGAGCGGACAAGACTCCCAGGATTGCGGGGTGGCCCGGAACTGGTCAAGCCGGGCAAATTTCCCCTGCCGCGGCCCCGCCGCGGGCCAGCCCGGCTTCGGCGAACGCGAGCACCTCGTCGACGAGGGGAGCCAGATCGCTCGTCGCCGGCCGGGCCCGGCCTTCGCGCGTCACGTAGATCTCGCGCAGGCCCGTCACGACGGTGACGGCCGTGAGCCGGGGGAGCAGCGCGTCCGCCGCCAGGCCGATGTCTTCGCCGATCCCCGTGGCCACCAGGACTTCCAGGTCGCGGTAGCCCGCGCGGGCGCGGCCGCGCAGGTCGTCGTCGGCCATCAGCAGGCCCGCGCGCAACGCACGCCGCTGCCAGACGCGCGCGGGATCCAGCTCAGAGTCGCGCTCGTCCAGGGCGTGCATGGTCGCGTGCATCCAGGCGCGGACCGCGTCGAGCGTGCCGCCCGTGCGCTCGCGCAGCCACGCTTCCAAGGACTCCGCCGTGAACGGGTCGTCGGCGAACAGCAGGTCCTCCTTGGCCGGGAAGTGCAGCGTCACCGTGCGCGTCGCGACGTCGGCCTGCGCGGCGATCTGCGCGATCGTCGTCTCCCGGTAGCCCTGGCTCGCGAAGAGGTCGAGGGCCACCTCCTGGATCCGGGACCGGGTCTGGGCCTTCTTGCGCTCACGGCGGCCGTCACTCATGGCCAGCAGCCTAGCATGTGACGCATTAATGCAGTCCATGCTACTGTTAGCTCAGGACGTAGAAAGGAAGGCTGTCGTGAAGAACTGGTTCATCACCGGGACCTCCAAGGGCTTCGGCCGCGAGTGGACCGAAGCGGCCCTCGACCGCGGCGACCGGGTGGCGGCCACCGCGCGGGACGTCGAAAGCCTGCGCCCGCTCGCCGACCGCTACGGCGACGCCGTGCTGCCGCTGCCGCTGGACGTCACCGACCGCGCCGCCGCGGCTGAGGCGGTGCGGCGGGCGGTCGCCGCGTTCGGTTCGCTGGACGTGCTGGTCAACAACGCCGGGTACGGCCACTTCGGGATGGTCGAGGAACTCACCGAGGACGAGGTCCGCGCGCAACTCGAGACGAACTTCTTCGGCGCGCTCTGGCTGACCCAGGCCGCCCTGCCGGTCATGCGCCGCCAAGGCCACGGCCGGATCATCCAGGTCACCAGCGAAGGCGGTGTCCGCGCCTTCCCCGGCATCGGCGCCTACCACGCGTCGAAGTGGGCCGTGGAAGGGCTTTCCGAGTCCCTGCGGCAGGAGGTCGCGGCCTTCGGGATCGACGTGATCTGCCTGGAACCCGGCCCGTACCGGACGGACTTCGGCGGCACCAGCGTCCGGCAGAGCGAGCCGGACCCGGCCTACGACGCGGTGCGCGAGGCGACGCGGATCGCGTGGGACCTCGGCGATCCGCGGGCGACCCGCGCCCCGATGCTGCAGCTCGCGGACACCGACGACCCGCCGCGGCGGATGTTCTTCGGCAAGTCGTTCGCGGCGGTCGAAGCCGAGTACCGCGAACGCCTCGACGGCTGGCGCAGGTGGGAGCCGGTCGCGCTGGCCGCGTTCGGCTGAGGCGCCGGGCTCACCGGATCGGCGTGGCCTCCCGCGCCCGGTCGAGCGCTTTCCGGTGCAGCCGCGCGAAAGTCGCCCGGTAGCGTTCGATCGTGCGCGCGTCGCCCAGGTGGATGCGGGCGTGTTCGTGGTGGACGAGCACCGTCATCGTGCCGGACGCCAGTTCGAGGATCCGGAAGCCGTGGCTCGTGCCCGTGCCGTCCGGCACCACGTGGACCGTGACGTGCGCCGGCCGGGGCAGCTCGCCGGCCGCCCGCCAGGCGGCTTCGCTCACCAGGAGGATGCCCGGCGGCACCGAAGGCGGGATGTCCGGCACCGCGTGCGGGGCCCACTCCCACCCGCGGACCGCGTGCTGCTCGGACACCGACGGCACGCTGACGTCCTCGAGGTACGCCGGCTGGTCGCTCTGCCGGTGCAGGTGCATCAGCTGCCGGTACTCGGCCGGCTTCGCCTGCAGGTAACCGAGGATGTACGCGGCGGCCTCGGCCGGGGGACGGCGGGTGCCCAGTTCCCACGCCGACAGGTCGGCGGCGGACAGGCCCAGCTTGCGGGCCAGGGCGCGCAGGCCCAGGCCCCGCGCGGTGCGCAGGTCGCGCAGGCCGGTGCCCAGCAGGAGCAAGGCCGGGCGCAGGGGCGGTTTCTTCATGCTGTTTCCCGATTCGTGTCGAAGAGGTGCCGTGGGGCCGCGACGATCCCGGCGTCGACGTCGTCCGCGTGCGAGCGGAGCAGGTCGGCCAGGTCCTCGGCCTGGTCGGCGAAGGCGCGTTGCTCGTCCGGGCCCGCCGTGCCGTCGGCGAGCCGGGTGGTGAGCACGGCGATCCGGGTCTGGGTGGCGCGCAGGAGGTCGACGAGGTGGTGCGTGGCGCGGGGCATGGCGGCTCCGGATCGGACAGGACCGTCCGGAATGGACAGTCGGCGCAGCCCGCCGAGGACGCGGCACAGGAGCACGAACTCCGGGTGCTCGGCGAGCCGCAGGTCGGTCGCGGACGGCCACGCGGCTTCGGCCTGCGGCACGCCGGCCACCACCTCGGGACGGGATTCGGCGGGAACGGACGTGACCGAGCGGGTTGACCCGCGTCGGTGACAAGCGGCCGCGAGCGGGCACCCGTTCGCTACCGTCGACGGGCCGGGCCCAGCAGCGCCCGGCGCCGGCGGCTTCCTTCCCGGACGTGGTTTCCCTCCAGTCTCCACGCCGGGGAGGAAGCCGCTCACCGGGGCAGCCCGCGGACGTGGGCGAACGACTCGTCGTAGCATCGCCGGATCACCTCCCCGGGGTCGAGGCCCAGCGCGTGGCCGAGGATCGCGAACGCGACGAGCGGGATCGCCCGGCTGCCGCGTTCCCAGTGCCCGAGGATGGCCGGGCTGTAGCCGATCCCGCCGGCGGTGACCACCTGGGCCCGCGACCAGCCGCGCACCCGCCGTGCCGCCAGCAGTTCCGCGCCGAGGGTGACCCGGAACTGGCGGCTGGACAGCGCGATGACGGTCCCGCGCGGCGAGTGCAGCGTGGCGGGCCCGCCCTGGTGCGGCTGTCCTTTCGGGACGGTGCCGGTCTCCTGGAAGACCCGCACCCAGCGCCGGATCGTTGTCGGCGAGACGTTCGCGCGGGCGGCCGCGTCGGCCTGGGATCGCCCGTCGTACCAGTGCTGGACGGCCGCGGCCCGGACGCGCCGGCCGCGGTCGGCGTCCCGGACGGCGGTGGCGAGGGTGCGGCGCTGCCGGTCCGACAGCCGGGGTCGCAGCGTCATGGCGTGTCCTCGCCGGTCCAGCCCAGCACGGTGAACAGCACCTCGTCGGGCGCGCCGGTGATCGGGCCCCGGATCGGCGCGGTGCCGGGCCTGCCCCAGTCGCCCGGGGCGAACCGGGCGCCGATGGCCTGCATCGGGTCCTTGCCGGCCTCGATGACCACGACGTCCTCGTGCGTGGCCGTGGTCCGCCGGCCGAGCAGTTCGTCCGGTTCGGCCGAGCCGGCCGGGCGCGCCTGCCACGTCCAGCCCCGTTCGCGGGCGACGGTGATGGCGCCGCTCGCCCGCTCCCACGCCGCGGGCACCCGTCCCCACGCATCCGCGCTGTTCATGTGGTCCTCCCCGAGGTGGCTCGTGCTGGCCTCACTGTCAGGCAAAATTGCACGCCATGCAAGCTGTGGTGCCTGTAAATTTACAGAGTCAGTCGATCGGGTGACGGCGCAACTTGACGTGGCTGCCGTAGGCTCGGCGGCGATTTCGAGGAGAGGAGCACCGTGCCCGACGAGGTCAAGGCGAAGACGTCCGGTGTCCGCATGCGGCGGATCGCCCGCACGATCGCGGCCTGGCGGCTGGAGAGCGGTCAGGACCAGGTCGAGGTGGCGAGGGCGGTCGGCTGGTCGAACGCGAAGCAGTCGCGCATCGAGACGGCCAAGCTGCCCATCACCCCGGCCGACGTGATGACGCTGGCCCTGCACTTCGGCCGCCCGCCGGACGAGCGGGACGCCCTGTTCCGCGACGCGCAGACCGCCCACAGTTCCCGCTGGCTGGAGCAGATTTCGGCCGACGCGTTCGCCGCGGACGTGCGCGAGTACGTGGCCCTGGAGTCCGAGGCATCCGAGGTGCGCATCTTCAAGATCGATGTCGTACCCGGCCTGCTGCAGACCGCCGACTACGCCAGGGTGATCGACACGACGGTTGCCTCGGACGGCGGGCTGTCGGAGGAGCGAGTTCAGGCACGCATCCGACGGCAGGCTCGGCTGACGGACGATTCGCCACTGGCAGTCCGGTGCGTGCTGACCGAAGCAGTGCTCCGGATCCAGGTGGGCGGTCGTGAAACCTGGCTCGGGCAGCTGCGCCGGATCGCCGAGCTGATGGAGCTGCCGAACGTCGACATCAGGTTCCTGAAGAGCGAGCGCGGCGCGTACTACGCGATGGGCTATCCCTTCAGCATCTTGAGCTTCGACGACAACGAGCCTGAGATCGGCTACATCGAGCTGCTGCGAACCGGTGTGTACCTCGAGCAGGAAGCCGAAGTTCGCCCGTATGTCGACGCGTTCGGCAGGCTGTGGGAGGCAGCGGAGGATGCGGACGGGTCCCGTGCCCTGCTGCTGGGGATAATCGGAGCGGCCGAGTGAACAAAAGACTGGAGACCCAACGTGGACAACACGCAACTGCCGGAGGCAGTGTGGCGGAAGAGTAGCTACAGCGGCGGGGGCGGCAACGAATGCGTCGAGGTGGCGATTCTCGGCGATGGTGCTGCCGTTCGTGACTCGAAAGACCCGCAGGGCGGGTTCTTCGCCGTGCCGGAGGCCGGTTGGTCGGCGTTCCTGGCGGCCGTGAAGTAGCGAAGTTCGGGCGAGCGCCGGGGCTGGCCGGTGCTCGCCCGCTTCGCCGGGCGAAGGAGACTGAAGGTGGACGAAGCACTGTGGCGGAAGAGCAGCTACAGCGGCCAAGAAGGCAACGAGTGCGTCGAGGTGGCAATCCTCGGCGAGGGCGCCGCCGTCCGTGACTCGAAAGACCCGGGCGGCGGCCACTTCGTCGTCCCGGATGCCGCCTGGACCGCCTTCCTGACCGAGGTCAGCTGATCCCGGTCAGGCGCGCCAGGGCCGCGAACCCGTCGTCGGTGCCGGGCCAGTGGGCGCGCACGGCGTCGAGCCCGGCCCGTCGGACGACGCCGCGCAGCACCGCCGTGACGATGATGGCGTCGTCGGCGTACCCGAGCACCGGAACGAAGTCCGGCACGAGGTCGATGGGCAGCGCGAGGTAGGCCAGCAGCAGCCCGAGCCGCACCCGGACGCCGCGGGGGAGCGTCTTGTCGCCGGCGAGGCGCCGGATGAGCCGCAGGACGTCCGGCAGCAGCCGCAGCGCCTCCCGCAGCAGCCCGCCGCGCGGCCGCACCACGACCAGCGCCACCACCAGCACGAGCCACGCCAGCAGCAGCGCCGCGGCGAGGCCGATGAGCAGGTCCCAGCCGTTCACCGGACGTCCCGGGGAATCCCGGCTTCCTCGACCGCGCCCCGGCCGTGGAACCGCGGCAGGCCGGCTGCTGGTCCCTCGCCTCCGGCGTGGGTGGCGGTGGCGCCGGAAAGCACCGGCCGTTCCTCACCCGGTTCGGTGAAAACCATCGGCAGCACCCCCTGGCGGCGGACCCGCCGGCCGGCGGATCTCCCGCACCCCCGGCGGCCGCGCGGGCAGCAGCACACCGGTTGCGCAGGGGGAGCGTACCGGCCGAGCGCCACCCCGCCACCCGCTGCGCCCCAGCCGGCCGGTGCGGAAGTCCCGTCGCCGGGTCCGGTGATCAGGGGTTGAACAGTGCGCCGGATGGGCAGTAGCTCACCTGCCGGGGTGTCCCGGTTCGGCGTCGCGGCTTTCCCGCCGTGCCGCTGCGGTTGAGACCACCAGCCGCCCACCGGATCCGGCTGCCCGCAGGCGGCCGGCCGCACGGGAGGCGCGGCGGCGCGCGGCCTTCCGTCTCGACGAGGAGGCCTCTGATGCTCGCGACGCCCAGCCCGGTCGAGGTGGCCCACGTTCTCCCGGTGCGCACGCGCGTCACCGTCACCCACGCCGCCGGGCACACCGCTGTCGCGGTGACCGGCGACTTCGACCTGGCCGTCACCGCGTCCCTGCACGACCAGCTGGAGGCGGAGCTGCGCCGGACGCCGGAGGCCCTCGTCCTCGACCTGGCCGGGGTCACCTTCTGTTCCGCCGGGGCGCTGGCGGTGCTGCTGGAGGTCGTCACCACCGCCCACGCCCGCGGCATCCCGTGCGCGATCGTCGCCACCGGCCGCGCGGTGCTGCGCCCGGTCCGGGTGCTGCAGCTCGACCGCGTCCTGCCGCTGCACCGCGACCGCGCCAAGGCCGAGGACTGGCTTTCGCTGCTGCGCCGGCTGCGGTGACGTCAGTCCTGCATCAGCCGGGCGAGCCGATCCCACGCCGGTGACGTCGCCCCGGGCTGGGACTGCCGGGCCAGCCGGGCGATGGCCGGGTTCTGCACGGGCCGCGGCTCGGACCGGCTCCGGTGACCGGCCATCCAGGTCCGCGTGCGGTCCGCGAGCGCCGCGAGCCGGGGGTCGTCCGGCGCCCAGCCGAACGCGGCGTCGTGGTCGAGGTACAGGGCGCGGAACTCGGCGTCACCCTCGATGAGCTCGCGTTTTTCGGTGATCCAGACGGCGGCGTCCTCGGGGGAGGCGGTGTGCATGAGGATCCAGCCGTCGCGTTCCAGCCGGATCTGGCGGTCGCTGGCACCGAGAGCGCGCAGCTCGTCGAGGTGGGCGGCGACCTCCGAGGCGACGAAGAGCCGCTCGCCGCCGCGCAGTTGGGCGAGCTGTTCGCGGGTGCGCCGCAGGCCCTCGATGCGGTCCCGGAGGTCGCCGTCGATCTCGGCGATGGCCTCCGCGAGCTGGTCCGGATCGGCGTCCAGGAGGTCCTTGACGCGCGCCAGCGGGACGCCCGCCGCGGCCAGGGTCCGGATCTTGACCAGGTCGACGGCGTGCTGGGCGGTGTAGCGCCGGTAGCCGGACGAGTCACGGCCGGGCTCGGCGAGCAGGCCGCGCTCGTGGTAGTGGCGGACGGCTTTGACGCTCACCCCGGCGTACTCGGCGAGCCGGCCGATCGTGATCATGGTGCCCATCCTCCCAGGCCGGTCACGTCCGGCGGGTCAGGCGGCCGCCGCCGTTGCGGAAGCGGGCCCGGCCGTCGCGGACGTCGTGGTAGGACACGAGCAGCAGCCGCAGGTAGCCGTCGAACGTCTCCGCCGGGTAGCCGGCCGGGGCGAACAGCCCGGGCCCCACCGGCACGTACCGCTGCGGCGGGGCGGCGGTCGCGCCCCCGGCGAACTGCGTGAAGATGCGCTCCTGGGCGGCGTCGGCGGGCTCGTAGGTCACCCGCTCTTCCAGCCGGCCGCCGACGGCGCCGACGTCGATGCGCAGCTGGTTCGAGCGGTAGGTGCCGACGTAGGGCGTGAGGTCGACGTCGTCGGCGGGCGGCTCGGTGAGCAGCGCGGGAATCCGGACGCCCAGGTGGTCCTTCAGGAGCGTCCGCAGGATCCGGTCGTGCAGCACGATCGCGCCCGGCGTGTTGCCGAAGGCCGTGAAGACGAAGTCGTGCTCGGGCACGACGCACAGGATGGCCACGCCGCCGGGGGAGGCGCCCGACATGGCGAGCACGGTCGTTTCGCCGAACGGGTAGCGCACCCAGCCCAGGCCCATCGGCGGCACGTTCGGGGTGCCCATGTCGTGCCGGACCTGCTGCATCAGCGCGGTCGACCCGGCCGAAAGCACGCGTGTGCCGTCCGGGGAGACGCCGCCGGCGAGGTGGGTGCGCCCGAAGGCGAGCAGGTCGGCGACGGTGCCGATCGGCGTGCCGCCGGCCGGACCCCAGGTGTCGGGCAGGGTGAACAGGGTCGTGGGCCGGGGTTCGCCGGTCTCGGGGTCCGGGAAGTGGCCGATCGCCGTGCTGCGCAGGATGGCCCGCTCGGCCGAGGTGGCGGAATCGCGCATCCCGACCGGTGTGTAGACGTCGCGTTCGAGCAGTTCGGGGAAGGACAGGCCGGTCACCGCCTCCAGCAGGCGGCCGGCGACGATCATGCCGCCGTTGGAGTAGCTGAGCTGCTCGCCGGGCTCGAACAGCGTCCCGCAGCTGCTGCCGAGGCCCTCGACGTAGGTCTTGAGGGCGTCGCGGCCCCGGGCGTCGGGGAAGTACAGGTCGGCGTCGATGCCGTTGGTGTGCGAGATCAGGTGCCGGACGAGGATCTTGTCCGCGGCACCCGGCGTGGCCAGGGCGAATTCCGGCAGGTACGTGACGACGGGCTGGTCGAGGTCGAGGTGGCCGCGTTCGACCTGCTGCAGGACCAGGGTGGTGGTCAGGACCTTGGTGACGGAGCCGAAGAGGAAGCCGGTGTCCTCGCGCATCGGCGCCCCGGTGGTGACGTTGGCGGTGCCGTGCGCGACGACGACCTGGTCGCCGGCGTGGTGGACGCCCGCGACGAACCCGGGGACGTCGTCGGTGAGCTGGTCGCGGATCCGGGCTGCGACGGTGTTTTCGTTCATGACGGCATCGTCGAACCCTGCCCCAGGGGCAGGGTCAAGCCCGGATCCGTCCCGGTGCGGTCAGCGGGTGCGGTCAGCGGGTGAGGGTCAGCGGGTGAGGAAGCCGCCGTCGACGAACAGGTCGTGGCCGTTCATCCCGCCGTTGCGGAGCAGGAAGTCGGTCGCGTCGGCGATCTCGGACATCGTGACCAGGCGGCCGGTCGGCGTGCGCGCGGCCTGGTGCCCGAGGTCGGTGTCGCGCCACCGGGGGCTGTCGCCGACCAGGCCCGGGTGCAGGGCGTTGACCCGGTGCGGCGCGAGCTCGATCGCGAGGGTCTTCACCAGGCCGGTGACGGCGCTGTTGAAGGTGGTGATCACGGTCGAGCCCGGGTAGGGCCGTTCCTTGGCCAGGCCGCCGAAGAGCACGACCGACGCCGTGGGCGTGAAGTGCGCTCTCAGCACCCGGACGGCCTCGGTGTAGCCGACCAGCTTGGTCGTCACGGCCGTGACCGCCGCGGCGACGTCGAAGTCCTGCAGCGTGTTGGGGCGCTGGTGGCTGGCGGTGATCACCAGGTGGTCGAGCGGGGGCACGCCCGCGGCCGAGGCGGCGATGGTCTCCGGGCGGGCGAGGTCCAGGCCGAGGCCGGTCGCGGCCGGGCCGATCTCCTTCGCGACCGCTTCGGCGCGGGCCGCGTCGCGGCCGGCGATCACCACCGCGGCGCCGCGGTCGGCGTGCCGCCGGGCGATGAAGCGGCCGAGCCCGTCGGTGCCGCCGATGATCATCGTGGTGCTCATGGGTCTCTCCGTCCTGGTGACCACTTGGTCATTAACGAGCATAGAGGGCTTGCTGACCGCTTGGTAAATTGACCGGCATGACCCGACGTCCGCACCGCCGTGACCCGGAAGGGCACCGCCAGGCCATCCTGGACGCCGCCCGCAGTTCCTTCGGCGAACGCGGGTTCGCCCGGGCGACGGTCCGGGACATCGCCTCGCGCGCCGGCGTCACCCACGGCCTGGTCCTGCGGCAGTTCGGGTCGAAGGAGCAGCTGTTCCTGGCCGCCGTGCCGGGGCACCGGGAGCTCGACGCGGTGATCGCCGGCGACCCGGGCACGCTGCCCGAGCGCGTCGCGCGCGCGTACGTCGAGCGGATGGAGGCCGGTGCGGCCACCGACCCGCTCGTGGTCCTGCTGCGCAGCATCGCCTCGGACCAGCAGGCGGCGGCGAAGCTGTACGGCGCGATGGAGGAGAGCAGCATCCGGGCCTACCGGGAGGTCGTCGACGGCGAGGACGTCGCCGTCCGCGTCGCGCTGCTCGGGGCGCAGCTCATCGGCGTGACGGTCAACCGGTACATCGCCCGGACCGGGCCGCTCGCCGAGCTGCCCGCGGCCGCCCTCGCCGACCAGCTGACCCGCGTCCTGCGGCACATCCTCTTCGGTTCTTGAAACGTCTTAATTCGGTATTGACCCTACGCTGAGCGGCGTAGTAGCGTCGGCACACCGCGGAGTTGAAACCTTTTAATCCGGAGGGTGCGTGCATGAGAGTCGCCGTGCTCGTCACCTGCATCAACGACACGCTGTTCCCGGACACCGGCAAAGCCGTGTTCCGGCTGCTGCGCCGCCTCGGCGTGGACGCGGACTTCCCGGCGGCGCAGACCTGCTGCGGCCAGCCGATGGTCAACACCGGCTACCTCGACGAGGCCGTGCCGGTGCTCCGCGCGTTCGCCCGGGCGTTCGCCGGGTACGACTACGTCGTGACGCCGTCGGGTTCGTGCGCGGGGTCGGCGCGGCACCAGCACGGCCTCGTCGCACGGCGCGCGGGAGAGCCGAAGCTGGCCGAAACCGGGCCGAAAGTGCTGGAGCTGAGCGAATTCCTCGTCGACGTGCTCGGCGTGACCGACGTCGGCGCGGTGTTCCCGCACCGCGTCACCTACCACCCGACCTGCCACTCGCTGCGCATGCTCGGCGTCGGCGACAAGCCGCTGCGGCTGCTGCGCGCGGTCCGCGGCATCGACCTCGCCGAGCTGCCCGGGGCGGAGGAATGTTGCGGCTTCGGCGGCACCTTCGCCGTGAAGAACGCCGAGACGTCCGCCGCGATGGGCGCCGACAAGGTCCGGCACGTCCGCGAAACCGGGGCGGAAGTGCTCGTCGCGGGCGACAACTCCTGCCTGCTGCACGTCGGCGGCCTGCTTTCGCGGCAGCGGTCCGGCGTGCGCGTGCTGCACCTGGCCGACGTGCTGGCCTCGACCGGGGAGGACGCGTGAGCGCCACGTTCGTCGGCATGCCCGCCTTCCCGGCGGCGGCCCGGGAGGCCCTGGCCGACACCCGGCTGCGGCGCACCCTCGCCCACGCGACCGGCACGATCCGGGCCAAGTGCGCGGCCGTCGTCGGCGAGGTGGCCGAGTGGGAGGAGCTGCGCCTGGCGGGCGCGGCGATCAAGGACACCACGCTGCGCCGCCTCGACGAGCACCTGCTGACCCTCGAAGCGGCGTTGCAGGCCAGGGGAGTGACGGTGCACTGGGCGCGTGACGCCCGGGAAGCGTGCGACGTCGTCGCCGGCATCGCGCGCGCCCACGGCGTCGACGAGGTCGTCAAGGTGAAGTCGATGGCGACGCAGGAGATCGGGCTGAACGAGGCCCTCGCCGAGCACGGCGTCACGGCCTGGGAGACCGACCTCGCCGAGCTCATCGTGCAGCTCGGCGACGACCGGCCGAGCCACATCCTGGTGCCGGCGATCCACCGCGACCGCGCGGAGATCCGGGACCTCTTCCGCCGCGAGATGGCCGGGGCGCCCGAGGACCTGACCGACGACCCGGCCGAGCTGGCCGGCGCGGCCCGGCGGCACCTGCGCGAGAAGTTCCTGCGGGCGAAGATGGCCGTCTCCGGCGCGAACTTCGCCGTCGCCGAAAGCGGCACGCTCGTGGTCGTGGAGTCCGAGGGCAACGGCCGGATGTGCCTGACGCTGCCCGAGGTGCTGGTTTCGGTGGTGGGCATCGAAAAGCTCGTCCCGACGTGGGCCGACCTCGACGTGTTCCTGCAGCTGCTGCCGCGGTCGAGCACGGGGGAGCGGATGAACCCGTACACGTCGACGTGGTCGGGCGTGACGCCGGGCGACGGGCCGCAGGAGATGCACGTGGTGCTGCTGGACAACGGCCGCACGCGCGCGCTCGCGGACGAGGTCGGCCGGCAGGCGCTGCGCTGCATCCGCTGCTCGGCGTGCCTGAACGTCTGCCCGGTGTACGAACGGACCGGCGGCCACGCCTACGGTTCGGTCTACCCGGGCCCGATCGGCGCGATCCTCAACCCGCTGCTCAAGGGCGTCGGCGTCGACGAGCAGACGGACTCGCTGCCGTACGCGTCCAGCTTGTGCGGCGCCTGTTTCGAGGTGTGCCCGGTGCGGATCGACATCCCGGACGTGCTGGTGCATCTGCGGTCCCAGGTGGTCGACGCGCACCGCGGCGGGATCCCGGCACCCGAGGCCGTGGCGATGAAAACGGCGTCCTGGGTACTCTCGGACGCCCGTCGCCTCCGCTGGGTTCACCGCGTGCTGGGCTGGGTGCTGCCCCGCCTCGGCCGTCGGCTGCCGTGGCCGGGTTCACTGTGGACGGACACCCGCGACCTGCCCGCGCCGCCGCGCGAATCGTTCCGGGCCTGGCGGCGGCGATGACGGCCCGCGAGGAGATCCTGGCGTCGGTTCGCGCTGCGTTGCGGACCGCGGACCGGACCGGGATTCCGGTCCCGCGCACCCACCCGGCTGTCGCGGACGTCGTCGAGGTGTTCGCGGCCCGCGTGGCCGACTACCGCGCCGGCCTCACCCGGTGTCCCGCCGCCGAACTGCCGGCGGCGATCCGCACGGCCCTCGGACCGGCGCGGAAAGTCCTGGTCCCACCGGGATTCCCGGTGGACGTCGAGGGCGGCGCGCCACCGGGCACGGACCTGACGGAGTTCGACGCGGTGGTCACCACGGCGGCCCTGGGCATCGCGACGACCGGCACGATCGTCCTGGACCACGGCCCGGGCCAGGGCCGCCGGGCGCTGAGCCTGGTACCGGACGTGCACGTGTGCGTCCTGCGGGCGGACCGGATCGTCCCGGGCGTCCCGCAGGCGGTGGCGGCCCTGGACCCGGCCCGCCCGCAGACGTGGATCAGCGGCCCGAGCGCCACCAGCGACATCGAGCTGACCCGCGTGGAAGGCGTGCACGGACCGCGAACCCTGCACGTCATCGTCATCACGGACTGACCACGGCGGCCACCTTCCGCACGCACCCCGTCGTACGCCCCCGGTTCACCCGGAGGCGAGCGAAGCCGAAACGACCGCACCGGCGAGCGCGGTCCGCACCGCCTTCGCCTCCGGCGCCTTCAGCTCCTCGAACACCGCCAACGCCTCCCGCAGCCGGGCGACGCCGTCGGCGACGTCCGCGCCCCTGAGCGCGTACCGGCCCAGTCCCTCGAGCGCCCGCCCTTCCTGCAGCCGGATCCCGATGGCCCTCGACTGGTCGAGGGCCTGGCGGTAGAACGCACCGGGGTCGCCCGCCTCGGGCCAGGCCAGGGCCAGGCCGCCGAGGTTGTTGAGGTTCTCGGCCTGCCACGCCCGGTCGTCACCGAACAGCACCTGGGCGCGCTGCAGGTACCTCAGCGACAGCCGGAAGTTGCCGCACGCGTGGTGCAGGCGGCCGAGGTTGTTCAGGGCGACCGCCTCGCGGGTCCGGCTGTCCAGGCGGCTGTAGATGAGCTGGGCGCTGCTGTAGCAGCTGTCGGCCTTCCCGTGGTTGCCGAGCTCGAAGTGCATGCGGCCGAGGTTGTTCAGCGCCCGGGCCTCCGTGTACCGGTCGCCGAGCTCCCGGGACAGCGAAAGCACCTGGTCGAAGATGCCGATCGCGCCCGCGAAGTCCCCGCAGACGCCGTAGGTGCAGCCGATGCAGAGCAGGCTCAGCGCCTCGCCGAGCCGGTTGCCGAGTTCGACGTACAGCGCCAGGGCCCGTTCACCGTCCGCCCGGGCGGCGTCGTGGCGCCCGATCCGGAACTGCACGCTCGCGAGGCTGCCGAGCGCGCCGGCGATCCCGAACGGGTTCTCCAGCCTCTCGTAGAGCGCGCGGGCCCGCGTGAGGTACTCGATCGCTTCCGGGTACTCGCAGAGTTCCATGCGGGCGAACCCGATTTCGGTCAGCGCGGCGGCTTCGCCGAGCCGGTCGCCCGACCGGGCGTACAGGTCCCGCGCCCGGAGGAGGTCCTCGACCGCCGCGGGATGGTCGCCGAGCAGGCTCCGCACGCGGCCCAGGTCCGCGCGGGTGGCCGCCTCGTCCGTGAGGTTTCCCGCCGCCTGTTCCGCGGCCAGCACGGCCTGGTCGATCCGGTGGGCGTCGTGCCAGTACCCGTGCTGCTCGAGATAGGGGTGGAGGGCGACCGCGAGCTCGGCGGCCCGGTGCAGGTGGTCGTGGACCGCGGCGTAGGTGATGCACGCCCCGAGCTCGGCGCGTTCCGCGCTCAGCCAGGCGATCGCCTCGCCTTCCGACTCGAACTCGTGGGTCCCCGCCGGCGCCTCGGCGGCGATCTCCGGGCGCGGGCCGCGGGTGGCGACGAACCGCGTCGCCGACCGGACGGCGTAGAGGTAGTAGTCCAGCAGGCGTTCGAAGGCCTTGTCGTCACCGCCTTCGCCGTCCAGGGTCAGGCTGTAGGCCCGGGTCAGGTCGTGCAGGCGGTACCGGCCGGGAGCCACCTCTTCCAGGAGGTGGTTGAGGTACAACGCATCCAGGCGATCCCGGGTCGGTTCCGGTTCTTCGCCGTCGAGCGCCGCGGCCGCGCGCGTCTCGATCCGCGTGCCGGGGTGCAGGCCGAGGCGGCGGAAGAGCCGTTTCTCGTCCGGGCTCAGGTCCCGGTAGGAGAGGTCGAACGCCGCGGCGACGGTCCGGTTGCCCGCGCGCAGCATCGTGATCCGGTTGCGGGAGCACCGGAGGTCGTCGGCCAGCTGCCCGGGCGTCCAGCAGGGGTGGTTCCGCAGGCGGCCGGCGGTGAGCGCGATGGCCAGCGGCAGGTACCCGCACATCGCCATCAGCTCGGCCACGGCCCGGGGATCGTGCCCGCGCGTACCGGTGTAGCGCTCGAACATCGCGGCGGCGTCCGGCGGCGGGAGGGTCGGCAACGAGACCGGGCCGGCGTCGGCGACGGACTCGAGCCGCCGCCGGCTGGTGACCAGCACGAGGCTGCCGGGACTGCCCGGCAGCAGCGGCCGGACCTGCTCGTCGCCGACGGCGTCGTCGAGCAGCAGCAGGATCTTCCGCCCGGCCAGCTTTTCCCGCCACAGCCGCGCGCGATCGTCCAGGCCGGCCGGGATGGCGATCGCGGGGACGCCCCAGAGGAGCAGCAGCGAAGCCAGGGCGTCACCGGGGTCCACGGGCGCCTGCCCGGGGCTGTGGCCGTGCAGTTCGAGGAAGACCTGGCCGTCGGGGAAGTACGGAGCGAGCTGGTAGGCGGCCCGCACCGCGAACGTCGTCTTCCCGATGCCCGGCATGCCGTCGACGACGTGGACGGCCATCCCCAGCGTGCCCTGCCCGGCGGCGGTGGACACGGTCGCGGTGAGCTCGGCCAGCTCCTGGCCCCGGCCGGTGAAGGCCGGCAGGTCACGCGGCAGCGTCGAGCGGCCGCTGACGGAGGGCCGCTGCTCGCCGTCGAGTTCTCCGGAACCCGGCGGATAAGGGTGGTCGGGCAGGCTGATCCAGCCGACGGTCGCCGTCTCCTTGACGGCCACGTGCACGGGCCGGAACGTCGAGGGGTCCACGACCGTGCTGCTGCGCACGACTTCGTCGAAGAACCACGTCGAAACGATCAGCGCGAGCGTTCCCGGCGATTCCGCCAAGGCGGTCTTCAACTGCGGAGCCTCGATCAGGCGAAATGTCTGATTGAGCGCGGGCCCGGTGGCCCCTTGATCGTCATAGGCGACTTCTCCCGCGTGAAGCGCCATTCGCAGCCGGATCCGCTCCTCGGCCCGGTGCGTTTCATTGTGCCGCCGGAGTTCCCCGGCGAGCGCCCCGGAAAGGACTTCGACAAAGGGTCCTTTGAGGATTTGCGCCGGCACGAGCACCAGCGTCCCGTCGCCGGTGCTCTCGTGCTTGCAGTCGAACCACGGCACCCCGGCCTCCTTGAAGGCACGGCGCAACGCGAGATCGAGCCCCTGCCGAACAACCAGCCGGTGCGGCGTCGTCCTGCTTTGCCGCCCGTAACCTTCGATATCCACCGCGAGCACCGTGCGGTGGACTACCAGTCGTGAGTGCTCCATTTCCCCTCACACACACTCGCCCAGGAATCGAGCGTATGGAGGGTCCGACGGGGGCGGCAATCCGGCAGTCGCCGAGCGGCGTCTCGGAGCGGACGAATGGTCTTCCGGGTAAAACCGGCGTAAAAGTGGTCAAGGGGCGGTGAGCCGGCCTCCGGTCGTTTCGCCGGGCCTTGGCAGGAGTCCGCTTTCCCTCCTGCGGCGGGTTCCTGTTCGGCCGGCGCGCAAGGCCGGCACCGTGCGTAACGGCGCGAGCGGAGGATACGACTGTGCTGTGACAGAGGGAGGAGCCACGGTGGCGGGTCAGGTTGTGCCGAGCCCCGGGACGCGGAGTGGCCCGATGCCGAAGGACCCGCGTATCCCCGCCTACCTGGGCCGGGTGCTCACGGACGCCGGCGATGCGTTCGGTACGTGCTTCCAGGTGTCGCCGGGTGTCGTGGTGACGGCGTGGCACGTCCTGGACGATCTCGGTCGCAGTGCCGAGCACGACACCGTCGGCGTCGACGCGCTCAACGGCGCGGGCGAACCCACCGCGGCCGAGGTCATCCGGATCGATCCGCTGCACGATCTGGCCGTGCTGCGGCTGGCGCAGCCGTTGTCCGGGTCGGTGGCCGGGTGGTTCGCGACCGACTGGGCGCCGCTCGACGATCCGGTCGTGGTCACCGGGGTCGTCGAGGTGAACGACCCGGGGCACGAGTACGGGCACCTCGACGCCCCCGGGCGGTGGGCGGGTGGGACGACCCGCGACCGGCAGGTGCCGCTGGGGCGGTTGTCGGCGAAAGACGTCCTGAAGGGGATGAGCGGGGCCCCGGTCCGCCGGATCTCCGACGACCGGGTGGTCGGAGTGGTGTCGGCGCGCTACAACGCGGCGGACGGCTGGCTGCAGCATTCGGTGTGGGTGGCCCGCACCGAAGACGTCGAGAACCTCCTCGCCGGCGTTGTTGCCGTGGCGGTGGAGGGTGCGCCGGACCTGGGCGAAGCGGTGGACCTGGTCCTGTCGGTGACGGGAACCGAGGTCCGGCTGACGGGCGCGGGCACGTCAGCCGCCGCACCGCATCGCGGGGTCAGCCTGGGGCTGGCTGCGGCGCTGGGGGAAGTACGCCGGGCCCGTGCCGGCGCCGCGGGCCGCACGATCGCGCCCGACGCGGAGCGTGCCGAGCCGGCCGGAGCGCTGTCGCTGCGGCGGGCCGGGCAGCTGCTGGCGGAATCGTTCTTGCCCGTGCCGGTCGCGGACGCGCTGGCGCGCATGATGCGGCGCGCCACGGCAGAGCACGTGCCCGTGCGCATCGGTGTCGATGCGCCGGGCTGGCCGGGACTGCCGTGGGAGGCCCTGCCGGACCCGGAGTCGTTGCGGCCGCTGGCCTTGTGCCCGCTGGTCACCGTGTTCCGGCAGGTGCAGGCGCCGAAGGTCCGCAAGATCCCGGGGCCGTTGCGGATCCTGGTCGCGATCTCCGCTCCGGAACGCGGCGGCGGCCCCGAGCTCGACTACGAACGCGAACTCCGCAACGTGGTCGCCGCGGTCCGCGGCGCCCGCGCCGGAGACGCGGACGTGCGGGTGGTGCCGTTCGCGACGACGGCCGCGATCCGCGCCGCGCTGGACGAGGCGCCGGCGCACGTCCTGCACCTGTCGTGTCACGGTGGTCCCGGGGTGCTCGATCTGGAGGACGAGGAGGGATCCGCACGGGCGGTGACCGCGGAACAGCTGGTGGAGGAGGCGATCCCGCCGGGGAGGATGCCGCCGGTGATCTGCCTGGCCGCCTGCTACACCGACGTTCCCGGCGAGGAAGGGGCGCCGTCGCTGGCGGCGAGCCTGGTGGGGCACGGGGCGAGCGTGGCGATCGGGACCGAAACCACGGTGACCGACTGGTACGCCACCGCGCTGTTCGCCCGCGTCTACCAGGAACTCGCCCAGTCCTCGATCCCGGACGTGGTCGCCGCCGTCGCCGACGCCCGCCGGATCGTGCAGCTGCAGCTCGCGACTTCGGACCATCCGCGAGAGAGCAAGCTGGCGGCGCTGGACGAGTGGAGCGTCGTCACCGTCCTGGCCGGCTCCGGCTCGACGCCCGTGTTCGACCCGGCACGACGCGAGCCTTTGCCCGAGCAGGAGAGCAAGTCGGTGGCCGGGTTGTCGTGGCGTGGGCACGGCAACTTCGTCGGCCGCCGCCGCGAGCAGCGGGCGTTACCGGCCGCACTGGCCGGAGCATCGGTCAGTGGCGTCGTCCTGCACGGCATCGGCGGCGTCGGCAAGACGACCTTGGCCGCCGAGCTGCTGCAGCACCTCCGGTTCTCCGTGACCGTCGTCTGCCAGGGCGAACTGTCGGTGGATGTCGTGCTCACCGAGGTGACGAGTGCGCTGCGCCGTCACCTGGCCATGCAGGGCGGCTTCGACCAGCTGCGGCGTGCCGTCGGCTACGCCGGCCAGGTCAGCGAGCCGTGGCAGGACCGGTTCGCCGCCTTGCGTGAGCAGGTGCTCAGCCGAATCCCGGTGCTGCTGGTGCTCGACAACTTCGAGGACAACCTCACCGACCGCCGGCTCGGCGACAACGCCCTCGCGGAGTTGCTGGCCCGCTGGGCGGCGGATCCGGGGGAAAGCCGGTTGCTGATCACTTCCCGCTACGAGTTCGCCCTGCCGCGCGACGCGCACCGGCACCTGCGGTCGTCGCCGGTCGGGCCGATGTCGATGGCCGAGACGTTCAAGCTGATCTGGTCCTTGCCGGCCCTGGACCGGCTGGGCGATGACGACGTCGAAAAGGTGTGGCGGCTGGTCGGCGGGCATCCCCGCAGTCTCGAGTACCTCGATGCCCTCCTCAACCACGGGCACGCCCGCTACCACGACGTCACCGCACGCCTCTCCGAGGCGATCCAGGCCCATCCCGAAGCCCAGGCGGCCGAGACCGCCGACACTCTCGACGCGGCACTGGCGCAGACGGTGACGCTGATCGCCGACGACGTCCTGCTCGACGCGCTTCTGCGGACGCTCGAAGACCACCCCGGCGCCCGTGGACTGCTGCTCGGCGCGTCCGTCTACCGGGAACCGGTCGGCCTTGATGCGCTGCTGTTCCAGCTCGGCGATGTCGACGAGGGTGCTGCACACGAGCCGGACCGCCGGGGTGCGCAGGAGCACATCCTGGCTGTCCTCGAACACCATCGTGTCCCGCCGGCCGGGTTGAACATCAGCGAGCTGCCGCCGGAGGTGCTGGCCCGGATCCAACCTGATCTCGACGAGCTCGCGGCGAGACCGACGCCGCCACGGTCGACGTCCTACGACCTCGGCGACCTCGCCGCGGAGCTGGCGGCAACCAGCCTGCTCACCGTGAACGCCGAGACCGGAACGGTGTTCGTGCACCGCTGGACCGCTTCCGCCCTCGAGCGCTGCTGCCACGACGACGAGCTGCAGCAAGCACACCGCAAAGCAGCGGAATACTGGAACTGGCGTATCAAGGTCTGGCCTCAAGACCGCGACGCGGACCTGCACGACGCGCTGGAAATGCGCCACCACCTCATCGCAGGCGACGAACTCGGGGACGCAGAATCGATCAGTCAGACCATCGCGCTCCGGCTTCAGGTCGTGGGCGCCTGGGACCACGAGCTGGCACTCATCCACCACACACTCGCCGTTCTGGCACGCACGCCTGAACAACAGGCGCCATGGCACCACCAGCTCGGGATCCTCGCCCAGCTCCGGGGCGACTACGCCGAAGCCGAACGCCGTTACGACCAAGCCCTTGCCATCAAGGAAGAGCACGGCGACCGGGCCGGTGTGGCGAACGGCTACCACCAGATCGGCATGATCGCCCAACGCCGGGGCGAGTACGCCGAGGCCGAGCGTCGCTACACGGAATCCCTGGCCATCCGGGAGGAGCTCGGCGACCGGGCCGGCATGGCGACCAGCTACCACCAGCTCGGGATCCTCGCCCAGGTCCGGGGCGACTACGCCGAGGCCGAACGTCGCTACACGGAATCCCTGGCCATCAAGGAGGAACTCGGTAACCGGGCCGGCATGGCCAGCAGCTACGGGCAGCTCGGCATCCTCGCCCAGGACCGGGGTGACTACGCGGAGGCCGAACGTCGCTTCGCAGAATCCCTGGCCATCGACGAAAAGCTCGGCAACCGCGTCGGTATGGCCACCAGTTACCACCAGCTCGGCATGATAGCCCAGGACCGGGGTGAGTACGCCGAGGCCGAACGTCGCTACATCGAATCCCTGGCCATCGAAGAAGAGCTCGGCAACCGCGTCGGCGTGGCCACCAGTTACCACCAGCTCGGCATCCTCGCCCAGGTCCAGGGTGAGTACGCCGAAGCCGAACGTCGCTACACCGAGTCCTTCGCCATCAGGGAGGAAGTCGGCGACCGGGCCGGCTTGGCCAGCAGTCATCACCAGATCGGCAACCTCACGTACCTCCGTGGCGACTATGCGGAAGCCGAACGTCGCTACACCGAGTCCATTGCGATCAGAAATGAAATCGGCGACCGGGTGGGGTTGGCCAGCAGCTACCATCAGCTTGGCATGCTTGCCGAGGTTCGCGGCGACTACGTCGAGGCCGAACGTCGCTACACCGAGTCCGTTGCCATCAGCGAGGAAGTCGGCAACCGCGCCGGCCTGGCCATCAGTTACCACCAGCTCGGCAACCTCATGTACTCCCGTGGCGAGTACGCTGAGGCCGAACGTCGCTACACCGAATCCCTGGCCATCGACGAAAAGCTCGGCAACCGCGTCGGTGTGGCCACCGGTTACCACCAGCTCGGCATGATAGCCCAGCTCCGTGGTGAGTACGCCGAGGCCGAACGTTACTACACTGATTCTCTGGCCATCAAAAGAGAAATCGGCAACCGTGCCGACCTGGCGCACACAGTCAGTCAGCTCGGGATCCTGGCCGAAGAGTCCGGTGATCAAGTCAAGGCTGTCACCCTTCATGCGCACGCCGCATACATGCGTGCCCAGCTACAGCTGTCCGAGAGAGCATTCGACCTTCGGCGACTCCTGGTACTGCGCGACAGCCTGGGTGCACAAAGCTGGAGCGAGGCAATAACGGAGGCCATCGGCAGAGACGCGGCTGAAACAATCGCCACTGCGTTGGAAGACGACGCGCTTCTGGACCACGGCACGGCGTCCGCCGATGGCGTTGATCGGGCGTCACCGGGTGGACAGTCGCGTCCGGAGGCCGGACCCGAAGAGGCCGGATAGTCCTATTCGGGCGGCCGGAATCCGCCGATCTTCTCCTCCAGCAACTCGGCCAGCCGCAACGGGGTCCGGTCCTCGTACATCGGACCGACGATCTGCACCCCGACCGGCAATCCCTCCGCCGACATCCCCACCGGTACCGCCGTCGCCGGCAGTCCCGGCATCGTGGCCAGCCCCGCCCACACCAGCTGGTCGAAATACGGATACCCCACGCCGTCGACGTCGAGGCGGCGTTCCAACGGGTTCGGGTGGTGGTCGTGCGGGAAGGCCACGGTCGGCGTCACCGGGCACACCACCGCGTCGAAGTCGCGGAACACCTGACGCCAGGCGTGGCGGTGGAGTTCGCGGCGGTTGTCCGCCCCGAGCCAGTCGGCGTGGCTGAACGTCAACGCGCGCATCCGCACCGCGTCGAGGCCCTCGCCGCCCGCGTTCGGATCCATCGGGAACTTGGCCACCGTGCCCGAAATCAGCAACTGCATGTACACCGTCGCGGCTTCGGTCAGGTCGGGCAGCGCCGGGCTGTGCCGTTCGACGCGGGCGCCGCCGTCGGTGAGGGCGTCGGCCACGGCGTTCACCGCCGTCCGGACTGCGGCGGCGGTCGGGATGCACGGGTGGTCCTCCAGGACCAGGACCCGGAAGTCGCCGAGTCGCGAGTGGCGGGGCGGGGGGAGCTGCAGGCGGTGGGCCACGCCCAGGGTCAGCGGGTCCGGGCCCGCCATGACGTCGAGCAGGAGGGTGAGGTCGCGGGCCGTGCGGGCCATCGGGCCCACGACCGCCAGGTCGAACTCGGCCGGCAACGCCGGCTCGGTGGGCGGGACCATGCCGCGGCGGGCCGCCAGGCCGAGGGTCGGCTTGTGCGCGTAGACCCCGCAGAAGTGCGCGGGGGTGCGCAGCGAGCCCGCCAGGTCCGAGCCGATGGACAGCGCGCCGAACCCGGACGCCAGGGCCGCCGCCGAGCCACCGGAGGAGCCGCCCGACGTGCGGCCGGGGTGCCACGGGTTGGTCGTCGTGCCGTAGATGTCGTTGAAGCTCTGGATGTCCTGCAGGCCCAGCGGGACATTGGTCTTGCCCAGGATCACCGCGCCCGCCTCCTTCAGGCGCGACACCTGGACGGCGTCCTCGGCCGGCACGTAGTCCCGGTGCGCCGGCAGGCCCCACGTCGTGGGCAGCCCGGCCAGGTCGTACGACTCCTTGACCGTCACCGGGACGCCGAGCAGCGGCCGCTCCTCACCCCGCGCCCGGGCCCGATCGGCCTCACGCGCCGCGGCCCGCGCCCGGTCGAAGTCCCGCACGCAGATCGCGTTGACCACCTCGTCACCGCGCTCGACGCGGGCGATCGCCTCTTCGGTCAGGTCCACGGACGTCACCGCACCACCCCGCAACGCGGCGATGAGTTCTTCGGCCGACTGGTAGCTCCACTCCATGAATCCGACGTTAGCGGTACCCCGCCGAGGGCACGAAATTCCTTCGTCCGCAATGGGATGCGGAAGGATGTCCCGGGGTCACAACGAGGACGTTTGACCCAGACATGCGCAGTTGTTGATCGACCCCAGCAGGTCGGCGTGCTCGCCGGCCGAGATTCGCTGCAGGATGTGCGCTGTTTCGTCGCGCGGTGCTCGGCGCAGGTTGAGCAGCCCGGTGCTGGAGTGGTTGCAGAACTTCAGCTCCCCGCGAGGCGACACGGCGATCCGGCGTACGGTCCCGGCCCCGCCGTCGGCATCGGGGGCCGAGGGCGGTGGCGACCCCATGGTCACCGCCGTGTCCGGTAGCTTGTGCCGCAACCAGGCCAGCGCCTCGGCGAATTCGTCGTTCGAAATGTGCAGCTCGGACTCGTGCAGCAGGCCTTGGCCGGTGGCGTGGAAACAGTTGACCACCACCTTGCGGACGCCGAGTGCGGCAACGACTCCGGCGAGGCCGTCCAGTTCGGCTTCCGCGCTGTTCCGGCCGGTCAGTACCGCGGTCAGGACGACGTCGACCCCGGCTTCCCGGGCCAGCGCGATGGTGCGGATCGCAGCGTGCCAGGACGCGCCGCCGGCCAGTGAATCGTGCACCTCCGGCCGGTGCGAGTGCACCGGGACGGAGATCTGCTGCACCCCCGCGCCGGCCAGCGCGGCGATACGCGCCCGGGTGCCGCTGCGCCCGTTCGTGGTGATCGCCACGGGGAGGCTGCGGCGCCGGAGCAGGGCCACGACGTCCACCAGACCCGGGTACATGAGCGGCTCGCCACCGGAGAGAGTCACGCTCTCCAGTTCGATGTCCGACATCAGGAGATCGACCAGGTCCTCCCACTCCGCGGCGGATATCGGCTGAAGCTCCTCGGCGGTGGAGGCCGCCGGCCGCCAGGGGTTGTAGCAGAACAGGCAGTCCAGGTTGCAGCGCTCCTCGACTTCCAGCCACAGGGCGTAGCCGTGTGAACCATGGTCACGATGCTGCTTGATGCACATCGTGCAGTCCCCGCCGATGGCGTCGTCGAAGGGCGCGGACGGTTCGGGCAGGGCCGCGCGCCAACGATCAAGCCCGGCCGGCGGCGTGCCGGTGCCGAGCGGCAGCCGGCTGATCTGCTCGGCACGGAGGGTTCCGTCTGCTGTTCCGTACTGCGCCATAGCTACTCCCAAGCGGCCGTTAGCTCCCGGACTGTTCGAGTTGTGTCAGCAGTTCAGCGGCGTCCTCGATCTCGGGTGCGTTCAGCACGGTGAATATCTCGACCGCGGACCGCGCCGACTCCCTGGCGTCGACCACCCGGTGCAGGTCCTGCTGGACGGCACCCAGTGCGAGCAGGGATCGCGCCTCACCATGCCGGTCGTTGATCTGCCGGCGAATGCGCAGCGCGGCATCGAAGCTGGTGACCGCCTCGTCGAACCGCCCGAGCCCGGCGTACGCCGTTCCGATGCTGTGGTGCCCGAAAGCCAGACCGTGCCCGCTGTCCAGCTCGGTCCACCTGTCGATCGCGTTGCGGGCGCACTCCAACGCGCTCTCGTATTCACCCATGTTGTTGTAGGCCACAGCCATCGAGTTGTATGTGACGCCTTCGCCCCGAAGGCGGTCCCGAGTGTCGGTCAGCTGCCGGAATGCATCCAGCGCCAGACCGAAATTGACCAGTGCGGGTTCGAATTCCCGGCCGTCGGCCTGGACGTTCGCCAGATTCTGGCGGGCGTAGCCCACTCCGGCGAGATCGGTGATCAGGTCGAATTTCTCCAGAGCGCCCCGGTGGAATTCGATTGCCTCGGCGCGCCGGCGCAGATTGCGGTACGCGGTTCCCTGGCTCGTCAACAGCCACGCCTCCGCGCGCCGGTTCCCGGACAGACCGGCTGCCGCGAGACCGATCTCGTTGCAGGCCAGCCAATCCGTCCAGTACTTCCGGATGTTGAAGAAGCCCCACATCTCCAGCGCGAGGTAGGCGGCGATGTCGTGGTGCCCCGATTCGAGCGCCCCTCGTATCACGGCTCGGAGATTTTCCTTCTCCGTCTCGAACCAGGCGAGCGCCTCGTCGTAGGAGCCGAACTCGACGGCGAGTTCGCGGACCGGCGTGATGGACGTTCCGCCCGGCGCGACCCGCCGGTCGGCTGCGTCGGCGGCGTCGAGGTACCAGTTCAGCAGCCGATCGAGGGCGGCGGCGCGTTCCGCGGCCGGCTCGTCTTCGGCTGCCCGCTCGGCGGCGTACACCCGCAACAAGTCGTGGAACTTGTATCGGCCGCGTTGGTGTTCGGTGAGCAGATGCAGGCTCACCAGGCTGAACAGCAGGGTGCGCGTCTCCGCCGGGTCGAGCTCGGCCAGGGCGCCGATGGCCGGGACGGTCAGGTCGGGACACGGGCTGGTGCCCAGCAGCCGGAAGAGCCGCGCGACCGGTGGCGTCAGCGCCCGGTACGACCAGGAGAACACGGCGCGCACCGCCGTCTGCTCGTCGTCCGCGGGCGACAGGATGTCCAGCCGTCGCGCCTCGGAGGTCAGGTCGCCGACCAGATCCGCGAGCCGCGCGTGCGGCTGTGCGGAGATCCGTTCCGCGACGATGCGCAACGCCAGCGGCAGGAATGCGCACAGCCTGGCGAGTTCGGCCGCCGCGGCGGGCTCGGCTTCGACGCGGTCCGCACCGATGATCTGGCGCAGCAGGTTGTCCGCCTCGCTCGGTGATAGCGTGTCCAGCGTCATTCTGTAAGCTCCATCCCGCACGACCAGGCCAGAAAGAGTGCTTCTGCTCGTGATCAACGCAAGGGCGAACTCCGATCCTGGCAGGAGTGGCCTGATCCGTTCTGAATTGTCGGCGTTGTCCAAGATGACGACCATCCGCCGACTCGTCAGCATGCTTCGGTAAAGCGCGGAGCGATCTTCCAGCTCGGACGGTATGAGCTGGGGAGAAACGCCGAGCGCGCGCAGGAAACTGTCGAGCACCTGGCCGGTGTTCTTCGGGGCCACCGGGCCGTAACCGTGCAGGTCGACGTAAAGCACGCCGTCCGGGAATTCGTCCCTGACCTGGCGGACCCAGTGAACGAGCAGTGCGGTCTTACCGACTCCCGGCGCGCCGGAGACGACGATCGTCGTGGTGACGAGCGGCCCCTCGGCCGTCCGCTGCTCGAGAACCATGCGCAACTGGCTCAGTTCGGCGGCACGTCCGACGAAATGCCGCACCACACCGTGAAGCTGGTGCGGCACCGGGGTCCGCATGACGTCCGGCAGCGAGGTGTGGACGTTGATGCTCCCGTGGACGTGCCCCGCTTGGACGACGTTGTCCGCGGAGCCGGTGTGGTCGTTTCCGGGGTTGTACGCTGGCGGGTTCAAACGGACCTCCAGCGGTCCCGCTTTTGGCCAGGTCATCGCAACAGATCAGAGTACCTTGGCGTCTTCGGGTCGTCAGTCACCCGACAGCGGCTGTCTAGAAATTGTCACCTTCTGCCGTGATCACCGGGGAAGCGGGATCGCCTGGTCAAGATTGAATTCACCGGTGCCCGACGAAGGGAGCGCCTTCCGGAATTCGCGGGCAGGCGCAGTCGAACCCCGGGAATCCGACGGGATCAGGCGACCAGGCGGGGGAACAGCTCCCGGACACCGCGCCGAAGGTCGTCGAGGGCGGACTCCTCGCCGCTGAGGTGGCGGAGCAGGGCCTGCTGGAACAGGCCGTCGAACAACGCGTACGCGTCGGTGGGGGAGCAGGTCGGCTCGCTTGCCGCCAAGGCCGCGTACGCGCTCACGTTGCGCCAGATCATGTCCCGCAGGCTCTCGTCGATCTCGGCCACGTCCTCGCGGAACGCCGGCTCGTACAGGGACTGCGTGCGCAGGTCGTACCACATCCGGTGCATCAGGGGCGCCTCGCCGAGCGCTGCCGCCAGCCCGTCCGCGCAGGCGATCGCCAGCTCGCCCGGGGTGGCCGCGTCGCCGACGCCGCCCTCGTAGCGCTGGACGCAGGCCGCCTTGTAACGGCGGACGCAGTACGTGATCAGCTCCACCTTGTCGGCGAAGTAGTAGTGCAGCAGCCCGTGGGAGTACTTCGTGTGCTCCGCGATCGTGCGCAGGCTCGTGCGGGCGTAGCCGAGGTCGGCCAGGGCCAGGAGCGCCGCGTCGGCCAGTTCCCGGCGGCGGTCCTCGAACTTGTCGGCTGGGGTCCGGCGCCTCACGGCGGGTGCGCTGGTCACGGCTCCGAAGATACCATCCGGCGGTTTTCTGACCAATCGTCCAGGAAAATCTTGACATTCGTCCAAACGGCGGTCATGGTCGTCACCAGCCGCCGGCGAAGTCGGGAGGGACGACGATGTCTCTGTTCTTCTACCTGGAGAAAGGCGCCTCGCTGGACCCCGGGGCGCCCTGCCTGACCCTCGACGGGGTCTCCCGGTCCTACGGCGAAGTCGTCGAGCTCGCCGAGGCCGTCGCCCGCGCCCTGCGCCGCTCCGGCGTCGCCCCCGGGGACAAGGTCGGCATCCTCTCGGGCAACGACCCGACCGCGTTCACCTGCGTCTTCGGCATCTCCCGGGCCGGCGCGGTGTGGTGCCCGATCAACCCGCGCAACGCCGCCGGCGAGAACGCCGAGCTCCTGGACCTGTTCGACTGCACCACCCTGGTCTTCCAGCCCGCCTTCGAGGACCTGGTCCGCAGGATCGCGCCCCAGCTGCCGAAGCTGGCCACGCTCGTCCGCCTCGGGGAAAGCGACGGCTTCGCGCCCGGGTTCGAGACGTGGCTCGACGAAGCGAAGGACGACCCGCCCGCCGTGGCCCCGCAACCGGACGACGTCGTCGCGCTCGTCGGCACCGGCGGTACCACCGGGCGGCCCAAGGGCGTCATGCTCACCGGCCGCAACCTCGAGGTGATGTCGGCGATCACGCTGATGAGCTACCCCTTCGAGGGCCGCCCGGTCTACCTGGCCCTGGCCCCGCTCACCCACGCGGCCGGCGTCCTCTGCTTCCCGGTCCTGGCCCGCGGCGGCGAGGTCGTGATCATGCCCAAGCCCGACGTCGGCCGGTTCCTGGAGCTCGTCGAGCGCCACCGCGTCACCCACACGTTCCTGCCGCCGACGCTCATCTACCTGGTGCTCGGCCACGAAGCCCTGGACACGACGGACCTCTCGTCGCTGCAGTGCTTCTGGTACGGCGCGGCCCCGATGTCGACGGCCCGGCTGACCGAAGCCCTCGACCGCATCGGACCGATGGCCCAGCTCTTCGGCCAGTCCGAGGCGCCGATGATGATCTCGACGATGTCGCCGGCCGAGCACCGCCGGCCCGACGGCAGTGTCCACACCGGACGGCTGGCCTCGGCCGGGCGGCCGTCGCCGCTGGTCACCGTGGCGATCCTCGACGGCGACGGAAACGCCGTCCCGCCAGGGGAACGCGGCGAAATCTGCGTACGCGGCTCGCTGGTGATGGCCGGCTACTACCGCAACCCCGAGGCCACCGCGGAGGCGTCCGCCCACGGCTGGCACCACACCGGCGACATCGGTTTCCTCGACGGCGAAGGGTTCCTCCACATCGTCGACCGCGCCAAGGACATGGTCATCACCGGCGGTTTCAACGTCTACTCCGCCGAAGTCGAACAGGCGGTGCTGGCCCACGAAGCCGTCCGCGACTGCGCCGTGATCGGCCTGCCCGACGACAAGTGGGGCGAGCGCGTCACCGCCGTCGTCCAGCTCCGGCCCGGGGCCCGGCTGGACCCCGGCGAGCTGATCGCGTTCGTCAAGGACCGCATCGGCAGCGTCAAGGCGCCGAAGCAAATCGAAGTCTGGCCGGACCTGCCGCGCTCGACCGTCGGCAAGGTCCTCAAGGCCGAAATCCGCACCACCCTCACCGCCGGCTGAAGGAGACCACCATGAAACTCGCGCTCTACCTGCCGAACTTCCGGGACGAGGTGACCGTGCGGGAACTCGAGGACCTCACCGCCCTCGCCGAAGACCTCGACTTCGACTCCGTCTGGACGCTCGACCGGATCATCGTCCCGGAAACGTCCGACACCCAGGAGATGCAGTACGCCTTCGGCATGATCGAGGGATTCCCCAAGGGCCTCCCGGTCAGCTCGCGCGGCAAGTTCCTCCAGGGCATGCCGCTCATCCCGTGGCTCGCGGCGAAGACGTCGAAGGTGCGGATCGGGATGAGCATCATCGACACGCCCTACCGCTCGCCCGGCGTCCTGGCCGCCGAGCTGGCCACCATCGACCACCTCTCCGGCGGCCGGCTCAACGTCGCCGTCGGCTCCGGCTGGATGCCCGAGGAGTTCGCCGCCGCGAGCGCGTCGCACATCTTCCCCAAGCGGCACAAGCACGTCCGCGAAACCCTGGAGATCATGCAGGGCATCTGGACCACCGACCTGTTCGAGTACCACGGCGAGTTCGCCGACTTCCAGCGCAGCGGGTTCGGCGCGAAGCCGGTGCAGAAGCCGCACCCGCCGATCTTCTTCAGCGGCCTCAAGGACGCGAAACGCTCGGCCGCGCGGATCGCGAAGTACGGGCTCTCCGGCTGGATCGGCATCCAGGACTCACCCGAGGACATCCGGCGCTGGCGCACCGAAATCCAGCGCGAACTCGACGCGCTCGACACCCCGCGGTCGGTCGACGACCTCGAGATCGCCAGCATGATCTGGTTCGTCATCACCGACGAGGACCTGGACCAGAGCCCGCTGGGCAAGGGCACCAACCTGCTCGCCGGCTCGCAGGCGCAGATCACCGACCAGCTCAAACGGTACAAGGAAGCCGGCTTGACGATGCCGTTCCTGTGGCCGCCCTTCCAGGACGTCCCGGTGGCGAAGACACTCGACGACATGAAGCGCCTGAAGGAAGAGATCCTCCCCAAGATCGACGCGATGTGAAAGGGACCAGCATGTCCGAACTCGAAGGAAAGCGCGTCTTCGTCACCGGCTCCGGCGCCGGGATCGGCAAGGCGATCGCGGCGCTGTTCACCGAACGCGGCGCCCGCGTGGTGGTCAGTGACCTCGATTCCCTTTCGGCCAAGCAAGCGGCCGACGAACTCGGCGCGGCCGGTGTCGCCAACTGCGACGTCACCGACGAAACCCAGGTGCAGTCGGCGATCCAGCAGGCCGTCGAGCTCCTCGGCGGTCTCGACGTCCTGGTCAACAACGCCGGGATCGAGGTGTCGTCACCGCTGCTGCAGCAGCCGACGGAAAGCTTCGACAAGATCTTCGCGGTCAACGTGCGCGGCACGTTCGTGACGATGAAGGCGGCGATCCCGCACCTGGTGGAGGCCAAGGGCAACATCGTCAACATCGCCTCGATCGCGGGCATCGGCGGCAGCCCCCTGCTCGGGTCGTACTGCGCGACGAAGGCGGCGGTGATCCAGCTGACCCGGGTGGCGGCGGTCGAGATGCGCCCGGCGGGAGTCCGGGTCAACGCGGTCTGCCCGGGCTTCGCCGACACGGCCATGGTCGAGCGCCTGGTCCCGGACTTCGAGGCGGCCACCCAGGTCCCGTTCGGCGACCTCGTCGCGGCCAAGCAGGGCCGCCTCGGCACGCCGCAGGACATCGCCGAGGTGACGGCGTTCCTGGCGTCGGACCGGGCGAGCTGGATCACCGGCAGCCACTACGTCCTCGACGGCGGGCTGACGGCGTCGCTGGTGTGAGGGCCGGGTGCGGTGGGATGCCGGGGCATCCCACCGCCGGGACGGATCAGCCCCGGTGTCCGGCCGCGACGTCGATGATCCAGGTGACGCCGAAGCGGTCGACCAGCATCCCGAACGCGGGCGCCCACCGCGCGGGCCCGAACTCTTCGACGACGGTCGCGCCCTCGGCCAGGCCCTTCCACACCGGGGTGACCTCGTCGACGGTGGCGCCGCGGACGGACAGGAAGAACGGCTCCTTCGTGACGGTGGTGCCGTTTTCCCGGCGGGTCGTGGCTGCGGTCCTGGCCGGGCCGTCGGTGCCGGGGACGTCGTAGGCCATCACGCTGAAGCCGTTGTCCGCGGTGACCTGGCCGAACACGACCTTGTCCGCGTCGGGCAGGCCGGCGGGCACGCCGAAGTCGGCGTAGGTGACGACGGTGGCGTGGCCGCCGAAGACCGACTGGTAGAACTCCAGCGCCTCGCGGGCCTGGCCGGTGAAGTTGAGGTGGGCGACGGCGGTGAGCGACATGGGGTGCGGTCCTTCACGAGGGGTGATCGGCGCCGGGGAGTTCCGGCGACGAGAGCCACGATGGCAGGAGTAGCGGTCAGGGAACGTCCGCTTCTCGTGGCACCATGAAAGTCATGCCGCTCGCGTCGTCGACGGTGACTTCGGGTCGCCTGCTCTCGCTGCTGTCCCTGCTGCAGGTCCGCCGGGACTGGCCGGGCGCGCTGCTCGCCGGCCGGCTGGGGGTGAGCGAACGGACCGTGCGCCGCGACGTCGACCGGCTGCGCGAGCTCGGCTACCCGGTGCAGGCGGTCAAGGGGCCGGAGGGCGGCTACCGGCTCGAAGCCGGCGGCCGGATGCCGCCGTTGCTGTTCGACGAGGAGCAGGCGGTCGCGCTGGCGGTGGCGCTGCGGGTCGCCGTCGGCACCGGCGCGGGGATCGAGGAGGCCGCCGCCCGGGCGCTGGCCACGGTCCGCCAGGTGATGCCGGCCCGGCTGCGGCAGCGCGTCGACCGGCTGGAGATCACCGCGGCCGGCCGCGCGACCCAGGCGGACACCGCCGTCCTGCTGGCGCTGAGCTCGGCGATCCGGGCCACCGAGGAGGTGCGGTTCGACTACGACTCGCCGTCGCGCCCGCAGGACGCCGCACCCGGGCCGCCGCGCCGGGTGCAGCCGCACCACCTGGTCGTCCGAAGTGGACGGTGGTACCTCGTCGGCTGGGACGCCGGCCGGGCGGACTGGCGGACCTACCGCGTGGACCGGCTGCGGTTGCGGGTCCCCAACGGACCGCGGTTCACCCCGCGGGAGGTGCCGGGCGGCGACGTCGCGACGTTCCTCGCCGCCCGGTTCAAGGGTTCCGGCACCGCCGACGCCTGGCCGTGCCGGGGCGAGGTCGTCCTCGCCCTGCCGGTCGCCGAAGTCGCGCCGTTCGCCGGGGACGGCGTCGCCGAGGAAGCCGCGCCCGGGAAGACCCGGCTGCGGACCGGATCCTGGTCGTGGGCGGCGCTGGCCGCGGGTCTCCTGCGGTTCGGCTGTGACGTCGACGTCGTCGGGCCGCCGGAGTTGCGGACCGCGTTCGCCGAGCTGGCCGGCCGCGCCGCCCGCGCGGCGGAACCCGGCGGCTGAGGCGGTTCAGACCTTGATGGACTGTCCGAACGCGAAGACGTTGTCCGGGTCGTAGGTCCGCGAAACGTCCTTCAGGCGCGCGGCGTTGCCGCCGTAGTAGGCGGTCATCCAGTCCGGCAGCGCGGGGTCGATGTAGTTGACGTAGGCGCCGGTCGCCCCGGCGGCGGCGAGGCGGCCGACCGTCTCGGTCACCGACGCCGTGACCCGGTCGTGGGTGCCGGCCGTCGCCGAGGCGTAGACCTGGACCGTCGCCAGCGCGTCACGGTGCCAGAAGGCCGTGTCGGTCCGGCCGACGGTGGCGACCGCGCCGCCCAGGCTGTCGATCAGCAGGTCCGTTCCGGTGCGCCCGGCCAGGACGGACGTGATCTTCGCGGCTTCGACGGGGGCCGCGATGACGCGTGACGCGCCGACGAACGACTGCCGCTTCTCGCTGCCGGCGTAGTACTTCATCGCGCCGGGGTAGTCCAGGCCGCGGACCGTCCGTTCGGCGGGCGTCGCCCCGCTGTCGGCGAGCAGGGCGTCGATCAGCGGGGTCAGGCCGGACTCCGCGCCGACGTAGCAGCCGCCGACCCGGCAGCCGACGGCCGGGCCGCCCGAGAGCACGAGGTTGGTCCACAGTTCCGGGGGTGCCGAGGCGACCCAGCGCTGCCAGGCGTCGAGCACGGCGCCGGCCGCGGCCGGCGGGAAGCGCAGGCCGAAGACCGTGACGTCGGGCGCCGGGGCGGTGGTGAAGGTGAACTCGGTGACGATGCCGAAGTTGCCGCCGCCACCACCGCGCAGCGCCCAGAACAGGTCCGGTTCGGCGTCCGCCGAGGCGGTCCGCGCCTTGCCGTCGGCGGTGACGATCCGCGCGGACTCCAGGTGGTCGCAGGTCAGGCCGTACTTGCGGGTCAGCACGCCGATCCCGCCGCCCAGGGTGAGCCCGGCGATCCCGACGGTCGGGCACGTCCCGGCGGGCAGGCACCGCCCGGCCCGGCCCAGCGCCGCGTAGACGTCCTTCAGCCGGGCGCCGGCCCCGATCGTGACGCGGTCACCCCGGACGTCGATCTTCGCCAGCCCGGAGACGTCGACGACCAGGCCGTCGTCCGGCGTCGAGTACCCGGCGTAGCTGTGCCCGCCGCTGCGCGCTGCGACCGGAACGCGGCCACCGGCCGCTTCGACGCACGCCACGACGTCCTCCGGCGTGGCGCAGCGGGCCACGGCAGCCGGGCGGCGGCCGTCGAACAGCGGGTTGAACACCTGTTTCGCCGGTTCGAAGCCGTCGTCGCCGGGGCGCAGCAGGGGCCCGTTCAGCCTGGTGCGCAGCCCGGCCCAGTCCGGCGGACCCGGCGTCCCCGTCGCCGTTCCGGGCGAGGCCGGTGCGGGGGCCGGTGCGGGTGCCGGCGCCGGCGAGCACGCCGTGGCGGCCAGCCCGGCGGTGGTGACGCCGGCGAGGCGCAGGAACGACCGTCTCCCGAGGTTCATGCACCGGATGACGTCCCGCGGTGGTCCCGGGTTCATCGGCGTGCGCTGATCGGCTGAACCCCGGTGCGCCCCGGCCACCGGCGGTGCCAGGCTGGTCCGGGGCTCCGTCACGCCGGAAGGAGACGTCCGATGGACGCAGCCGAGCCGTACCCGTTCGGCGAACCCGTGGCCCTGGATCCGCACCCCCGCTTCGCGGACCTCCGGCAGAGCGAAGGGCCGACGCGCGTCACGATGCCCTACGGCGGCGACGCCTGGCTGGTGACCCGGTACGAGCAGACGAAGTTCGTCCTCTCCGACCCCCGCTTCTCGCGCGCGGCGGCGGCCGGCGCCGACGTTCCGCGGGCGCGGCCGGGTTTCGAGCCCGTCGGGAACCTGCTGTGCATGGATCCGCCGGAACACGGGCGCATCCGGTCGCTGGTCGCGAAGGCGTTCACGGTCCGGCGGGTCGAAGCGTTGCGGCCGCGGGTGCAGGAGATCGCCGACGGGCTGCTCGACCGGATGGTCGCCGCCGGCCCGCCCGCCGACTTCGCCGCCGCCGTGGCGTGGGAACTGCCGGTGCAGGTGATCTGCGAGCTGCTCGGCGTCCCGCTCGACGACCGTGCGCTGGTGCGCCGGTGCACGGAGACCATCGTGGCGGTGGGCCGGGACGTCACGCCCGCGGACGTCACCGCCGCGCGTGACCGGCTCGCGGGCTGCCTCACCGGCCTGATCGCCCGGCGCAAGGCCGAACCGGCGGACGACCTGCTGACGGCGCTGGTGGCCGCCCGCGACGACGGCGACCGGCTCTCCGACCGCGAACTGCTCATGCTCGGCATCGCCCTGCTGGCCGGCGGCCACGAATCCACCGCGAGCCAGATCGGCAGCTTCGGCTACCAGCTGCTGTCCGAGCGGCCGCTGTGGCACACGCTGGCCGCCGACCCCGAGCTGGTCCCGGCCGCCGTCGAGGAGCTGTTGCGGTTCGTGCCGCTGGTGACCGTCACCGACCTGGCCCGCATCGCCACCGAAGACCTCGAACTCGGCGGCCGGACGATCCACGCCGGGGACGCCGTCCTCGTCCAGCTGGATGCGGCGAACCGCGACGCGCAGGTGTTCCCGCACGCCGGTGAGCTGGACTTCGGCCGGAAGGTCAACCGCCACCTCGCCTTCGGCTTCGGCGTCCACCACTGCATCGGCGCACCCCTGGCCCGGCTGGAGCTGCGCGTGCTGTTCGGAACCCTGATCCGGCGGCTCCCGACCCTGAACCTGGCCGTCACGGCCGCCGACGTGGAATGGACGACCGGCCGGTTGATGCGGGGAGTCCGGGCGCTGCCGGTCGTGTGGTGAAGCGCGGGGTCGCCCGGGGTCAGCCCATCACGGTGCCCGAGTTTGCGGTGTTCCGGTTGCGCCTGCGGGAAAACGCCCCCAGGTCGATCTCCAGGCCGGTGCGCGGGGCCCGGAACCGGACGGGCACGGCGTCGTGGTCGGCGCCGTTCTCCACCCGGTCGATCAGCTCCCGCATCAGCTGCCCGACGACCGGCGCGTTCTTGAACTGGTTGCCGCTCGTGCCGATCGCGACGTAGAAGCCCTCGAGTTCGGTGCGGTCGTAGATCGGCGTCCAGTCGTCGGCGACGTCGTAGACGCCCACCACACCGCGCGCCCGGTGGGGCACCGCCAAGTCGGGCAACCGCCGCGCGGCCCGTGTCACCTGGGCTTCGAAGACCGCGGCCGTCGGGTGGATGCCGACGGCATCCGGGTCGTCGGTCCACTGCAGCGGATCGCACGCCGGTTCCGTCCCGCCGACGAGCAGGCCCCCTCCTGCTTCTCCGCGGAAATAGATGCCCAGGTCCAGGTCCGCCACGACCGGTCCGCCGTAGCCCGCCCGGACCGGCACGTGCGCGACTTCCTGCCGCAACGGGCGCACCCCGACCGTGAAGCCGGAACCCACGCCGGCCAGCCGGTTCACCGCGCCCGACCACGGACCGGCCGCGTTGACCACGACGGCACAGGGAATCCGGGTGCCGTCCGACAGCCGCACCGACCGCACGCGGCCGCCGGCCTTCTCCACCGCGGTCACCGTGCTGCGGAAGCGGAACCGCGCCCCGCACGCCGAGGCCGCGGCGGCGAGGTTCACGGCGGCGAGGCCCGGGTCCGACACGTACCCGGCGTCCGGGGTGTACACGCCACCGAGCGAGCGTTCGGCGTCCTCCCAGAACCCTTCGTCGTCAAGGCGCTTCGGCGGCCAATAGCGGCCGACGTCGAGACCCGGAACGCGCTCGGCCAAGGTCGCGCTGTCCCATTCCTCGTAGGGAACGCCGATCTCGTCGAACAACGGAAGCCAGGACGCCCGCGGAACCGCGTCGACGTCCAGCATCACCAGCCCGCACTGGCGGAACACGGCGAGGTCGCCGACATCGCACCCGAGGTGCCCGGCCCAGTCGAGCCAGCCGAAGTGCGCCTCCCACGCCGTCGCCACCCCGGCGGCGGTGGAGAAGGCGAACCGCACGATCGCACTCGACGCCGAGGTCGACCCCTGGCCGGCCCCCGGGGCCCGGTCGAGCACGATCACCCGGCGCCCGGCCCGCGCGAGCTCGAGGGCGATCGACGCCCCGATCACGCCCGCCCCGATCACGACCACGTCGGCACTCCGGCGCTCACCGGGCACGGCAGGTCCTGAGGTAGCTGAGGAACGAGGCCTGCAGGCCGGTCACGTGCGTTTCGCGCAGGACCGCGCTGGTGACGGCACCATCGCGGGCGGTCAGGCGGTGCAGGACGGTGGCCGCGTTCTTCGTGAGGCTCTGGTAGACGGCGAGGTTTCCGAGGAGCTCTTGGTCGTTGATGGTCAGGTGGAGCTTCGCGGCGGGCAGGTTGTCTCCCCGTTCGTCGAGCCGCGCGAAGATCTGGCTGCCTTCTCCGACGACGCCGGGACTGCCCGCTCCGACGGTCTCGAAGAGCGTGGTGCCGCTGAGCCAGGCGTAGAGGCTGAAGAGCCCGCCGTAGGAGTAGCCGAAGAGGCCGTGACCGCTCGCGGCGGTGCCGTAGTCGCGTTCGATCCGCGGGTGCAGTTCCGTGGTGAGGAAGTCCAGGAACGCGTCGGCGTGGGTGTCCCGCAGTTCGGCGAGGTAGGCGTCGGCGTCCTCGCGGGTCATCGCGCCCGTCCGGATTCCCGTCTCCACGGCGTCGACGAACTCCGGGGCGATGGGCTCGCCGGGTGGGACGAGGTCCCGGTTGCGCAGCCGTGCCCAGTGCCGGGCGTCCTCGCCCGCGTAGCCGACGCTGACCTGGATGTAGGGCCGGATCTGCTGCATGGGGTCTTTCTGGGTGACGATCAGCGGAGCGGTCATGCCCACGGCCCAGTTGCCGTCGAGCACGTACACCGCGGGCGCTCGGGTCGTGGCGCGGTCGTAGCCCGGTGGCGTGGTGACCCAGACGCCGTAGTCGTGCCCGCCGCCGGACGGCAGCTCGAAGTAGTCGGTGTCGGCGAGGCAGCCCTGCCACATGGTGCTCATCGAAGGTCCTTCACGATTCGGCCGGCCTGCAGAACGAGGACGGCATTGGCGGGATCAGCGAACAACCCGGGGTCTTCGACCGGATTGCCGTTCCACAACACGAGGTCTGCCTGCGCGCCCGGCGTGATGACGCCGACCCGGCCGGACAGGCCGAGGATCTCGGCGTTGGTCCTGGTGGCCGCCACCAGGGCTTCCATCGGTGTTTCGAGGTTCGCGCGCAGCCTGAGCTCTTCGCCCCGGCGGTCCTGGGCCGGGCCGATGAGATCGGAACCCAGCCCGATCCGCACGCCGGCCGCCTTGGCGGCGGCGAGGGCCTCGGTCATCCGCTCGCGAACACCGAGCACCCGATCGCGGGTCGAGGCGTCGAGGCCCGCGCCGGCGGTGTCGTGCAGCAGCTGCTCGACGACGGCGAACGTGGGCACGAGGGCGACCCCGCGCGCGGCCATCAGGGTGGCCGTGGATTCGTCGAGGTCGGTGCCGTGCTCGACGCAGCGGGCCCCGGCCTCGACGGCGTTGCGGATGCCGTCGTTGTTGTGGGCGTGAACCGTCACGTAGGTGCCGCGCGCCGCGGCTTCCTCGACGGCGACGGCGATTTCCCCGACGGTGAACTGGGTGTCGGACAGGCGGTCGTGCGCGCCGACCACTCCGCCGGTCACGCACAGCTTGAGGAAGGAGGCACCGCGGCGGAAGGCCTCGCGCACGTTGCGCCGCAGCTCGTCCGCGTTGCCGGACATCATGGACAGGGCGCACAGGCCGGGCAGGTGGTGGCTGTCCCACAGCTCGGTGGGTTCCCACTCGGCGCCGTAGTAGCCGTGCCCGCCGAGCTGGCACTGCACCGGCCCGCACGACAGGACGCGCGGCCCCCGGACCTTGCCCTTCGCGATCGTGGTGACGAGGCCGCCGTCGACCCCGCCGGTGTCCCGGACGGTGGTGAACCCGGCGTCGAGCGTCGCACCGGCCGTGGCGAAGATGTCCGCCGCCAGTTCGGCGGCGCTGATCCGGAACGAGAACTGCGGCTGGATCGGGCTCGACAGGCCCAGGTGGACGTGCGCGTCGATCAGGCCGGGCGTCATCGTCAGGCCGGTGGCGTCGAGGCGTTCCCCGGGTGCGCCCGAGCCACCGAGCCGGGTGATGACCCCGCCGTCGATGCCGACGTCCACCTCGACCGGGTCACGCCCCGATCCGTCGACGACCGTCGCGCCGACCACCTGACACCGTCCCACGAGTCATCCCTTCCGGCTGGCGCATCTCTTTTCCAATGGATAAACTCCGGAGGTGATCCTGTCAAGCAACGGCGACGCCCGCGAGCGGCTCCTGGCCCGCCTGCTCGACGCCTTCGAGGGCGCCCTTCCCTCCCCGGAGGTGTCGCTGCGCGAGATCGCCACCAGGACGGAGACCAGCCACGCCCTGCTGCGCTACCACTTCGGGTCACTCCCGGGCGTCTTGGCGGCGATGCTCAAGGCCCAGCGATCCCGCGACAACGAGTCCCTCCTGGAGGCCGCCCGCGACGGCACGTTCGACGACCTCGTGCTGGCGATCTGGCGCGCCTACACACGCCCGGAGCAGCTGTCGCGGATCCGCGGGTTCTTCCACGTCGTGGGGCTTGCCGCGTATCGGCCGGAGGAGTTTCGCGAGTTCATCGACTCGCTCGACGACCTGACCAAGGTGCTGGCTTCGCTGGCGGAACGGGAAGGGTTCGAGGCCGGGGAAGCGCTGACCTTGGCCACCGTCACTGTTGCCGCGATGCGGGGGTTGCTTTTGCAGGAGGTTCTGACGCCCGGGGCGCTTTCGGAGGATGCGGTCGCGTTGATCCTGCGGATGGGTAAGGAGCGGTCTGTTCCCTAGGGCCGCTTGGGGTTTGATCGGGTCGTTGTGGCCGCGCCGGCGCGAGAGCCGCTCCGCTCGTCGGCACGTTGGCGCGGGGTTCAGTGGTGGCGGTCGAGGTGGGTGCGCAGGGCCCGGCCGAACCAGGTGAACACCGGTTCCAGGTCCGGAAGCGGCGGCCAGCCGTTGATGGTGGCCACCAGCTGCCAGTACCGCGTGACGCGGGGATCGCCGGCGATCTCGAGCCGTTCGAGGATCCAGTGCTTGAGCTGGTCGTCGTCGGCCTTGCTGAACGTTCCGGCGTAGGACGCGGTGAGGGCGGCGACGATGTCGCCGGCCTGCGGCGAATCCGGTGCGATCCGTTCGGTCAGGGCCCGGCCGACCTCCTCGCGCACGGTTTCGGTGAGGTCGTGGTGCAAGCCGGTGGTGTCACCGCCGGCGCGCTGGGCGGCCTGGTACTCGGCCATCCGCCGCACGGACGTGCGGAAGTCGTTGTCCTGGGTCAGTTCCACGAGCTCCAGCCAGGCTTCGACCTGTCCGGGTGTGGCGTCGTCGGGGAGCTCGGGCATGCTGGAACGCAGCAGCTCCACCATGGCCGGGTTGGCATCGACACCGCCGAAGGTGTCGTCGACGAATTCGTGGACGACGCGGCGCCGTTCGGCGTCGGACAGGTTCACCAGTTTGTGCATCAGGTCCAACTCCCGAGGGGTCGATCGCCGGTTCGCGACCGCGGTCAGCACGGCACGCCGCAGCCGCAGGACCCGGATGTGCGTGTCGAGGGCCGCCGCGTGCGCGGCCGCGACCTCGGCCAGTGAAGTCTCCTCGGCCAGCACGCGCCGGACGGTGGCCAGGTCGATGTCCAGCGCGCGGAGCGTGCGGACCAGTTCCAGCCGGGCCAGGGCGGTCACGTCGTAGAGGCGGTACCCGGCCGGGCTGTGGCAGGTCGCGGGAACGATCCCTTTGTCGGCGTAGAACCGGATCGCCTTGACGGACAGCCCGGTCCGGGCGGCCAGGGCCCCGATCGTGAGGAGGTTCTCGTCGTCCATGACCACAGCGTGGAGTCTCCCCTTGGCGGAGACTCAACTCGAATCCATTACCGGGAACCGTGCCGAGCGAGGCTTTCGGAGGTCCAGGCAGTGTTCCGGGGAACTTCGAGCGCGTGGATCACGAAGGCATCTCGCTTCACCGGGCCTCGGCGATCTGAAGGACGATCTTGCCGCCGGGGTGTCCTGACTGGCTCAGTTCGATGGCTTCGCGCCAGTCGGCGAGGGGGATGGTGCGGGCGAGGGGGATGCCGAAACGGCCCTGGGCGGCGAGCTGGGCGCACATTCCGACGATGTCGTAGCGGTGGCCGAGCGGTCCTTGGGTGAACGCGTCGCGGGCGCCGGACGCGCGTGCCTGGGCGAGGTTGCTGATGGTCAGGACGTGCTGGGGGTCGGTGACCGTGCGGAGGAGGTGCGGGATGGTGGCGTCGTCGGGCGGTGAGACGTCGAGGACGACGTCGACGGGCCCGCCCGCCAGGTCGCGGATCCGCTCGGCCATGCCGACGCCGTAGGGGGTGACCTCGGCTCCGGTGGCGCGCAGGGCTTTCGTGTGGGTGGGGCCGGCGGTGGTGAGCACCCGGGCCCCGATCCGGCGGGCGAGTTGCACGGCGGCGAAGCCGGTGGTGGTGCCGCCGCCGCTGACGAGCAGGGTCGTGCCGGGGGTGATGCCGAGCAGGTCCAGGCCGAGTTGCGCGGTGTCCACGGCCATGGGCAGTGCGGCGGCGGCCGCCGGTGCGAGGGCGGGTGGCCGCGGGAACCAGACGTCGAGCAGCGCCTGGCCGGAGGCCCCCGCGGTGGGTCCGGTGAACGGGACGGGGCCGAACACCGCGTCCCCGGGCTGGACGCCTGTCACGTCGTCGCCGAGGGCGTCGACGGTTCCGGCGGCTTCGAGTCCCACTCCGCGGGGCAGGTCGCCGGGGTAGAGGCCCCGGCACAGGGCCAGGTCGGCGGGATTGATGGTGCAGACCTCCACGGTGACCCGGATCTGCCCGGCAGCCGGCCGGGGCTGCTCGGCTTCCTCGAGCCGCAGGACGTCGAGGGGTTCACCGGTGTGGTGGAAACGCAGGGTACGCATGGTGATCTCCCGGGCTCGGCCAACGATGACAGCAGATGCTGTCGTCACTACGAAGGTAGCACGGTGACGACAGCATCTGCTGTCGCTATGCTCGGGCCCATGGCTCGTTGGGAGGGCAACACGCGTGAGCGGCTCGAGCGCGCTGCGTTGGAGTTGTTCCGTGATCAGGGCTACGACCGCACGACGGTGGCGCAGATCGCCAAGCACGCCGGCTTGACCGAGCGCTCGTTCTACCGCTGGTTCACCGACAAGCGGGAGGTGCTCTTCGCCGGCGACGAGCTGCAGGCCTGTTTGGAGGCGGGCATCGCCGAGGTGCCCGCGGGAACCGGCGCGCTCGCGACGCTGATGGCGGCGTTTGCCGCGGTACCGGAGGTGCTGCGGCCGCGCGAACTGCTGATCGAGCTGCGTGCCGTCATCGTGGCCAACCCGCCCCTGCGGGAACGCAGTCTGATCAAGGAAGCGATGCTTGCGGAAGTGACCGCGGCGGCCCTGCGCCGCAGGGGCCACGACGAGCAGACCGCGCGCCTGGCCACGGCCCTCGGGATGGCGATCCTGGGGGCGGCCACCAGGCGCTGGGTGTCGGGCGACGAGGCCGGCTTCGCCACTCTGCTGGCCGACAGCGCCGCCGACCTCCTTACCGTTGCCGCCGACCTGCCCCTCGCCAATCCTGCGACCGGCCACGCGCCGCGCACGGGGAAGTAACGGGAAGCCAGGAGCACGTCAGTCCGGACGAGCTCGCCGATGTCCGCTCATCGGCATGAGCGGACGTTCGGACGCCGCGTCGATGATTGGGCTGCTGTCGGGCTCGGCGGCCCCTTCGTGTCATGGCGTTGCGTTCCGGTCCGGCTCCGCGGTCAGCCATCCGAAGTGGCGAGCGGTGTTCGCGAGGATGTCCATCAGCTGTGGTGTGATACCGAACCGTTCGCGGTTGATCGTCAGGCTGTCCGCGAGGTCACCGTGCGAGGTGCGTTCGGTGGCCGCCTTCCAGTCCGCCAGCATCTCCAGCAGGTCGACCAGGGTCATGCCGTTGATCCCGTCGGCAAAGTGCTCTGGGTGATGACGGTTGTGGGCGTAATGGTGTCGCAACCCCTCGCCCATCGCGTCGACCAGGGTCCGGTGCTCCACGCTGCCGTAGGTCGTGGCGCGCAGCTGTGGCACGACCTCGTCGTAGACGGCCCGCTCCGGCTCGCGGGTCTTGCTCAGGTCGTGCCGGACCGACCGGTCGAGCAGCTCCTTGATCGGCTCACCCATCAGCTCGGCGACTCGCAGGCTGTGCCGAAGAGTGTCTGGCGTGGAGTCGTACGACATGGTCATGGACCCCCTGATCCGCAACGCCCGTGCCGGCAATTCCACCACGGCCCAGCGCGTCTCCGCGACGCCCAGCGGGACCGCGCCACCGCCCTGCTCACCTCGGTGGCCGAGCTGACCGTGGCCGGCACCTGCCGGGCCTGCTCAGTCGTCGACGGCCGGCTCGTCGGTAAGGGCCTCGATCCGCTGACCTCAACCGTGTTCGGCTCGATCGGATCTCCGGGGCGAGCTCGAACGGGCGCAGCACCCCGGCGACGGTGAACCAGTGCCCGCCCGGCTCAGGGGGTGACGTCGAAGCGGTCGACCAGCATGAACGTGCCGCTGCGTTTGACCGCGCGGATCGTGTGGGGGCCTGGTGGCAGGGCGCACGCGCTGAACACCGCTTGCTGGGCGTGGCGGACGTCGCTCGTGGTGTCGACGGTGCGCTGGAGGACCTCGTCCAGGTAGACGTCCATGCGGCCTTCGTCGGAGAAAGTCTCGCTGAAGAGGGCGATGCCGGTTCCGGTGAAGGAGTAGCCGACCCAGCTGCCGTCCGACTTCGTGAAATGCACGTCGGAGTGGAAGTCGCCGAATTCGCGGTCGCCGCTCACGTTCCACGAGCCGCGGTAGGCGATGCCGTCCGCGTCGTCGTTGAGCGACACCGTTTCCGAGTTGGGGCAGCGCCGGGCGGCGGTGACGACCGGTGGTGGCGCGACGCTCGGCCGGGTCGTCGACGGCGTCGGCGTGGCCGATGTCGCCGTCGAGGGTGCGGTGGTGGTCGGGGGCGGAACGGTGCGCGAAGTCGGTGGCGCCGCGGGCGGGAGCGGCACCGACGACACCGCCGCGTTGCGCGGAGCCGGGCGGGTCATCGTCGCGAGCGACGCGATTCCGGCCGCCACCACGAGTCCCGCGATCGCGACCGCGGCCCAGCGGATGCGCGCGCCCGCGCGTAGCTGGGCGCGGGCGGCTTCCTCGGCCCGGTGTTCGAGGCGCGCTCGGTGCTCGTCGGTGTTCGCCTCCGCGGGCTCCGCACGTGCCACCGGTTGCTCGGCTGTCCTGCTCCGATGGTCGTGCATCCGCGTCCTGCGCAGCAGTTCCTCGACCGTCAGCCGCTGCGCTCTTCGCCGGCCGGCACGCGCCATCCCGGAACCTCCCGAATCCCTGTACCCTCGAGCAGTCCTGCTCGTGGTGCGGAATCCTAGAAATCCCGTCGCGGATTGTAAACCTGACAACAGAAATTGCTTCGTTATCATTTCGAGGCATCCGGATCGCCGGTTCGGCCGTAGCCGGCGGACGCGCGTACCGGCTCGGAAGCTCAGCCGATCGGGTCGGTGCCGCCGTCGATGCGCGGCGGCGGTCCGCAGCGCCACGAAGGCGGCTTCGCTCGCCCGCGATCCACGCTCTGGGGTGCGCGAGCCGACGGCACGATCACCGGGCCGAGACTACGAGCGCGCATGTCGACGCCCTGCCGCAAAGGATGGCATGGGTGAGACCCACCTCTGGCCCGAGAAGATCAAATCCATCTCTGTCGTTCGGCCGGCCGTGCCTTGCGGACCGCATCGACCCGGGAAGCACCGGAGAGCGCGCACGAGCACTCACGGTCGGGCGCCGTAGCACCTGACGCGCCACCGTCACCGTCGGTGCCTTTGGCTGGCCGGGCACGTATGCCCCAGCTTGCTGGAGGCACGCGGTGCCCGTCGTCAGCAGCACGGGAACCGAACCGCGACCAGAGGTGGCGCCGGCGATGAAGACGGTGTTGCCGTCGTCTTCATCTGTCGGTGCCGTTCAGTGTCCGGTGGAGTAGAGGTTGATGAGGTTGCCGTCGGGGTCGCGGAAGAGCATCGACCGGTTTCCCCATGGCTGGTTGGTGGGTTCCTGGACCCAGGCGGTGACCTGGTCGTCCAGGCGGGCGCGTTCGGCGTCGACGTCGTCGACCTCGAATTCGATGATGGCGGATCGGTTCGCGGCGGCCACGGCGGCGTTGTTGTTGAAGCGCGTGACGGCCGCGCTGTCGGCCAGCGCGATGATGCTGCCCTCGGTATGTAGTTCGGCGTAGTCGCCGGGCCCGAAGGGGGTCACCGGCTCGGTGTTGGTGAGCGTGGAGTAGAAGGCGGTCAGGGTGGGCAGGTCGTCGGTGATGAGGCGTATCGAGGCGAGCTTCATGGCGTTCTCCTGGCTGCTTCCGTGGGTGTGGACCGTCCGCTCCCTAGAAACAGTACGGTACAGTAGCGTACTGTTTCTAGGGGGAAAAAGAAGGGGAGATCGCAAGGTGGCCCGATCCGGGGACGTTGTCGACGTTCGAGTTCAGCGGTCCAAGGCGGCGGTGCTCGCCCAGACGTACGAGTTGCTGTCGGCGGGCGGCATCGGCGGTGTCAGCATCGACGAGGTGTCGCGGCGCTCGGGCGTGTCCAAGACCACGATCTACCGGCACTGGCCGTCACGGGCTGCGCTGCTGATCGAGGCGTGCTCGACGATCGGGTCGGCGCCCCCGGTTCCCGACACGGGCAGCTTCGGCGGGGATCTCGTCGCCTTGACCGAGGCGTTGGCCGAGCAGCTGCGGAGCGCCCGCTGGGCGGCGGTCCTGCCCTCCATCGTGGACGCCGCCGAGCGCGAGCCCGAGCTGGCCGGGCTTCATGCGGATCTGCACGCCCGCTTGATGGCTCCCTTCGGTGTGGTGACCGAACGCGCGCGAACTCGCGGTGAACTCGCCGCGGATCGCGGGCCGGCCGACGTCACCGCCGCCGTGGCCGGCCCGCTGTTCTACCGTCGCTGGTTCTCCCGCGAGCCCCTTGACGCCACGTTCGTCGCGCGCGTGGTCGAGGACGCGCTGGGCTATCTCGGCGTCCAGGTTCGTTCGACCTGACGGGCGGGCGCCGATGCCACCAGCCGGCCGACGTCTGTATGGCACGGTCCGCGCGTGCCGATCACCTCGCAGATCGCAGATCGCTGATCCCTTCCGGAGGACGCCCGTGTGGAGGACGACGGCGCGCGGATGAGGTCGTGCTTCTTGGCTGTCAATCTGCGCGCTCATCGGCATGTGCGTGCGTCCGGCCGTGTGCCGTTGAACGCCCGGCAGCATGTGAGGACGTTGCAGCGCTCGACCAGCGGCAGTAGAGTGCGTTCCCGCTGACGAAGGAAACGTCGTTGCCGATGCGGGCCGGTCGGTTCTCACCGCGCGGTGGAACTCAACCAGGGGATACTTCCGTCATCTGTACGAGGCTTGCTCGCTCACGATGACGGCGTCTGCGGGCGTCGGGCGTATGAAGCCGGGCTGGTTTGCGGGTGCAAGCGCCATTGCCTTATGACGCCACCCTGGCCACGACCTCGACGCTGTACTTCACCATCAGTCGCGGGCTCGCTCCAGGCCACTGCCGAACGTGGCCCGGGGCGTGATGAGTGAGTGAGGCTACTTCGCTGGTCTCCGAATACGCTCAAAGCGACCAATTCCGCGGTGCCCGTATCCACCTGTGCAACCTCGCTGACCTCGAGATCCGCGATTGCGAGGTGAACGGCCTGAAGATCGTCGACTGCTATGGCAGGGACGTCTACCTCGGTGGCTACTTCGAGCGCCTCGTCGTCAACGACGTCGATGTAACTGCTTACGTCGAGGCCGAACTCGACCGCCGGCAGCCCGCGCGGGCGCTCGCGCGAGACGCGGCTTCTCCCGAGGACTACCGGGCCGCTCGGGACGCCATCGAGAACTTGTGGAGCGCGACGATTGAGCGGGCGAGGCTGCTGCCCTCGGCCAAGCTGCACGAGCAGGTCGACGGCGAATGGTCGTTTGTGGAGACACAACGGCATCTGCTGTTCGCCTGCGATGCCTGGCTCGGCAACGCCGTGGTCGAGGAGGAAGCGCCCTTCCACTCGTTGGGCCTTCCCGCCGGCGAAGGCCACCGGACGAATCGACGAAGCTCGGCCTCATCCGCGAAGCCACCCCGACACTCGACGAAGTGCTCGTGCCACGGCTCACCCGCATGGCCGCGATGCGCCGTGTCGTGGACGAGCTGACTGCGAACGAGCTCGACCGGGTATGTAGCCAGCCGCGAATGATCGCACGATCATCGACATCAGGGTGCGTCGAGTCGTGCGGGGTCAGTGGCAGAAGCGTGAATGTTTGCGTTTACCGCAGTTCCTCTCTGTTGCCTCGAAGGTCGCCCGGCTCGGTGCGAAATCCTTGCCTGACGACGGAAGGAAGGTCCTGGTCGCTTGCGAGACTGTTCTCGCCCGCTTTCTCGACCACTGCTTGCGCGACGCGAGTTGATCGGATTGTTCCCGCAATCTGATTGGCGCCCTCAGTGAGCGCGGCGGCTCCTAGGATGACGCCCATCCAAGTGATCAGCGTAGGGCGGATCGCGGCCAACTCTGGAAGAGGGGCAGGAAATGTGGCGGTGCAAATAAACAGGACTACGATAGGAACCGAGGCGGCAGCTCGGATTGTATCGAAAAGCAAGAGGCCGAACACGAATGAGGCCAGAGCCGTCCCGCCGACCACGATTGCGAACTTCGTGATCGGATCGATGACGACAAGCCCCGTATTAGTTCCGCCGATGAGAAAACCAAGTAGAAGGCAGAAGCCGAAAAGAGACATTGCACCCGGAAGGGCGATGCTTTCGCGCTCCGGGTGTCTTCTTGACAGTCTCACTAATACGAATCCTGTCAGGGACAGAACTGCCAAGGCTGCCAAGATAACCCATACGCCGATGGAAACAGACGCGGGTTTGCCTTCGGGTAGCAACACGACAACCACCCAGAAAACGACAGCAAGAAGGATGGCGCCGCCCACGGCTCCGTTCAACAGCGCCAACAGGCCAAGTCTGTCAGCGTCGGGCGCGGTGCTGCCGCGGTCGACTGAAGACCGGTCATCCATTGCCGACAAGTAGAGCCCTTTTTCATTGATCATAATTTCACTCCTCCCGGGTGTTCAGGGAAGCGCGACGTGCATTATCGGCGCGTCGGCCACTCTTCTGCATGATCTTGTCTCAGAGGCTCCTTCGTGCTCAAAGTCAGCTCTACCGAAGAGTCGGATTGGATCTACTCTCTGTTACCGCAAGGTCACAAGTGGCGGCGGGTGGGTAATGGAATTGCTCCTGGATGCCGTCAAAGATCATGGGCTGGCGCCTGGAGGCTTATGACTGGACGGAGTGCAGTGCGGTCGCCGCGGCGCTACACCTGGCGCGGAGCCGCGCGGATTCGCCGGCTCAGCTCTTCGCCGACCGAAACCCGAGGTTACCCCTTGGGGTAGGACCCCGTGGTTGCCTCATGGGGCCCGTTCGGCTCTATGCCTCGACGTTGGGTTCGTTTCTTTGGAGCTTGCAAAGATCGTGTGACGTCCGGCAATGGCGACGTCTGGTTGCGGTGAACCGCCACGCCACCCGACTATCACGGCTGTCCCGTCAGTCCGGAATGCTGCCCACGGCGCCGACCTTGTAACGCAAGGTACCAAGGCCACTTGGCGCGACGCCGAGCCTGTGGTCGAGCTGTTGTTGCTGCAGCGAAGTTCTGTCCCTCAGCTCGCGCGCCCATCGGCATGAGCGAGCGCTGGAGACGGTCAGTCCGTGAAATCGGCTGCCCGGCTACTGATTGCCGCCCGTGGCCCATCACTGGCGCCGAGCTCGGCGCGTCCCCGCTCTGATCCGCTCAGTCGGGCACGACCGGCAGCCGGAACCGCATGCGCAGGCCATGCTCCAGCGGTTCGGCGGCGACCTGCCCGCCGTGGGTCTCCACCACCTGGCGCACGATCGCCAGGCCCAGCCCGGAACCGGGCATCGACCGGGCCTGGGTGGAGCGGTAGAACCGGTCGAACACGAACGGCAGGTCGGCTGCGGGGATACCGGGGCCTTCGTCGGTGACCGAGAACTCGCCATCGGCCACGGTGATCGTGATTTCGCCGTCGGGTGGGCTCCACTTCACCGCGTTGTCCACGAGATTGCCGATGGCCCGTTCGATCGCGTCCGGGTCGACGTGCACGAGGCACGGGGTCAGGGTGGACGTGAACCGAGGGGCTGCGGTTCGCGTGGCGGCCTTGGCGATCACGGTCTTCGCCACCAGGTCGAGCCGGGTGTCCTCGGTGTGGGCGGTGTTTTTGCCGTAACGGGCGAGGTCGACCAGGTTGTTGATCAGCGACCGCAGTTCCCGTGCCTGGCCGATCGCGTCCTGCACGAGCGCGGGGGCCTCGGGCGCGCGCAGGCCGTCGCCGTCGGCGAGCAGTTCGAGGTTGGTGGTGAGGCTGGTCAACGGGGTGCGCAGCTCGTGTGAGGCGTCGGCGACCAGGTGCCGCTGTGCCCGCATGGACGCGTCCAAAGCAGATGTCATGGCGGCGAAAGCCTGACCGAGGTGGCCGATCTCGTCACGTCCGGTCAGGTGGTCGACGGGCGCGGTCAGGTCGTGGGTCGCGGTGATGTGCTCGACGGTCCGGGTGAGCTGCTGGACCGGCCGCAGCACCCGGCGCGCCGCCAGCCGCGCGGTCACCGCGGCCACCAGACCGCCCCCGAGGGTCAGCGCGACCAGCAACGCCGCCAGCGAGGCCAGGATGGCGGCCTGGTCGTCCTGCCGCTGGGCGACCCGCATCAGTCCACCCGGCGGCTTGCCCATCCCGGAGGTGAGGAGCCGGTACGCGACGCCGTTGTAGGTCGTGTCCTGGAAGTACGCGGGCTGCGTGCCGTTGGCGACGTCCGCGTCCCGTGGGGTGATCTCGACGAAGGCCCGGTTCGAGCCGGGATACACCGGCCCGCCGACGAACTGGACCAGCATGCTGCCCAGTTCGACCGGCTCGTCGATGGGGATCTTGTCGCCGGACTCGGCGACCTTCTGCTTGAGCTGGCGGGCGAGGGAATCACCCTCGCCGATGCCCTGCTTCAGCGACGCGTCGACCTGGTGACCCATGATCGACCGCACGGCCGGGTAGACCACCAACGACGCCACGGCCAGCGCCAGCAGCACGACAACTCCACCCGCGAGGCCAACCCTGGCGCGCAAGGTCATGGTTCTTCCCGCAGCACGTATCCCAGGCCGCGCACGGTCTGGATCAGCCGGGGCTCACCGGTGGATTCCAGTTTCCCGCGCAGGTAGGAGATGTAGACCCACAACTGGTTAGATGCGGGCCCGAAGTCATAGCCCCACACCGATTCGAAGATCAGCTCGCGGCTCAGCACGCGCTGGGGGTTGCGCAGGAACAACTCCAGCAGCGAGTACTCGGTGCGGGTCAGCTCGATCGCCCGCCCGTTGCGCTGCACCCGGCAGGTGGTGGTGTCCATCTCGATGCCGGCGAACCGCAGCACCTCCTGGACCGCGCCGCTGCGCCGCAGCAGAGCTCGCAGCCGCGCCCGCAGCTCGTCCAGCGCGAACGGCTTGACCAGGTAGTCGTCGGCGCCCGCGTCCAGCCCGGCGACCCGGTCCTCGACCAGGTCGCGCGCGGTGAGCATGAGAATCGGCGTCTGGTCACCACGGCGGCGCAGCCGTCGGCAGATCTCCAGGCCGTTCGGTTCGGGAACCAGCACGTCCAGCACGATCACCTCGGGTCGCGACCGGCCGAGCTCGTCCAGCGCCTGCACGCCGTCGGCCGCGAGGGACACCTGATAGCCGTCCCGGCGCAGCGCATGCTCCAGCGAGCGGCGGACGGCCTCGTCGTCATCGACTACCAGTACGCGCACGCGCCCAGTATGGAGCACCCCACGGTGTCCGGACCGGCCGTCGGCCGGCCCGGACACCCCGGCGGAGAGGATCACTTCCCGCTCGGCGCCCCGCCCTTGGGCTTGTCGCCCTGCTGCTCGGCGAACTCCTCCTTCACCTTGCGCAGCCCGTCCAGCAGCCGCTGCGGGGTGGTCCCCAGGCCCTTGGCGATGGCGATGAACACCGGATCCTTCATGACGTCGTCGCCCTTGCCGCCGACCTTGTCGAGGTCCTTGAACACCTGCCGGGCCCGGTCCTCGCCGATCTTCAGCTCGGCGGCCAGCAGCTTGACCACCTCGGCCGGAACGCCCGCCTCCTTGCCGGGAACGGGTTTGCCGGGGCCGGGTTCCCCGGACAGTGCCTGCAGCACCTTTTCCGCACGGGCAACCGTGATCCCCAGTTCCTTGGCGAACGCGGCGATGGCCGTGGCCTGGTCGGTTCCGTTGACCACAGCGCGTTTCAGGTTGTCCAAGGCGGTGGTCAGCCGCTTGACCGTCACGTGCAAGCTCGCGGCGACCTTGGCGAGCTGCTCGTCGTTCTTCCTGCCTTCGTCCTTCTTCCCACCGTCCTGCTTGCCGTTGTCCTTCTTGCCGTCGGGCTGTGCCGACGACGACGGAGCCGCCGGAGCCGCTGCCGACGCGGCGGCCGCGCCGGTCACGGCCGTCAGGCCGGCCACGATGGCCGCGGCGACGAGTCTGGTCCGAATCCCCATGTGTGTGTCCTCGCTCGATGCACGGCACCGGCCCATCCGGTGCCGCCCCCACCACACCAACCGCACTTCAGCGAGACTTTCACCCGACTTTGGAATCACCTAAGGACGTCGTCGCAGGTTTCCGGCCGCCACGAGCTTTGCGGACGTTGCGTGGGGTCGATGTGGTCAGGGTGTCGCCCCGACAAGACATTCGGGATTCGGCGCTACCGGGCTGACGGTCGTAGCGGTGAGTTCGATCCGCTGCCCGTTGTGCCGGAGGGTTGCTGGGGCATCCGGCTGAGGCCGTCGAGGATGAGGTCGAGCCCGAACTCGAACTCGTCGGCGAAGGTGAATCCCGTCTTCGGCAGTTCGGTGACCACCTCGGCGAGGTAGGGGTAGTCCTCGAGGCCCGACGGCTGCCGGTCCACGACGGCTTTCTGCCGCCGCGCGGCTTCCGCCGGGATGTCGCCGGCGAGGGTTTTCTCCTGGAGGGCGAACCCGTAGACGTAGGCGTCCATCAGGTTGTACGCGTGCACGGCCATGCGGAAGGGAAAGCGCGCGTCACGGCGGAGACAGCGCATCACGGCGTTGTGGTGGTGCAGGTTCGCCGGTCCCGGAGTACCCGTCTCCATCCGGCCGACCGCCCACGGGTGCCGGAGCAAAGCCTGCCGCATCGACGTGGCGCGGTGGTGCATGGCGGTGCGCCAGTCGACGTCGGCGGGGACCTCGACCTCGGCGAAGACCAGGTCGACCATGCCGTCGAGGAGCTCGCGCTTGTCCGCCACGTGCTTGTAGAGCGCCATCGGCACGACGCCGAGCCGGTCGGCCAGCCTGCGCATCGTCAGGGCCTCGAAGCCGCCCCCGTCCGCCAGTTCGACGGCGGCGCGCAGCACTTTGGCGCGGTTGAGCCGTTCCCGGCCGCCGGCCGCGGCGGTGTCCTGCATCGGCGTCCTCCACCTCCTGACCGGCTGCCCCGGTCTTGACAGGTGTACATCGTACGCCTAGCTTGGGCGCGGAAGAGGTGTACGTTGTACACCTCGGTCGCATCCCTCTCGGAGGAGCAAGGCATGAGCGCCACGCCAAGACCCGGCAAGACGAAGCAGTTCCCCACAGCGCCCGGCGAACGGGGCCTTTCGCGGGCCGCCGGAATCGCTGCCGCGATCGCGGGGGCGCTGTTCATCGCGGTCCAGATCGGTCATCCGGCCATGGACGTCCCGGCGGTCACCACCACCGACTGGGCCGTGCGCAGCACCGCGAAGGCGGTTATGGCCGCGCTGGCGCTCGTCGGCATCACCGGCATGTACCTGCGTCAGGTGCGGCAGACGGGAATCCTCGGGTTCCTCGGTTACGTGTTGTTCGCCGCCGGCTACCTGCTCATGTTCAGCATCGAGGTCGTCGCCGCCGCCGTTCTGCCCGCGCTGGCCCCCACGATGCCCGGCTACGTCGCCGATGTCCTCGCTGTCGCCTTCGGTGGCACCGCAAAACAAGGAATCGGCGCCATGCAGACCGTCATCGCGGCCGGCTCCGTCGGTTACCTGGTGGGCGGGTGCCTGTTCGGCATCGCGTTGTTCCGGGCGCGCGTCCTCGCCCGGTGGGCGTCGGCGCTGCTGGCCGCGGGCACCGTCGCCACGGTCGCGCTCGCGGTGCTCCCGGAGTCGTTCAACCGGCCGTTGGCCGTTCCGACGGGAGTGGCGTTGATCGGTTTGGGCATCTCGCTGTGGCGGGCCCGACCGGCCGGCGACAACTCGGCGCTTCCCGCTGTGGAACACGCCGCCGCGCGGTGATCATCGACGCCGGCGCCACCCGCGCGGTGCGGCGGGGATGAGGCAGTATCCCGGTCCCGATGACTCACGCTCGTCGTCATGAGTGGCGTTGAAGGGCAGGCGCCGCATCGTTGCTGGCCGCGCGAGGCAGCTTCGCTCAGTGCTTTTCGTTGACGGGCCGGCCCTGATCGTCAAGCTCAAGAACGTTGGCAAAGACGGCGAAACAGATCTCCATCTGGGACGGCGAGTCCTTGAGCTCGTCCCAGTAGTCGATCCCGTCCAGCATCGGATGGCCGACAGAGCCCCGGGCGACCCATCCGGCAAACCGACGGATCGCCCCTGATGCGCCGGGGCTGAGATGTGTGGACACGCACGGGAACGTACCCGACGCCGTTGGCTGCGAAGTCCTCGATTCGGCCGGAGCGCGTGTCACCTCGACCGGCTCGCGGCCAGTGGGCGGTGTCGGGGCAGTCACCACGGTTCGGAGCGGAGGAGTGCCGTGGCCAGCGGTGTCTGGCGGTAGAGCACTTCGCGGCCGCGCCGGGTGGCGGTGACCAGTCCGGCCTGGCGAAGGACCGTGAGGTGCTCGGAGACCGTTGCCGGAGCGAGGCCGAGGCGGTGGGCCACGCTGCCGGTGGTGCTCGGGACGGCGGTCTCGGCCAGCACCGACGCGCGTCCGGAGCCGAGGAGGCGCCCGACAGCGGGTGATCGGGTGGCCGGTTCCCACAGTTGTGCCGTGCCGAGCATCGGGTAGACCAGCGCGGGAGGGGGGACGGAGGTGTCGTCGGTGGGGCCGATTCCCAGGTTCGGCCACCCGAAGGCCGTGGGCACGAGAACGAGGCCGCGGCCGCGCAGATCCACCGTGCCGGCACGGAAGCCCGTGAGATGCAGCTCGTCGTCCTTCCAGATCGCTCGCCGGTGCAGGTCGGCGAACAGTCTCTCCAGGCCGCCGTCGGCCAGCTGGCGAGCCCGGGTTGCGATGTCGGCGTCGAGCAGGCCCCGGATCCGGTCCCACAGCGGCTCGACCAGCGCCTGCCAGGCCAGGTGCTGCTGGGTGGCCAACGTGTCCCTGGCGATTACGGGGTCGCCGACGAGGATTCGGTGGAGATCGTCGCGCAGGGCGTGGCTGTCGAGGCGGCGAACGTGTTCGGCGAGTTCGGCGGCGACGGTGGCGGGATCGGCAGCCCGGACCTGCGCGAGGTCGTCGTCGATGGTGGTGAGCGGGCTGGTCGGGCTCGGCCAGAGGAAATCCGGTCCGTACCCGTTGCTCGGGGAGGCCGCGTGCAGCAGTCCCAGATCGAGCCGGGCGAGGTCGGGCTGGACATCGCGCAGCCACGGCAGGTACCAGCCGTGGCGGCCCGGCGCCTTGAGCACCAGGAGGGCCGACATCGTTTCCTGCAGCGGGGAGATCGCGAACCGGCACCGGGCCGCGTCCCCGCGTCCGAACTTCAGCACGAGCGTCATTTCGCGAAAACGCTACCCGAGGATTCGGCCCCCACCGAATCCCGGCGACCGCCGGCCCGGTTGCCGCACCCTCACGGTCGTGGCCGAACCATCGCCGACGCCCGCGACCCCGGTGCCCGGGACTCGCCTCCTTGCCGGCAACCCCGCGTTCCGGTCGTTGTGCGCGTCACGAGCGGTGTCGTTCGTCGGTGACGGGATCACCACGACCGCTCTCGTCCTGCTAGTCGCCCCACGAGACGGCCCCACTGGCGTGGGACTGCTGCTGGTGGCGAACGCTTTGCCCCGGCTCGGCGGGCCGCTGGCCGGCGTCCTCGCCGACCGGGTCCCGGCACGCCGGTTGATGGTGCGGTGCGAACTGGCCTCGGCGCTGGTGATCGGGTTGACCGCGAGCACGCTGCCGCCCCTGCCGGTGCTGGCCGCGCTCGTGGCGGCCGCCGGGATCCTGGCGACCATCCGGAACCCGGCCGGTCGCAGCCTGGTCCCCGTCCTGGTCGACGCGGCCGACCGCGCGCCGGCCAATGCCCTCTTCGGCCTGGGCCGAACCCTGACGCTCACCGTCGGTCCGGGCTTGGGAGGTGTGCTGGGAGCAGCTCCCGGGGGCGCCCACACCGCGCTGGCCGTCGACGCGGCCACCTTTCTCGCGTCGGCCCTGCTGCTGCGCGGACTGCCGGCCATCGCGCAGACCCGCGACCCTGGTGCGGCCACGGGAGTGTGGGCCGAAGCGGGCGAAGGAGTGCGGTACGTCGTGGCGGATCGGCAGATCCTGACGCTGGTCCTCGGTCTCTTCCCGCTCGTCGCCTTCGCCGCGGTGGACAACGTCGCGCTGGTCTTCCTCACCGGCGACGTGATCCACGCCGGCCCGGCCGGGTACGGCGTCACAGCCGGTGCGTTCGGCGCCGGAATGGTCCTGGCCTCGCTGGCCTGTTCCCGGCTGGCTCGCGGGCGCAGGCCGCTCGTCCTGCTCGTCCTCGCGGTCGTGGCCACCGGCGCCGGCACGGTCGTCACCGGACTGGCTCCGCTTCTCGCGGTGGTCGTCGCGGCGCAGCTGGTGGCTGGGGCCGGCAACGCCGTGGAGAACATCGCGTACGACACCGTCGTGCAGGACCTCGTGCCCCGCCCGTTCCTCGGCCGGGTGTTCGGCACCATCGGCACCGCCGCCCAGCTGGGCGCGGCTTTCGCCGCCGTGCTGGGCAGTTTCCTCGTCGCCGTGGTCGGTGCCCGCGCCACCTTCGTCCTCGCCGGCACCGGGACATTCCTGGTCCTGCTTCTTCTGGCGCGGTCGCGGCCGGTCGGGTGAGCAGCGGCACGAGTGTGGGTTCCGGGACGAGCGCGCGGCAGCCACGGTGATCGATTGGGTAGCCTCGGCAACTGTGAGCTGGCTGCCCGACGACTTCGTCCACCCCGTCCACACGCCCGTGCCCGGCACCGGGCTTCACCTGCGGCCGATCCGCGAGGCGGACACCGCTCTGGACTACCCCGCGGTGATGGGCTCCCGGGAGCGCTTGTGGGGGATCTTCGGGCCGGCCTGGTCCTGGCCCAGGGAAACGATGACCTACGAGGAGGACCGCCTCGACCTGCTGCGGCACGAGAAGGAAATAGCCGCGCACCAGTCGTTCAACTACGCGCTGCTGGATGACGAGGAGACCGCGATCCTCGGCTGCGTGTACATCGACCCGCCCGAGCGCACCGGTTCCGACGGCGAGGTGTCCTGGTGGGTGGTCGACGACCTCGTCGGCAGCGAAGCGGAGCGCGCGCTCGATGCGCTGGTGCCACAGTGGATCGCCGCGGACTGGCCCTTCGAACGGCCCCGCTTCCTGGGCCGCGACATCACCTGGCAGGACTGGCTCGCGTTGCCGCCGATCTCGTGACATGCGGTTCGCGCCGGGCCGGCCGGCGGTGACCTCCCGGCCGAGCCGACCGGCCCGGAAGCGTGCCGGCTCGCGCCTTACCGCGGATCGACTACGCCGCCTGCTCCACGGCCGCCGGGAGGCCGAGCAGGATTCGGTACTGGGTCTCGAATGCCGCCAGCACACCTCCGATGTCGTGCCGGCCGATGATGGCCCGGGATGCCTCGCCCATGCGGGCTCGCCGGTCCGGATCCGCGGCCAGGTCGGCTATCCAGCGGGAGATCGTCGAGATCGCGCCCGGTTCGAACAGGTAGCCGTTTTCGGTGTGGTGGACCAGGTGGGGGAGGGCCAGTGCGTCGGCCGCGATGATCGGGAGGCCCGCCGCCATCGCTTCCATCGTGGCGAGGCTCTGCAGCTCGGCCGTGCCCGGCATGCAGAACACGTCGGCCTGTGCGTAGCGGTGCACGAGTTCGGCGTCGGACACGAAGCCGTGGAAGGTCGCCCGTACGCCCAGCTCGGCCGCGAGTTCTTCGAGCTCCTGGCGGCGGGTGCCGTCGCCGACGAGGTCCGCGTGGACGTGCGGCAGCGGGGCGAGCGCGCGCAGCAGCTGGCCGACGTTCTTCTCCGCGTCGAGCCGGCCCACGAACAGGACCGACATCGGCCGGTCGAGCGGCCGGGCCGGGGCCGCATAGTGGGCGAGGTCGATGCCGCAGGACACGACCTCGGCCGGCCGGCCGAGGCCGATCCCGGCGAGGACCTCCGCCGCTCGCGGGGTCGGCGTGGTGACGATGCGGGCGTTGCGGTAGACGCGCACGAGGTCCTTCCACGCCCAGCGGGCGAGCGCCTCCTTCACCCGCCGGGGGAACGGCGTGTAGCCGAGGAGGTTGTCCGGCATGAAGTGGTTCGTGGCCATGCCCGGGACAGCGCGCTCGGCGGCCGTTTCGAGCAGGGCGCGGCCGACGCCGAAGTGGGCCTGGACGTGGACGACGTCCGGGCGGACCCGGTCCAGGATTTCGCCGGCGGCCGCCCGGGCGCGGCCGGGGGTGCAGAACCGGTAGTCACCGTGGAACGGGATGGCGTGCGAGGGGATCCGGTGGATCGTGTAGCCGTCGCGCTGCTCGGTGCGGGCCGGGCCGTCGTCGGACGGGCAGGCGACGTGGACGTCGTGGCCGCGGCCGGCGAGCCCGCGGGCCAGGCGCTCGGCGAAGAACGCCGCGCCGTTGATGTCGGGCGGGAACGTGTCGGCGCCGATCAGGACGCGAAGGCCGGTCGGGGGCACGGGATTCTCCTCGGATGTCGATGGAACCTGGGGAACGGCACCGGCGAGCACGCGCACGCCGGCGAGCGCGACGACCGCGGCGACCGCCGCCGCGGGCTGCGGGACCTCGCCGTAGGCCAGCGCGGCCACGGCGACCGCGGTGAGCGGGTCGAGCACCGTCGCCGTGCCGACGACGACGGCGGTGGGACCCGCGGCGTAGGCGCGGTGCAGGAGCACGCCGCCGGCGCCGAGCAGCAGCAGGGCCTGGCCGCTCAGCAGCGCCGCGGTGAGCGGCGGCTGCGACGCGGCCGCGTGCACGACCGACGACCCGAGTCCGAAAAGGACGGCCGCGGCGGCGGCCAGCGCGGCACAGCCGGCCCGGGCGAACCACACCAGTGCCGTCAGCGCGAACCCGGCGACGGCGACGGCTTCGGCGCTCGTCGCGCTGATCACGCCGGTGTGGGACGTCGAAGCCGCGAGGGCCACGAACCCGGCGACGCCCGCCACGACGAGCACGACCGCGGCCACCACCCGCCGGCTGCGGGCCCGCCGTCCGAAGAGGACGGTCAGGACGAGGCTGAACACCCCGAGCGGCTGGACCACCGGGAGCGGGGCCAGGGAGAGGGCGACGAGGTGCAGGAGGCTGCCGCCGGTCGCCAGGCCGGTACCGGCCCACCAGCCGGGAGACCGCAGCAGCCGGGAGAGGGTGCGCAGACCGGGTGTGCCGTCGACGGCGAGACCGGCGACCTCGGCGTGCTGGCGGGTCGCGGCCACGGCGAACAACACGGCGGCGAGGAGGGCGCAGGCGATCGCGAGGACGGTCATCGGGTGGCCTGCCGCGGGGTGGTGGTCCGGGCGTCACTTCGCCGACACACCGGACGGGCCGCGCGCTGCCGGGCGATCGCCGGGCCGGTCATCGGGTGGCCTGCCCGGCTTCGATCGCCGCCACCGCGGAAGGCGGCCGGGCCGCGCGCCGCAGCACGACCGCCATCGTCGCGACGATCGCGAACTCCGCCAGCAGCGCGGCCCGCTCGAACAACCCGGCCGGCAGCCAGCTGACCACCTGGGCCGCGCCGAACCCGCCCGCCGTCACCACGCCGGCGATCGCGCCCCGCCGCAGGACCGGCGCCACCGCGAGCCACCGCGGCTCGGCCCGCAACCGGGTGCTCAGCGTCCACGCCGCGAGCGGCAGGCTGGCGAACAACACCGCTCCGCCCGCGCGGTGGATCTCGCCCGACACCGTCGGCGCCGCCGCGTCGACGTTGCTCCGGAACACCAGCACCACCGCGACTCCCGCCGTCCAGAGCAGGAAGAACGTGCTCACCAGCGGGCCGCGGGGCAGCGCGGCCAGCCGGGCGGCGATCGCCAGGGCCGCCGCGGTGGCGAGCAGCAGCAGAAGCGCCAGGGTGAACAGCGGCCGGCCGCCGCGGTGCCAGGCGTAGTCGCTGACCGGGTCTCGCCAGGGGTCGACGTGGCCGGCCAGCCCGAACGTCAGCCCGGTGATGATCGCCTGCGCGGTCGTCGCCGTGACCAGGGTCAGGGTCGGCGCCAGCGCGGTCCGTGGGGTCACCCCTCAGACGGTGTCGCCCGTCCATGAGAGTTCAGTGAAGATCGCGCTGGGTTTCCTTAAGAAGTGGGAAGACGAGGTCGAACCGCGCGCCCCCGCGGCCGGCGCGGGCGGCCGAGACCCGGCCGCCGTGCTGGGTGACGACCTGCTCGACGATGGCCAGCCCGAGGCCCGAACCCGGCAGTGCCCGGGCGGTGTCGGCCCGGTAGAACCGCTCGAACACGTGCGGCAGGTCCGTCTCGGGCACGCCCGGGCCCTCGTCGTCGACGCGGACGCACACCGTCTCGCTCGCCGCCGACATCGTCACCTGGACCGTTCCGCCCGGCGGCGACCACTTGGCGGCGTTGTCGAGCACGTTGAGCACCGCCCGCTCGACCGCGGCGGGCCGCGCGAGCACGTCGGCCTCGGCCAGCTCGGCGTCGAACGAGACGTTCGGCCACCGCGACCGGGTGCGCTCGACGGCCGCGGTGACGACGTCGGCCAGCGCCAGGCGCTCTTCGGCTTCGGTCGGCCGTTCGCCGGTGGACAGCTCGACCAGCTCGCCGATCAGCGCGGTCAGTTCGACGGCCTGGGTGTCGAGGTCGGTCAGCAGCCGCGAGCGGTCTTCGGCCGAGAGCTGCCGCTCGGGGTTGGCGTCGGCGTGGATCAGCAGCTCGATGTTGGTGCGCAGGCTCGTCAACGGCGTCCGCAGCTCGTGCCCGGCGTCCTCGACCAGCCGCCGCTGCTCGTCGCGGGAGCGGCTCAGCGCGCCGAGCATCGCGTTGAACGACGTCGCCAGCCGTCCGATCTCGCCGGTCGCGGTGACGTCGATCGCCGCCGACAGCTCCTGCGTGCGGGCCACGTTCTCGGCGGCGGAGGTGAGGTCGTCGACCGGCTGGAGGGCCGAGCGGGCGATCGCCCGGCCGACCACCGTGGCGCCCAGCACCCCGGCGGCGGACACCGCGAGCAGCCAGAAACCCAGCCGCCCCAGTGCGTCCTCGACGTCTTCGGAGTCCTGGGCGACCTGGACCGTGCCCCCGCCGGAGCGCGGGGCCGTCCACATCCGGAACCGGCCCCCGTCGCGGTGGATGTTGGCCGCCCGGCTGATGTTGAACAGGCCGTCCGGCGGCGGGGGCGGCAGTTCCGGGATCGCCCCCGCGACGCCGGTGACGACGCCGGCGGCCGAGCTGAACTGGACGGTCAGCCCGTTGTTCCGGTCGGGCCCGGGTTTGGTGGTGGAGCGCAGGGTCGAAAGGGCTTCCGCCGGCGACGCGGCCTTCGCGGCGAGCTGGGCGTAGGACTGCAGCCGGGCGTCGAACTGGTCGTAGAGGTCGGCGCGCGTGATGCCCCAGGAAATCGCCGAGACCGTCACGACGGCGATCGCGACCGCGGCCGCCACCAGGACGCCCAGCCGGGCGCGCAGGGACAGCGTCTTCCAGCGGGGCCGCTTCACAGCGGCTCCTCGCGCAGCACGTAGCCGACGCCGCGCACGGTGTGCAGCAGCCGGGATCCGCCCTCGGCCTCCAGCTTGCGGCGCAGGTAGCTGACGTAGACGTCGAGCCCGTTGGACGCGGCCCCGAAGTCGTAGCCCCACACGTGCTCGAACATGACCGAGCGGGTCAGCACGATCCGCGGGTGGTGCAGGAACGTCTCGAGCATCGCGAACTCGGTGCGGGTCAGGTGCAGGGCGCGGCCGCCGCGGAAGACCTCGCGGGTCGCCGGGTCGAGGGTGACGTCCGCGAAGCGCAGGGCCGCCGGCGCGGGGGGTGCGAGCGGGACGTGGTACTCCGTGCGGCGCAGCAGCGCACGCACCCGGGCCAGCAGTTCCTGCAGCGCGAACGGCTTGACGAGGTAGTCGTCGGCGCCGGCGTCGAGGCCGGCGACCCGGTCGGTCACCGCGGTCCGCGCGGTCAGCATCAGGACCGGCACGGTGTTGCCCTCGGCCCGCAGCACCCGGCACACCTCCAGGCCGCCGAGCACCGGCATCGTGACGTCGAGGAGCACGCCGTCGGGCTGTTCGGCGCGGATCACGGCCAGCCCGGCGGCCCCGTCACCCGCGACGGAGACGGTGTAGCCCTCGAACCGCAGCGTGCGCGACAGCGAATCCTGCACGGCCGTCTCGTCGTCGACGATCACCAAGTGCACCCGGCGTCCCTTCCTCCGGCGTCCGACGACACACGGTAACTGTAGTCGAGGTTTTCGCGGGGGCGCCGAACTCTCATCGAAGATTAACGAACGCCGGCGCCCGGCCACGATTTCCGCGGTTAGCCTCGGGGGAAGTGCTTTCCGGAGCGAAAGAGGAAACGATGAGCGACAACGCGCCGGGTACCACCGTGCCCGAAGGCATCCGCTGCTCGGATGCGGAACGTGAGCGGGTCCGCGCCGCCCTCTACGCGGCGGCCGGGGAAGGCCGGCTGACGATGGACGAGGTCGAAGACCGCCTCGGCCGGCTCGAGGGGTTCCGCTACCGGCACGAACTGGCTTCGGTCACCGCCGATCTGCCCGCGCCGGAAGCGCGCGGCCTCGAGGGGTGGCGGCAGATCCTGGCCGCCACCGGCGCCGCGCTCGCCGCCGAGTTCGCCGTGCTGCGCGGCCGGGCCCCCGAACCGGCGCCCGGCCGCCGCCGGCTGCTGATCCTGCTCACGGTCCTGGCCGGGCTCCTGGTCACCGCGGCGATCGTCGCCGGTGCCGTGCACGGTTTCGGCCCGGACGGGTTCGAAGGCCACGGACCCGGCGCGCTCGGGCACGGCCACGGCGACTGAGCGCCGCGGGGTCACCGGGCCCGGGCTTCGTCCGCGGTCAGGGCCCGGTTCCACACCCGGACGTCGTCGATGCGGCCGGGCCAGAAATCGCTGTGGTGCCCGCCGGAAACCGCGCGGCCGATCGCCAGCGGGCCCGGGGCGGCGTCCCCGGCGGGCTGGTGCCACGTCCGGGCCTGGGCGACGCCGTCGACGTACAGGACGTAGGTTCCGGCGTCGGCGTCGTGCACCCCGGTCAGGTGGTACCAGCGCCCGGGTTGCGGGGCGGCGTCCGACAGGGCGCGGCCCGAGGCGGTCGAGAACGCCAGGCGGTCGTCGGCCGCGGAGTACTGGAGGTAGAAGCCGCTGCTCGGGTCGCCGTCCTGGCTGACCGCCGTCGCCCACGAGCCGGTGCGGTCCAGCCGGACCGAGGCGCTGACCGAGTAGTTCCCGGTGGTGTCCACGACCGGACCGCCGGTGGCCGCGTACTGGCTCGAACCGTCGAGCTGCACCGCCGTTCCGGACGTGCCGGGCACCCACGCGGGGGAGCCGGTCAGGGTGGCGTCGTGCGTTCCCGCGCTGTCGTGGGCGACGGTGCCGCTGCCCTCGTCGAGCGGCCAGGCGCCGACCGGGTCCCGCTGACCGGCCGGGTGCGCCACCTGCAGGCGCTGGAACAGGTGCGTGGTTTCGGTCCCGCCGCCGGGGCCGCGGTAGGACGCCGTCGCGGACAACGCCGCGGCGCTGCCCGGCTCGGCCCCCGGCGGCGCGGTCAGCGTGTAGCTCCAGGTGCCGCTTTGCCCGGGCGGGATCGCGGCGGGCGCGCGGCCGCAGGCCGTGACCGACCACCCGACGGGCACGGCGAGGCTCAGCCGCGGGGAGACGAGCGGGCTGCCGGTGGTGTTCCGCACGGTCACGGTCAGCGGCGTGCTCCGGCCGGCCGTGACGACGCCGTCGGCGTTGGCCGGACCGGCGGTGATCCGGGCGTCCGGGCTCGACGGCGTCCAGGACTGCAGCTCGCCGACGCCGACGAAGGCGCCCGGCGGGTTGGTGAAGACCAGCCGGATCTTGCTGGTGGTCAGCGTGGGGAAGGTGACGCGGTTGACGCCGTTGCCCACCGGGTTCGCCGGTTCGCGGGCCTGGCCGGGGACCTCCTGCCAGGCCGAGCCGGTCCAGTACTCCAGGCGGTAGGCCGCGGCCGGCCTGACGCCGCCGCCGTCGTCGTAGCCGTGCCAGCGGAGGTCGCCGACCGGGGTCGGGACGCCGAAGTCGACGCCGTAGAAGTCGCTCGCGTTCGGTGAGGCGTAGTTGGTCCAGCGGGTGTTTTCGGGCACCTCGGCGTACCAGACCTTGCCGTCGAGGGCGCTCCACGGGTTGTCGTTCGGCCACGTGTACGACGTGATCGGCCGGGGGTAGCCGGTGCGCAGGGGGTTCGCGGCGTCGTTCACGAGGTGGCCGGGCCGGAGGAGCAGCGTGCGGCCGACGTCGATCGTGGTGGCGCGCAGGGTGGCGGAGTGCTGGGCGAGCCGTCCGTCGACGTAGAGCCGCATCCCGGCGCCCTGGCCGTAGTGCGTGCCGTCGCGGTCCCACAGCACGGTGACGGCATGCCCGTGGTAGGGGACGTTTTCGGCGGCGAAGTGGTCCCATGTGGACGGTGTCAGCGGCTGGACGCGCAGGGTGGTGTCGCTCTGCGGGCGAAGGCCGATCAGTCCGGAAAGGACGAGATCGGTGTAGGTGGAGTGGTTGTAGTCTTCGCTGTGGTTCGGCCCGTCGTAGCTCCACGAGTCGCGGTCGGGGTCGTGGGCCTCGGCGACGTAGGGCTTGCCGTTCTTCGTCTGCGTACGGGCGTACGTCGCCAGCGCGGCGGCGTAGTCCTCTTTGGACACCGTGGTCTGGGCCGGGTAGTCGTCGAGGAGGTTCGCCAGGCCGGTCAGGGTCTGCGCGGTGGCGAACGGCCAGCTCGGCCCGTCCCAGCGGCAGCAGGAACCGGCGTCCTTCATGAAGAACGGGCTGCGGCGCTCGGCCGTGGCCGGGCCGTAGGCGCTCGCGAACCCGGCGGGGTCGAGCAGCTGCGACCACGCCGTGCTGTCGGCGGGCTGCGCCGCGCCGAACATCCAGGGCAGGTAACCGATCTGCTCGCGGCTGCCGGAGAGCCGGTGGTCCGGGTTGCCGTCGCGGGCCATCGCGAAGTAGAAGCCGCGTTGCGGGTCCCACAGCCACTTCCGCAGCGCTGCCTTGAGGTTCGAAGCGCGCTGGGCGTACTCGGAGGCGAGCCGGTGATCGCCCGCCGCGTCGGCGATGCGGCTGATCGCGAGGGCGTCGCCGTACTGGTAGGAGTTGAGCGTCGGCCGGTAGCCGGCGCCACCGTGGTAGGGATCGGGTGACTCGTAGGAGGACGCGGAGAACTCCATGGCGTCCCACACCGGGACCGACCAGTACAGGCCGAGACCGGCGTCGAACTGCTTGTCCCATCCACGGTACTGGCGCACGAGGGCCGGCAGCAGTTCGCGCAGGGGGGCGAAGTCGCCGGTCACCTGGGCCTGTCCGTAGGCGGAGGTGGCCAGCCAGACGCTGTACTCGTGCGCCCAGTCGGTGGTGTCGGCGTTGACGTCGTCGGTGGCGGGCTTGGCGCCCGCGCCGGGCCCGGTGAGCCAGAACCGCAGGTAGTCCTGGCCGTAGCCCGGATCCCGCAGCCACCGCCCCTCGGTCAGCTGGTGCCCGGCGGCGGCGTTGATCGCCTGGTAGGGCGCGGCGTACCCGCAGCAGTCGAGGAACTCGGTCGAGATCCAGCCGTCGGCGGGGTTCGTGTAGCGCAGGTGCTCCTTGAAGACGCGCCAGCGGTAGTAGTAGACGCTCTGCATCGTGGCGTCGGGCAGGTCGACGAAGGGGATGTTGGCCTCGTACCAGCCGGGCTCGGCGTACCCGGCCAGGGCGGCCGCGTGGTCGAGGAAGCGGGTTCCGGAGCCGGCGGTGTCCGTGGCCGCTTCGGTGACGCCGGTGAGCCCGACCGGCGCGAGAAGCAGCACCAGGGTGGCCAGCCAGGTGGTTCTCCGGGATGGTCGCCGGCGCATCGGGCCTCCAGGTTTACAACGTTGTAAAACACAGGCTCGACCACTATCGCCCAAAATCCCCCAGAAGGGAACACCCCGCTCTCACCCCGGATGCCGCTGGGCCGTGACACCCCGGCGGGTGTCGCCCGGCAGGGGACGCACGCGCTGGAGATCGCGGCGGTTCGTCGAACTCAGCTGCCACGGCACGCTCGTCACCATCACCCCCGGCTCGAACAGCAACCGGCCCTTCAGCCGCAGCGAGCTCTGGTTGTGCAGGATGTTCTCCCACCAGCGGCCGACGACGTACTCGGGGATGTACACGCTGACCACGTCACGGGGACTGGCGCGGCGGAGGCTCTTCACGTACTGCACGACCGGCCGGGTGATCTCGCGGTACGGCGACTCGAGGACCTTGAGCGGCAGCTTCATCCCGCGCTGCTCCCACTGCTTCTGCAGGTCGCGCGTGTCGGCGTCGTCGACGTCGACGGTGATCGCGGTGAGGGTGTCGGGCCGGGTGGCGCGGGCGAACGCGAGCGCCCGCTGGCTGGGTTTGTGCAAAGTGGACACCAGCACGATCGCGTGGACGCGGCTGGGCAGCAGTTCGAACGCTTCGTCGGGCTGCAGTTCTTCGCGGACGTGGGTGTAGTGCCGGTGGACGGCCCGCATCAGGCCGTAGAGCAGCGGGATCGCGATGACGACGAGGTACGCGCCGTGGGTGAACTTGGTGACCAGCACGACGGCGAGGACGATGGCGGTGAGGGCCGCGCCCAGGGCGTTGATCAGCCGTGAGCGGTGGGCCGCCCGCCGGTCGCGCGGGTCGGTGGTGGCGGCGAGGACCCGGTTCCAGTGCTTGACCATGCCGGCCTGGCAGAGCGTGAACGACGTGAAGACGCCGAGGATGTAGAGCTGGATGAGCCGGGTGGTGGAGCCGTCGAAGGCGAAGATCAGGACGGCGGCGACCAGCGACAGCGCGATGATGCCGTTGGAGAAGGCCAGCCGGTCGCCGCGGGTGTGCAGCTGCCGGGGCAGGTAGCGGTCCCGGGCGAGGATCGAGGCCAGCAGCGGGAACCCGTTGAACGCGGTGTTCGCGGCCAGCACGAGGACGAGGGCGGTGGCGGCCTGCAGCACGTAGAACAGCACGGTGTGGTCGCCGCCGAACACCGCGGCGCCGATCTGGCTGATGACCGTGCGCTGCGGGTCGCTGCGGCAGTCGCCGGCGAACCCGGTCAGGTCGCAGGTGTTCTCCGCGATGTGCACCTTGCTGATCAGGGCCAGCGCGGTGATGCCGCCGAACATCACGACGGCGACGGTGCCCATGGCGGTCATCGTGCGGGCCGCGTTCAGCGCCTTCGGCTTCCGGAACGCCGGCACGCCGTTGGAGATCGCCTCGACCCCGGTCAGCGCGGTGCAGCCGGAGGCGAACGACCGCAGCAGCAGGAAGACCAGGGCGAACCCGGTCAGGCCGACCTGTTCCGGCCGGACGCCGTACCCCGCGCTTTCGGCGACCGGAGGGTGCCCGGTGAGGGCGCGGCCCAGCCCGGCGACGATCAGCAGCAGGACCGACGCGATGAACAGGTACGTCGGCGCGGCGAACGCCCGGCCGGACTCGCGGATGCCCCGCAGGTTCATCGCCATCAGCAGGACGACGAAGCCGATGTTGAGCGCGATCCGGTGGTCGTCGAGCTCCGGGACGGCCGAAATGATGTTGTCCACTCCGGACGCGACCGAGACCGCGACGGTCATGATGTAGTCGACCATCAGGGCACCGGCGACGACCAGCCCGGCACGGCTGCCGAGGTTGCGGGAAGCGACCTCGTAGGAGCCGCCACCGCTGGGGTAGGCCTTCACGACCTGGCGGTAGGAGATCACGACGACGGTGAGCAGCACCGCCACCGCCAGCCCCACCCACGGCGCCAGCGTGAGGTAGGCGAGCCCGCCGAGCGACAGGATCAGCAGGATCTCCTGGGTCGCGTAGGCGACCGAAGACAGCGGATCGCTGGCGAAGATGGGCAGCGCGAGCCACTTCGGCAGCAGCGTTTCGCCGAGGGTGTCGCTCCGGAACGGCCGCCCGAGTACCAGCCGTTTGAGCCATGACGTGGGTGCCGGCACACCCGCAGCGTGCCTCCCGGGACGGGCGACCGGCGTACGGAAAACGTCAAGATACGGGCGCCGGCGTAGGGATTGCGCAAACGTCCCGGGGCTGGTCGTCAGAGTCCCGTCAACGACACTGGCCAGGGGCGGGCGACTTCGGACGGGCCGCGCCCGGGCGCGTCGCGTAGGCTGGCCCCGGCGCGCCGGGAAGTCTGGTCGGCATCCGGATTCGGATCGGGAGGACCGGCTGATGCGCGGGGTCGAAACCGTCTTGTTCCTCGTTGTCGTGGCGACCGTGGTGGCCACCTTCGCGCGACGGCTGCGCGTCCCGGCGCCGTCGCTGCTCGTCGTCGCCGGGGTCGTCGTCGGGCTGGTGCCCGGCGTCCCCGCCGTGGCGGTGACCCCGGACGTGATCAGCCTGGTCGTGCTGCCCCCGCTGCTGTTCGCGGCGGGGGAGGAGCTGCCGTGGCGGGACCTGCGGGCGGTCGGCCGTCCGGTCGCGGTGCTGTCGGTCGGGCTGGTGCTGCTGTCGGCCGCGGCGGTGATCGGGGTCGCGGTCGCGGTGACGCCGTTGCCGGTCGGCATGGCGTTCGTGCTGGGCGCGGTGCTGGCGAGCACCGACCCGGTGGCCGTGACGGCGCTCGCGCGGCGCCTCGCGCTGCCGCCGCGGGTGCAGGCGCTGATCCAGGCCGAGAGCCTGTTCAACGACGCGACCAGCCTGCTGCTGTTCCGGGTGGCGCTGTTCCTGGCCGTCGCCGGCGGGGCCGCGTCCTGGGGCCGGACGCTCTCGGAGTTCGCGGTGCTCGCCGGCGGCGGGGTGGCGGTCGGGGTGCTCACGGCCCTCGGCGCGTTCCTGATCCGGCGGCGCACCGAGGACCCGGTGCTGGAGACGGTGATCTCCTTGGTCACGCCGTATGCGGGGTACGTCGTCGCGGAGTCCGTCGGCGGCTCCGGGGTGACCGCGGTCGTGGTGGCGAGCGTGATCCTCGGGACCCAGGCCGAACGGCTGACGACGGCGCGGATCCGGCTGCAGGTCGGCGCGGTGTACCAGACCGTGGTGTTCCTGCTGGAGAGCGTCGTGTTCGGCCTGATCGGGCTGCAGCTGCCCGCCCTGGTGCGCCGGGTGGCCGGCGGCGGGGCGTGGTGGCTGCTGCAGGCGGTGGCGATCGCGGCGACGCTGCTGCTGGCGCGGCTGCTGCTGGTGTTCGTGCTCTCGGCGCTGCGGCAGCGCCGGGAAGCCGGCCGGGTTTCGTGGCAGGTGCCCGCGGTCGTTTCGTGGGCGGGCGCGCGGGGGGTCGTGCCGCTGGCGGCGGCGCTGTCCCTGCCGGTGGCGACGCTGGACGGCTCCGCACTGCCCGCGCGCGACCTCGTCCTGCTGCTGACCACGGCGGTGATCGTGCTGACGCTCGTGGTCCAGGGCTTCACGCTGGCGCCGCTGGTCCGCCGGGCGGGAATCGCGCTCGACCCGGCCGACCTGCGGACGGAGTACGGCACCGCGCGCCGGAAGCTCACCGAAGCCGGGCTGAGCCACCTGGACCACCTGGCGGAGACCGAGTCCGCGCCGGCGTTCGCCGTCGACCGGCTGCGGGCGAGCCGGCAGGCGCGGCTGGACCACCTACGCGGCGACACCGACGAGGAAGCGACGGACTGGGTGCGCGGCGTCGACTACCGGGCCCTGCGGCGCGAGCTGATCGACGTCGAAGCGGCCGAGCTGGCCCGGCTGTTCGAGGCGGGCGAAATCACCGACGGCACCCGGCGGCGCATCCAGCGGCTGCTGGACCTGGAGTACACGGGCCTGGAGGACTGAACGACTCGGCGCAGCTGCCGGCGCACCTGGTCGCGAATCCGGCCGGGCAGCTTCGGATCCCCTTCGAGGACGCGCAGGGCCGCCAGACCGGCGGCCGAAGGCCCGTCGGGCGGTCCGCGGAACCGGCGCCACGCCTTCACTTCGGACCGGCCTGGATTTCGTCGACGGCCCGGAGCATCGCGGCGCCGAACTCCGCCGGCCGGGCGACCGGGAAGTCGTGGTCGAACGGGACCGCGACGGTGGTGGCGCTGAGCTGGGCGGCGAGCTGGCGTTGCCGGTGCGGTGGGCAGACCGCGTCGGCTTCGGTGACGATCACCGTGGCCGGTGTTCCGTTCAGGGGAGCCAGCCGGCCGCGCAGGTCGTAGCCGGCCACCGCGCGGCCCGTGGCCAGGTGGTGGGACAACGGCACCCGCGCGAGTTCGCGGTGCAGCCACGGCCACCGGGATTCGAAGTCCGGGACGCGCCGGTTCGCACCGAAGTACCGCGCGGCCACCGACGTTCCCGCGCCGAAGCGGGTCAGCGGCCGGCTCGCGGCGAGGGTCCGCCAGAACACGCGGTCGCGCCGGGACTGGGCGTAGTTCAGCGCGCCGGCCGACAGCACCAGCCCGGCGACGCGGTCCGGCCGGGTGACGGCCAGCTGCAGCCCCACCGGGCCGCCGAGGGAGAACCCGCAGACGACGGCTTTCCCGATGCCCAGCGCGTCGAGGACGGCCACGGCGTCCTCGGCCAGATCCGGGATCGTGAAGGTCCGGGCGTCGAGCCGGGTGCGGCCGTGACCGCGCTGGTCGAACCCCGCGAACGGGTACCGGGACGCCAGGTCCGGCAGCAGGCCGAAGAAATTGCTGTCCAGGGACAGGGTCCAGCCGTGGAGCAGCAGGACCGGCAGGCCCGGCCGCGAACCGCCGGACAGGTTGTCGCGGACGAACACACGGCCCCGGCCCGGCAGCGTCAGCATGCGGCCGGCGGGCAGGTCGGGCTGCCACGAAAGGCCCGCCGACGGCCGGACGGGCCGTGCCAGCCCGGTGAGCCGGCGGCGCAGGGAAATCGGGCCATCGTCTGCCACCGGGACCTCCTGCCGGCTCACCCCGTCCTTGCTGACGGTGTGCCAACAAGGCTGGGGCAAGGCCGTCGCCGGTGTCAACCGCGCGAATCTGCGTCGCGGGTGATCGAAGTGTCCGGGCGGCTGTCGGCCGATCTTGGGCGTACCGTGATGCAAAATCCGTGCAAAACCCGAGGAGACCGCATGAGCAGCACTCCCGAACCGCGGTCGCTCAGCTCGAGTGAGGTCGCCCGGGCGCTCGGCGTCTCGCAGGTCACCCTGCGGACGTGGGAACAGCGGTACGGCATCGGCGCCTCGGACCGGGAGGAAAACGGCCGCCGCCGGTACACGGCCGAAGACGTCGAACGGTTGCGGCGGATGCGGGCGCTGCAGGCGCAGGGCACGCGCGCGCGGGAAGCCGCCCGGCTGGTGCTTTCGCGGTCGGCGGCGGAAACCACCGTCGAGCGGCGGCGGAAGCGGATCGCCGAGGCCGCCGAACTGCTCGACGTGGCCACCATGGGCGGCCTGGTCGACGAGGCCCTCACCAGCCTCGGGGTGGCGAAGTCGTGGACCGAGGTCGTCGCGCCGGTCCTGCGCGTGATCGGGGAGCGCTGGGCGAAGGCGGGCGACCGCAACGCGATGGCCGCGGAGTGGGCGCTCGCCGCCGCGGCTTCGGCGGCGTTGGACCGGTTGCGGACGCCGGTGCCCGCCCGGGCCGGCCGGGGGCCCGTGCTGTTCGTCTGCGGGCCGGCGGAACGCCACGAGCTGCCGGTCAAGGTGCTCAGCGCGGCCCTGGGCGACGACGGTGCGCCGTCGATGTTCCTCAGCGGCCTGGTGTCGATCGACGTCCTGCGGGTGGTGGCGGCCCGGCACGCCCCGAGCGCGGTGGTGGTGTGGTCGATGACGTCGCCGTCCGCGGATGTCCGGACCCTGCACACCCTGCACGCCGAGGGGATCCCGGTGCGCCCGGCGGGCCCGGGCTGGCGCGGTCTGCCGACGGTCGGCGAGCCGCTGCCGCCGTCGTTTTCCGGCGCCTTGGCGGCCTTCGGCGGGTGACCGGGCTCGGGGCGCCGCCGAACCGGGCACACGCGACGGCCAGCGGCCCGATGGTGTTCTGCACGAAGGAAAGCAGCACCGCCGGCGCATCACCGGGGAAGCGGACCAGTGCCGCCCAGGCCGAGCCGGCGACGAGGAACACGGCGAGCAGCGCCGCGACGGTGATCGCCGTGCGCCGCAGCCGCTCGTCCCGGGTGTCCACAATGGTCAGTGCCAGCGCCGCGTGGAGGCCGAGGGCCACCGCCGCGCCGAAGGCCGGCCAGCCGAAGGGCAGCCAGGTGAAGCTGTCCGCCGTGGCGGCCGCCGACAGCACGGCCGTGAGGGCGGCACCGGCCCCGGCGAGCCGCGGCCCCACCGCGGTCATCGCCGTCCCCGGTCCAGGGCACGGGTTTCCGCGGGCGGGTCCGGGGTCAGCAGCGAGCCGGGAACGGGCTGCCCGGCCGAGCCCAGCTTGTTCATCTTCTTCGGCACGGGCGCGCCCTGGTACTCGAGCGGGGTGGCGGCGAGCGGCTGGTGGATCTCGATGAACTCCCCGTGCGGCAGCCGCCGGATGATGCCCGTTTCGACGCCGTGCTCCAGCACCTCGCGGTCGGCCCGCTGCAGGCCCAGGCAGATGCGGTAGGTGACGAAGTAGGCCAGCGGCGGCCCGACGAGCAGCCCGATCCGGCCCGCCCACGTCATCGCGTTGAGGGAGACGTCGAACTGGACGGCGAGGATGTCGTTGAAGCTGGACAGGGTGAGCACGAGGAAGAACACGATCGCCATCGCCCCGATGGACGTGCGGACCGGGACGTCCCGGGGTCGCTGCAGCAGGTTGTGGTGCGCGGTGTCCCCGGACAGCTTCCGCTCGATGAACGGGTAGCTCAGCAGGAGCGTCACGAGCACGGCGATGCCGATCGCACCGGCGAAGAACACCGGCGGCACGGTGTGGTCGCCGACGTAGAGCTCCCACGGCGGCCACACGCGCAGCAGCCCGTCGGCCCACCCCATGTACCAGTCGGGCTGGGAACCGGCGGAGACCTGGGAGGGGTTGTAGGGGCCGAAGTTCCACACCGGGTTGATCTGGAACAACCCCGACATCAACGCCAGGACCCCCACGACCAGGGTGAAGAACGCCCCGCCCTTGAGCGCGAAGTACGGCATGATCCGCACCCCGACCACGTTGCTCTCCTTGCGCCGCACCCCCGGGAACTGGGTGTGCTTCTGATACCACACCAGCGCCAGGTGCGCCCCGACCAGCGCCAGCATGATCCCCGGCAGCAACAGGATGTGCAGCGTGTACAACCGCGGGATGATCTGATCACCCGGGAACTCCCCACCGAAGAGCGCCCAGTGGATCCACGTCCCGGCCACCGGCACCGACAGCACGATCCCCGACAGCGTCGCCCGGATCCCGGTACCCGAGAGCAGGTCATCCGGCAGCGAATACCCGAAGAACCCCTCGAAACAGCCCAGGATCAGCAGCAACCCGCCGATCACCCAGTTCGCCTCACGCGGGCGCCGGAACGCACCGGTGAAGAAGATCCGCAGCATGTGCACGGCCATCGACGCCACGAAGATCA
>NZ_JBEXKX010000008.1:0-102723 GCF_040609695.1 Amycolatopsis sp. NPDC004625
GTTCGCCCGCCCCCGCGCGCAAGTCGCGGTCGAGCCGCGCCCCGACGGGGAGCGCGTCTTGTTGGTTTTGGCCCGCCGCACGCACCCCCACCCCACCCCCCCCCCCCGGGCCGTGCGTTCGAGGAGGGGGCGGACGCGCGGTGGCACCGGCGTCGACAACGCGATCGACGTCGACGTGCGCAGGACGTCCGGCACCCCGACCACCTCGTCGATCACCCGCTGCAGGTCGTCGTTGCCGCGCGCGACCATGCGGACGAACAGGTCACCCTGGCCGGTTGTCGCGTGGACCTCGCAGACCTCGTCGATCGCCGCCAGCGCCTTCGCGACCTCCGTGCGGCGGCCCTGGGCGATCTCCAGCACCGCGAACGCCGTCAGGCCGTAGCCCATCGCCGCCAGGTCCAGCTCCGGCGGGAAGCCGCCGAGGATGCCGCGCTCGGTCAGGCGGTCCAGGCGGGCCTGGACCGTTCCGCGCGCCACCCCGAGCCGGCGGGCGCACTCGAGCACGCCGAGGCGCGGCGAGTCCGTGAGCAGCAACAGCAGTCGCGCATCCAGCGCATCGAGGTTCTCGGACATGCACAGATTGTCCACGATGACCGCCGATGACGGCCAGTAGCTGGTCAGATTGTCCAGTAAAATCAGAGACCATTGCTCATCTTGCCTCGCTGGGTTGATCCTTCGAGGTATGACCCAGACTGCCGAACCCCAGGGTGCACTCGACGACGTCAGCTACGACCAGCTGCGTCAGCTCGTCGGGCTCGTGGACCACGACGCCTCGACCGACCCGTTCCCGGTCAAGGCCATGGACGCGGTGGTGTTCATCGCCGGCAACGCCACCCAGACCGCCTGGTACTACCAGATCGCGTTCGGGATGCAGCTCGTCGCGTACTCCGGTCCCGAGACCGGCGTCTTCGAGCGCAAGTCCTACGTGCTGAAGTCCGGCTCGGCCCGGTTCGTCATCACCGGCGGCGTGCAGCCGGGCTCGCCGCTGCTGGACCACCACCGCAAGCACGGCGACGGCGTCATCGACCTGGCGCTGGAGACCACCGACGTCGACAAGTGCGTCGAGCACGCCCGCGCGCAGGGCGCGACCATCCTCGAAGAGCCGCACGACGTCTCCGACGAGCACGGCACGGTCCGCGTGGCCGCGATCGCGACCTACGGCGAGACCCGCCACTCCCTGGTCGACCGGTCGCGCTACACCGGCGTCTACCTGCCCGGCTACGAGCCGCGCGAGAGCACGATCAAGCGGCCGGAAGGCGCGCCGAAGCGGCTGTTCCAGGCCGTCGACCACTGCGTCGGCAACGTCGAGCTCGGCAAGATGGACTACTGGGTCGACTGGTACCACCGCGTCATGGGATTCGTGAACATGGCGGAGTTCGTCGGCGACGACATCGCGACCGAGTACTCGGCGCTGATGAGCAAGGTCGTCTCGAACGGCAACCACCGGGTCAAGTTCCCGCTGAACGAGCCCGCGGTGGCGAAGAAGAAGTCGCAGATCGACGAGTACCTCGAGTTCTACGGCGGCGCGGGCTGCCAGCACATCGCGCTGGCCACCAACGACATCATCGCCACCGTCACCGCGATGCGCGCCGCCGGCGTCGAGTTCCTCGACACCCCGGACTCCTACTACGACGACCCGGAGCTGCGCGCCCGGATCGGCAACGTCCGCGTGTCGATCGAGACGCTCAAGGAGCACAGCATCCTGGTCGACCGCGACGAGGACGGCTACCTGCTGCAGATCTTCACCAAGCCGATCGGCGACCGGCCGACCGTGTTCTACGAGCTGATCGAGCGGCACGGCTCGCTCGGTTTCGGCAAGGGGAACTTCAAGGCCCTGTTCGAGGCCATCGAGCGTGAGCAGGAGCGCCGCGGCAACCTCTGACACATCTCGGCGAAGGCCACCATCGGGAACCGCCAGGTCCCCTATGGTGGCCTTTGGCGTTTCCGGGGAACCGACGAGCCCCGGGATCCGTCAGTGCAGGGAAGCAGAGAGAAGGGGCCGTGATGCCGGACAGCATCGACGCCAGCGACGCGATGATCGACAACTGGACCAAGCGGCTCGAGGACAACGCCGCCCGGTACCAGGCGCTGGCCGATCGCATGCAGGGCCAGACGGTCACCGAGCGGTCGAAGGACGGCACCGTCCAGGTGACGATCGACTCGCGCGGGCTGCTGAAGAACCTCGTCATCGCCGAAACCGCGGCCGGGAAGCGGATGGCCGAGGTGTCGGCGCAGGTCATGCAGCTGGTGCAGCGGGCGCAGGCGCGGATCCCCGAGCTGCTGCAGCAGGCCATGACCGAGACGACCGGCACCGGCGACCAGGCCGCGGCGGAGATCGTCCGGGAGGCGCAGAGCACGTTCCCGGCGCCGCCGCCCGAGCCCGAGCCGGCGTTCCCGGAACCCGACCGCGTCCGCCGGTTCCTGCCGGAGGACACCGACGAGCCGCCACGCACCCCGCCGCCGTCCGCGCCGCCCGCCCCGCCGCAGCAGCCGCGGCGCCGGCGTCCGGTCGACGACGATGACGACGACTTCGGCGGTCCGATTCTTTCCTGAGGGGGAAACCGATGACGGATGTGGAACTCAGCACCGACCTGACGGCGCACGCGAAGCAGCTCGACGCCATCGGTGACGGGCTGCAGCAGGCCGTCGACGCGGCGAACCAGGTGAGCATGCCGACCGACGCGTACGGCATCCTCTGCCAGCCGTTCCGGATGCTGCTCGACCCGGTGGAGCAGTACGGGATCGACGCGCTGAAGGACGCCGTGCAGGCGATGACGGCCGTCTCCGGCAAGGTGCGCGAGGCCGCGGCGGCCTACCGGACGTACGAAGGCGGCGTCGCCGACGACCTGAACAAGTCCGTGGACGGTGCCTGATGCCGGAGGGCAACCCGCTCGTCGTCGACGCCAAGAAGGACCCGGACGGGCCGGGCGCGTTCACGGCGGGCAACGGCGACTACGGCTGGGCGGGCGGCATCGGCATCGCCGAGTCGTCGATGGACGCGTTCAACGGCATCAAGGACGGCGACTGGGTCTCCGGCGGTCTCGGGATGCTGTCCCTGGCCGGGGAGATCGCCGGCGCGGCGATCGACCCGTTCGGGTACCTGATGTCGTCGGTGGCGTCGTTCCTGATGGAGCACGTGCAGCCGTTGAAGGACATGCTGGACTCGGTGGCGGGCAATCCGCCGGTGATCCAGTCCTATGCGGACACCTGGGGCAACGTTTCGAAGGCGCTCGGCGAGCGCAAGACGGACTTCGACAACGCGGTCAAGAACGGCACGACGGGCTGGACCGGCGCGGGCGCGGACGCCTACCGCAAGTTCGCGGCCGAGCACTCGGACGCCCTGTCGGGCGCGGCGACGGTGGCCGGGGCGATCAGCACGGTCACGATGATCATGGGCCAGGTCGTCTCGTTCGTGCGGGAGACCGTGCGGCAGCTGATCGCGGACCTGGTCGGCAAGCTGGTCGCGTGGGTGATGGAGGAGGTGTTCAGCCTCGGCTTCGGCACGCCGGTGGTGGTGGCCCAGGCGACGGCGGCGATCGCCAAGTGGGGCAAGAAGATCGGGGAGCTGCTCAAGAAGCTGACCGACACGATCCGGAAAGTGTCGCCGCTGCTGTCGAAGCTGGTGGACCTGTTCGAGAAGATCGCGAAGGTCTTCGGCAAGGTGCTGGGCAAGGTCAGCGGGCTGGACGGGCTGAAGGTCAAGGAGGGCGGGTTCGTCCGGAAGATCCCGAAGGAGGGCGGCGGGGTCCACGCCCGCGCCCACGGCGGGGAAGGCGGTTCCGCGGACGGGGATTCCGGCTCGGCTTCGCACGCGGACGATGCTCCGTCGCACGGGGACGAGGGGTCGGCGGACGGCAGTTCCTCCGGGGCTCGCTCGGGTGATGGCGGTGAGGCTGCCTCTTCGCCGGGGCGTTCCGGGGACAGCTCGGCTCCGGGGGACAGCGGTCCCGCGCCGAACCAGGCCGGAGGCAGCTCACCGTCGCATGTCGGCGACGGTGACCCCGCGCGGGCCGGAGGCAGCGCACCGTCGCATGTCGGCGACGGTGACCCGGCGCGGGCCGGGGGCAGTGCACCGTCGCATTCGGGCGACACCAGCCCTGCGCCGACCCGGTCGCCGTCGCAGGTTGGCGACAGCGGCCCCGCGGCGACCCGGGGTGGGGATGCGCCGCCGTCGCACATTGGCGACACCGGTCCCGCGCCCGCCCGAGGTGGGGATGCGCCGCCGTCGCACGTTGGCGACACCGGCCCCGCGCCCACCCGCGGCGGGGATGCCCCGCCGTCGCACGTCAGCGACACCGGCCCCGCGCCCACCCGCGGCGGGGATGCCCCGCCGTCGCACGTCAGCGACAGCGGCCCCGCGCCCACCCGCGGCGGGGATGCCCCGCCGTCGCACGTCGGCGACGCCAGTTCTGCTCCCGCGCACTCCGGGGCACCCGGGCATGCCGATGGCGGCGGTCCCGCGCCCGGTCGTGCCGAGGGGGGTGCTCCCGCGCACTCCGGTTCGTCGGCCGGTGGGACGGGGGCGCACTCCGGTGGCGATACCCCGAGCAGTGCCGCGCCGCCGCGGGTCGATGGTTCCACCTCGGCCAGTGGGACCGCTCCCACCGCTCCGCGGACCGGTGAGCCCGGTACTTCCGTGCCGTCGCCGCGTGGGGGCGGGGATGGTGTTCCGCCGCAGGGGGGCCAGCCGGCGATGGGTGGTGGCATGCCGCCTGCCGGTGGTGGTGCTCCCACGGGGGGTGCCGGTGGTGGTTCGCCGCGTTCCGGTGGCGGGGGTGGTGGCTGGACCGGCACCTCGGGCAGCCCCGGGGCCTCGACCCCGCACGTCGACCCGTCCGCCCGGCCCCGCACCGGCGGCGACCTCCCCGCCGGCCGCCCGCGCACACCCGACACGCCCGCCCCCGCAGCCCGCGGCGGCTTCGGCCCCGGCACTCGCGGCCCCGATGCCCGCCCCGGCGGCCCCACCCCGAGCACGCACGGCCCCGACACCCGGCCCGGCAACACCGGCCCCGGCAGCACCCACGGTCCGGACACCCGGCCCGGCAGCCCCACACCAAGCACCCACGGCCCCGGCAGCCGCCCCGGTAACTCCGGCCCCGGCAGCACGCACGGCCCCGACACCCGGCCCAGCGGCGGCCCCGCACCCACCCACCCCGGCACCCACGGCCCCGACTCCCCCGGCACCCACCCGGGCACCCCCGACCACGCCCCCGACGGCGGCACCCCGCACGACCACACACCCCCCGACCCCGACGCCCCGACCCCCCACGACCCCCTCCCCCCGGACGAGGTCAACGCCCGGCACGCCGAAAGCACCCCCTCGGGCAGCTCCTACCACGCCGGCGACCCCGACATGGGCGATCTGCCGCACCGCGTCCAGCCCGATCCCGACGGCCGCTACACCGTCGACGTGCACGTCACGCCCGATGGCCACGCCCGGATCGGCGATCGCCTCTACACGCCCGAAGAGTTCGCCGAAGTGCTGCGCCGCAACGGGGACTACGACGGCCGGCCCGTTCGTCTCATCGGGTGCGATGCGAGCTCGAACGACTTCGCGCACCGGCTGTCGCGCGAACTCGACACCGAAGTCCTCGCGCCCAGCAAGCCCGCGTGGACCGACTCGCACGGGCGGGTCTTCTCGTCCGACTACGAGATCGGGCCCGACGGGAAGATGCGGCCGCGGATCCCGCCGGACGGCGAGTGGAGCGTCCACCACCCCGACGGTTCCACGCACGCCGCCGGGGACAGCGGGTTCGCGCCCGACACGCGGCACCACGATCCGCACGACGTCGACGCCGGCAGTGCCCGGCACCGCGGTGACGACGACACGCGTCAGCGCCACAACCCCGCACCCGACGCGGACCCCGACGCCCCGCCGCGGCACGTGCCGGAGGACCGGAACCCGCTGTCGCGGCAGCAGGAACACGACCTCACCGATCCGCAGCGGCAGGCCGAGGTCCGGCGGAACCCGCAGCACGGCACGGACTTCACCCCGACCGGCGGCGAGCACGTGCCGGTCGGGCCGGGCAGCACGCACCCGGACGCGCCGCGGCCGCCGCACGCCGGGGAACGCTTCCCGGCCGACCAGCCGCTGCAGCCGAACCGGTCGTACCAGGTGGTCGACGCCGACGGGAACCCGCGCGGCACCTACCACACCGACGGCACCGGCCGGGTCACGCACATCGACGCGGCGCACCCGAACGTGCCGCCGCGGATCCCCACCGGGCTGGCGGACCCGGCGTTCAAGCCGAACCCGGACTACCACCCGAACCCCGACGTCGTGCACCCGCACCCGGACACCACCTACCGGGTGGAGATCGACGGGCACCACCAGACCTTCCACACCGACGCGGACGGCGTGCCGCACCCCTCGGTGCAGTACCACCGGCCGGACTTCGACGGCCCGGCCGTCCCGATCAAGGCCGACGACCCGCGCGCGCCCGGGCCGAAGAGCTCGTTCGCCGAGGGCGGCCCCTACGACCCGCACACCAAGTACGAGGTCGTCGACAAGAAGGGCGTCCACCGCGGCACCTTCTACACCGACGCCGAGGGCCACGTGCGGTGGGCGGAGGTCGACTCGGGCCGGATCGCGCGGACCAACCCGGACTGGAAGGGCATCGACAACCCGGCGTTCGTCCCGCGTGACGCCGAAGTCCACCTGCGCCAGGGGATCGATCCGAAGGCGGAGGTGCCGGAAGGCGTCCGGGACCCGGACCGGTTCCGCGGCGCGACGCAGCACGACGTGGACCTGCCCAAGGGTAAGTCCTTCCTCGACGCGCAGCCGAAGAACCCCGACGGCAGCCCGAAGCTCGAGCCGAACTCCAAGTACGTCGTGCACAGCGAATACCGGGACGGCGACAAGACGATCGACCAGGCGAGGTCGGTGTACTGGACCGACGAGCACGGGCGGGTCGCGGTGGTCGAGACCTTCCGGCCGCACCACCCGGACCTCAACAACCCGGCGCCGAACATGGTCTACCACGTGGACGAGGGGCGGTTCACCTACCAGACCGGCCCCGAGGTCACCGGCGGCCCGGCGCAGACCGTGCACGGTCACTCGGCCAACCCGGAACTCGCGCCCGAGCACGAGTTCCTGCGGCGGGACGGCACGGCGCAGGGCCAGTCGGGCCGGCTGGGCGCGGGCATGGGCCTCTACGACGGCGGGCACATCGCCGGCAACCAGTTCCGCGGCCCCGGCGAGCTGGTCAACATGATGTCCCAGTGGCGGCCGCAGAACCAGGGCTGGCCGAACCAGGCCGGCCGCGACCACTGGTACGCGTTCGAATCCGACCTCGCCGAGCACCTCCGCAAGGGCGGCGGGATCGACGGGATCGACGTGTTCCCGCTGCGGCACGACGGCGATCTGGTGCCGCACACCATCCAAGTACGGTGGGTCGAAGTGGACGCCGCCGGCCACCGGAGCGTCCACCTGCGCAGCTTCACCAACACCCCGGCCGGGACGCCCTGATGCGCCCCGCCGCGGCCTCGGAAAGGACCGGCACTCATGCCTCGTGACGCCTCGCAGTGGCGGGAGCAGTCGCACGAAGTGGGCAACGCCCTCGTCGACGTCGCGCCGCCGGGATGGCGGCGGATCGACCTGGTGAGCCGGGTCAACGTCGACGTCCAGGACTTCGTGCTGACCGTGCTGCTGGCCGACGGCAGCCAGGTGCCGGTCGCGGTGCCGGAGCGGGTGGTGCCCGCCGTGCGCCGCATGCGCGACGCGTTCTACGTGCCGGGCGAGGGCACCTGGTTCTCGATGCGGTACCTGATCGACCCGCCCGGGCGCATCCAGACGCTGTTCAACCTGGACTGGGACCCGCACTGGGCACCGTCGATCGACCCGGCGGGCTGGGCGCGCGACCTCGGCGCCTACCCGCGCGACCCGGAGCGCATCCAGCCGTGGCTGCGCGCGCGGCTGGCCGAAGCCGGCCGTCCGGTGCCCGAGGACGTGCCGGTCGCGCGGCCGCGGCCGCCGCTGGCCCCGCCGGACCAGAACTGGTACTGGGACCAGATCGCGAACATCGTCGCGCTGTCCGTGCCGCCGGACTGGACGCAGGTGATGCTGACCTACCGGGCGATCGGCGGGTACACCGAGCTGCCGGTGATGGTCCGCCGGGCCACCGACGGCGGGCTGTACCTGTGGGAGCCGCCGCGGGAGGTCGCCGAGCTGCTGGCCGAGCTGCGGGCCGCGATGTACCACGACGGCCGGGGCACCTGGTTCCAGGTCGTCGCGCACGTCGCGCTCAATTCGAGCGTCGAGTACACGTACACGTGGGACGACGAGCCGGCCTGGGACGGCACCCGGCCGGTGGCCGAGTTCGCCCGTGAGCTCGCGCAGTTCCCGCGCACCGGCGAAGCGCTGCCGGACTGGCTGGCCGAGGCCACCGGCGCCGCGGCGACGCCGGTCGCGACGGCGGATCCGGAAACGGCCACGAAGGAAGCCCTGCGCGCGGCCGAGGACGCCGCGGCCGAGCTGGAGATCCCCGCGGCCGCCTACCGGATCGGCGAGGCCGCCGACGGCGCCTGGTGCCTGGTGCACGAGGGCGACGGCTGGGCGGTCTTCCTGGCCCAGGGCGGCGAGCGCCTCGACGTGGCGACGTTCCCGACGGCGGCGGCGGCCGCCCGCTACTTCACCGGGCACCTCTACCTGAACCGCACGGCGCTGCGCGGCGAACTGCCGCCGGACGCCAGGCGCCCCACCGCGGACTGGCCGATCCAGCCCGCCGGCGGTGACGCGGGGCTGCAGATGTACGGCGGGAAACGCCTGGTCACCCTGCCGCCGGGCACCGAGGTGGACCGCTACGGCGACCCGGCAGGCAACACCGCGTACGCCGCGCGGACCGAATGGCCTCACCGTTCGGAGCCCGACGAGGTCCGCGAGTGGACCTACCACGTGTACCGCCTGCGGCGGCCCGTGCGCGCGGTCACCGGCACCGTCATCGCCTGGTACGACCAGCCCGGCGGCGGGACGGCGTACGTGCTGGAGCGGCCGTTCGCCGACCTGCTGGCCGACGGCGCCGCCGAGGAGCTCCCGGAGGCGACCACGCGGCCGCCGTCGCCGGAGCGGGGCTGACCATGACCACACCGCCGGTGCCACTGAGCCCGGACCAGCAGCAGCAGCTCGTCAACCGGATCGGGCACGGGCTGGCGTCGATGGCGCCACCCGGCACCTGGCGGCAGATCCGGACCGAGTACCGGGCGGTCGGCCGGCACATCGAGGCCGACGTCGTCGTCACGGGACAGGACGGCGTGCGCCGCGCGGTCCCGCCGCCCGCGGAGCTGCTCCAGCTCCTGGGCGCGCTGCGCGCGGGCATGTACCGGCCGGGGATCGGGACCTGGCCGGCCGCGGTGGTGACTGTGGACGCCGTCCAGGGCGTCGGCGCGGACTTCGTGTTCGACCGCGAACCGCAGTGGCGGCGCACACCGCCGCCGATCGGCTTCCAGGACGAGCTGCGCGCGTTCCCACGCGCCGACCAGCACGTCCCGGAGTGGCTGCGGCGGCGCGCCGCGGGCCCGGCGCCGTCCGAGGGGATCCGGACGCCCCGCATCCACGACGGCGTCGACGCGGCGGGCCGCCCGCTCGTCCGGCGGCCGCCCGTGCCACCGGCCGAGGTGGCGCAGGTGCTCGCCTACCTGGACGCGGCCCCGGTGATCCTGGCGTCCCGCAGCAACGGGCCCGACGCGTTCGACCCCTCGCGCGCGGACGCGGTGCCGCTGAACTTCCGCACGGACGGCGTCTGGGCGTGGCCCGGCGCGGTCGCGTACTACCTGCGGGAGCACGGCGTACCACCGGACCCGGAGCTGGTCGCCCACCTCCGCGCCCGGCGCTTCACCGCACCGGCCGAGGTCGGCGAAGCGGCCAAGGACCTGGCCCTGGCCGCCATCACCAGCAGCTAAACGACCGTGTAGCCCGCGTTCGTCAGCGCGACCTCGACCTCCTTGCAGTGCTCGGGGCCGCGGGTCTCCAGCGCGAGCACGATGTCGGCCTCGCCGAGGTCGAGACTGCCGGAGATGCGGGAATGCTCGACGTCGAGCACGTTCGCGCCCAGCTCGCTGACGCACTTCAGCACGCCGACCAGGGACCCCGGGCGGTCCGGGACGCGCAGGTGCAGGCGCAGGTAACGGCCGCCCGCCGTCATGCCGTGCTGGATGATCTGGAGCAGGAGCACCGGGTCGACGTTGCCGCCGGAAAGGACGGCCACGACCGGGGGCTCGAACGCGCCCGGGTGCTGCAGGAGCGCGGCGACCGTCGCCGCGCCGGCCGGCTCGACCACCAGCTTCCGGCGTTCCAGGCAGAGCAGCACGGCCCGGGAAAGGGACTGCTCGGTCACCGTCACGACGTCGTCGACCAGGGATTCGACGTGGGCGAAGCTGACCAGGCCGGGCTCGCCGACCGCGATGCCGTCGGCCATGGTCGAGGTCTGGCTCAGCCGCACCGGCGCGCCCGCGGCCAGCGACGGCGGGTACGCGGCCGCTTCCTCGGCCTGGACGCCGACGACGCGGACGTCCGGGCGCAGCGCCTTCACCGCCGACGCGACCCCGCCGACCAGCCCGCCGCCGCCGGTGGCGACCAGGATGGTCTTCACCCCGGGCACCTGCTCGAGGATTTCGAGGCCGACCGTGCCCTGGCCGGCGATGACGTCGGGGTGGTCGAAGGGGTGGATGAACACGGCACCGGTCTGCTCGCCGAACTCGATCGCCGCGCGGAGGGTCTCTTCGAGGAGGGCGCCGTGGAGGTGGACGTCGGCGCCGTAACCGCGGGTGGCGGCGAGCTTCGGCAGCGGCGCCCGCAGGGGCATGAAGACGGTGGACTTGGCGCCGAGCAGCGAAGAGGCCAGCGCGACGCCCTGCGCGTGGTTGCCGGCGCTGGCCGCGACGACGCCCCGCTCGCGTTCGGCCTCGGTCAGGCCGTGGATGCGGGTGTAGGCGCCGCGGATCTTGAACGACCCCGTCCGCTGCAGGTTTTCGCACTTCAGGTGCACCGGACCGCCGTGGAGCCGGCGCAGGTCGCGCGCGTGCTCCATCGGCGTCACCCGGGTCACTCCTTTGAGGAGTTCCCGGGCGGCCTGGATCCGCTCGAGGGTGACGAGTTCCATGGGCCGGACTATGCCACTCAGGAACTCCACAGGTTGACGGCACCGTGAGCCGGGTACCCTGGGTCGCGTCAACACGCGGTAAACAAGGAGCAACCATGGCGACGGGGAACGACGCGGAACCGGCCCGACGGGCTCGCGCCACCCGCTCCGCCGGCCTGCTCCCGCTGGTGATCGGCGTGGCTTCGGCGGCCGCGCTCACCGGAGCGGCGTACTTCACGGTGGACAGCGCCTCGTGCGGCGCGCCGGCCCAGTACATCCGCCACGACAGCCACGTCGAGCTGGTCGGCGGCTGCGTCGACGGTTCGAACCTCCCGGCCACCCGCGGCCCGGCGACCGGCGGTGTCGTGCACGGGAACTACAACCCCTGACCTTGGGGTCACCTCGGGGACACGAGGCCGCGTCCCTGGGGAACAGGGTCGAGGGCCGCCGCGTGGTCATCCGGCTCCACGGCAGCGGCCTCGACGCCGGTTGATCAGCCCAGGGCCTGCAGGAGGTCCGCGACCAGGTCGCGGCCGTCTTCGATGCCGACCGACAGGCGCAGGAGGTCGGCCGGGACCTGCAGGGTCGAGCCCGCCGTGCTCGCGTGGGTCATCTTGCCCGGGTGCTCGATCAGGGACTCGATGCCGCCGAGGGACTCCGCGAGGATGAACAGCTTCGTGCGCGACGCCACCTCCAGGGCCGCCTGCTCGCCGTCCGCGTGGCTGAACGAGACCATTCCGCCGAAGCGGCGCATCTGCTTCGCCGCCGTCTCGTGGCCCGGGTGCTCCGGCAGGCCCGGGTAGTAGACCTTCGCCACCTTCGGGTGCTTGACCAGGGCTTGGACGATCTTCTCGGCGTTGTCGCTGTGGCGCTCCATGCGCAGGGCCAGCGTCTTGATGCCGCGCAGGGTCAGCCACGCGTCGAACGGGCCCGGCACCGCGCCCGCGGCGTTGCGCAGGTAGAAGAACTGCTCGCGCAGCTCGTCCTCGTTCGTGATGATCGCGCCGCCGACGACGTCGGAGTGGCCGCCGAGGTACTTGGTCGTCGAGTGCAGGACGATGTCCGCGCCCAGCGACAGCGGGTTCTGCAGGTACGGCGTCGCGAAGGTGTTGTCGACCACCAGGCGGGCGCCGGCGTCGTGCGCGACCCCGGCCAGCGCCGCGAGGTCGGCGATGCCGAGCATCGGGTTGGTCGGCGACTCGCACCAGACCAGCTTCGTCTCGGGGCGGATGGCCGCGCGCACCTCGTCGAGGTTCGCCAGGTCGGCGACGGTGTGCTCGACGCCCCAGAGGCTGAGCACCTTGTCGATCAGGCGGAACGTGCCGCCGTACGCGTCGTTGCCGAGCACGAGGTGGTCACCGGGGCGGAGGGTACTGCGCAGCACCACGTCGGACGCGGCCATGCCGGAGGCGAAGGCCAGCGCGTGCCGGCCGCCTTCCAGCGAGGCCAGCGCCTCTTCGAGCGCCGACCGGGTCGGGTTCGCGGTGCGCGAGTACTCGTAGTCGCCCTCGCGGGTCCCGCCCACGCCGTCCTGCGCGTAGGTCGAGGTCTGGTAGATCGGCACGATGACCGCGCCGGTGCGGGGGTCGGGCTTCTGACCGGCGTGGATCGCGCGCGTCTCGAAGCCCAGTACGGAGTAGTCGTCCACCATGGGCACAGCGTACGGCGAGGCTCTGACATTCCCGTCAGGTGGGACGGATCTCAGTTACGGGTCCACCGGCGGGTGGCCGGCAGGGCCGCGAGCACCAGCAGCGCCACGAACGGCGCCGCCATCACGATCGCGCGCGGCGCGAGGACGTCGATCCCCGTCGGGCCGCCCACGACGAAGATGATGATGCGCTGGGAGCGGAGCACCATGTCGACGACCGGGGCGATCAGGGCCAGGACCGCCGCACCCAGGCACACCACCCGGCCCGCCTCCACGCGCGCGAGCAGCGAAACCCCGCCGAGCAGGAGCAGCAGGCCGATCACCGCGTCGGCGATCTGACCCGGGACCATGGCGTCCACCTGGCTGTACCCGAGGACCAGGGTCGCCCAGAAGATGCCCAGCAGGAACCACAGCCCGCCGAACACCGCGAGCACGCCGGCGGCGACCGCCGTCCCCGCGGGGGACTTCACCGGGGCCGTGACCGCCATTCACCAGCTCCGCGACGAGGACGAATACGCGCCGGACAGGGCGGGCACGGTGGACGTGCGGTAGCGCAGGTAGCGGAACGTCGGCGGCAGGAACGCCAGGACCAGCACGAGCACGGCCAGCGCGGCCAGGCCGACCCGGTCGGCCATGGCCAGCCCGCCGTGGGTGAACATCGCGTCGGCGAACCTGGCCGGCGGCACGCCCACCGACAGCGGCTCGGTGAGCAGGGCCCCGATGGCCAGCAGCGCACCCAGTCCGAGCAGCACCGCCCCCGCCGTCGCGCGGAACAGCGTCGCCAGCGAACCGAGCAGCAGCACCAAGCCCGCGACGACGTAGCCGGCGAGGTCCACCAGCACCCACGACGGCAGCGCGCCGAGGCTGAATTCCGCCGGCATGTCGAGGAAGATCTTCACCGGCACGTACCCCGCGGCGACCGCGGCCGGAAATCCGAGCACACCGGCGAGGACCGCCGTTACGCCGGATGGCCGAGTCGGTGAATACGAATGCGAATGCGATACCGGGTGGCCGTACGAACCGGTCACAACTCCCCCATCAGCCGAGCGCGGGACGACGGCGCCCACCCTAACCGGAATGGGGAGAAAGGAGCCGGAAAAATAAGGTAATTCGGCCGGACGGCGGAACCCAAGATCATTTTTGTGCGGTAGCGGCAGAAATGCTGTCACGCGATCACGCGGGAACCACTACCCCCGCTTTTGTCCTCTTCGGACAATTGCGTGCCGGGCCGTTGACGCAACGTGCCCCGGAGCCGACCGGCTCCGGGGCACGAGTGCTGCGTCAGGTCACCACTGCTGCTGCGGCGGCTGGCCGGGCTGGCCGAACCCGCCGCTCGGCGGGCCCTGCTGGCCCGGCGGCGGGCCCCAGCCCTGCGGCGGCTGGCCGGGCTGCTGCGGGTAGCCGTGCGGCGGCTGACCCGGCTGGCCGAACCCGCCCGGCTGCTGCGGCGGCTGGCCCGGCTGCGGGAAGCCCCCGCTCGACGGCTGCGGGAACCCGCCGCTGGCCGGGTTGGGGCCGCCCGGCTGGCCGTAGGCCGGCGGCTGGCCGTAGCCCTGCGGCGGCTGACCGGGCTGGCCGTAGCCGCCCGGCTGCTGCCCGAACCCGCCCGGCTGACCCGGCTGCCCTGGCTGACCGACCTGCCCCGGCTGGCCGAAGCCGCCCGGCTGCTGCGGGCCGCCGAAGCCCTGCGGTCCCCCGAAGCCCTGCGGCCCGCCCGGCGCGGCACCGCCGCCACCGCCGAGGCCGGCGTACTGCGCGGTGGCCGGGATGAGCGCGAGGACGCCCACGACGAGGATCAGGATGCCGAAGATCAGCGGCGGGAGGCCGAGGCCGAAGGTGTCCTTCTCCGACGCCGACGCCTGCGCGAGCGTCTCGGCGTTGGGCGTGATGCCGATCTTGAGCAGCAGCGCGAAGAGCGTGAGCACCGCACCACCCGCGACGACCGCGATCGGGACGAACTTCCGGATCCCGCCCAGCCGGCCCGCCAGCGCCAGGCCGACGCCGCCGGCCAGGGAGATCAGCGAGCCCAGCAGGATCATGATCACGTAGAACCAGACCGTGCCCGGGCCGACGATGCCGGCCGCGTCGAGCACCCGGTCGATCGCCGCCTGGTCCGGCGCGCGGTCGAAGATCGCCGAGTAGTCGCTCGCGTCGCCCATGTAGACGAAGGAGTAGATCAGCGCGATGAGGGCGAACAGCGCGACCAGGCCCCCGGCGATGTAGCCGTAGAGCTGGCGGCTGCCCCCAGCGGCCGGCCCGCCGAACTGCGGCGGCTGACCGCCGAAGCCGGTCTGGCCACCGAACCCGGGTGCGCCGAAGCCCTGCGGCGGCTGGCCCGGCTGGCCGAAGCCCGGCTGCTGACCGAAGCCGCCCGGCTGTCCAGGCTGGCCCGGCTGGCCCGGCTGGCCGAACCCGCCCGGCTGCTGGCCGTAACCACCCGGCTGGCCGAACGCCGCGGCCGGGTTGTCGGCCGCGCTCGGCGGCGGGGTGTAGGGGATCGCCGGCGGCTGGGAGCCCGGGGGCACCAGCTGCGTCGAGTCCGCGACCGGGGCGTCACCGCCGCCGGCCGGGTTCACCATCTGGGTCGCGTTCGCGTCGAACGGCGGCATCGCCTGGGTCGCGCCCGCCCCGCCCTCCCCCGGCTGGGCCGGCTGGACGACCTGGGTCGGCTCCGGCGTCTCCCCGAACGGCGAGCCGCCCTCCGGCTGGGCGGGCTGCACGACCTGGGTCGGCTCCGGGCTGCCGAACGGGTCATGCTGAGGCTGGGGGCCACTCGGCGGGCCCTGAGGTGGCTGGCCGCCACCCCACGGCTGGTTCGGTGGCTGCGGTGCACTCATGTGGGTCTTGAACCCCCTTGACGAGGACGCGAAAATTCTGTACTCGCGCTCACGCTATCGGATCACCCGGCCGGGCGCTCGTAACGCCCCGGCCGGGTGAGCCGATCAAGTACTTTCACAGCTCCTGCTCAGCGACCGGCGAGGAACCCCAGCAGGTCGTGCCGGGTGACGACCCCGGCGGGCTTGCCGTCGACCAGCACGAGCGCGCCGTCCGCGCCTTCGAGGGCCGTCATCGCGGCGCTCACCTGCTCGCCGCCGCCGATCGTCGGCAGCGGCGGGGACATGTGCTGCTCGAGCCGGTCGGCCAGCTGCGCCTTGCCGGTGAACAGGGCGTCGAGCAGGTCGCGCTCGTTGACGGCGCCGACGACCTCGGCCGCCATCACCGGCGGCTCGGCGCTGACGACCGGCATCTGGCTGACGCCGAATTCGGACAGGATCGCGACGGCTTCGGCGACGGTCTCGTTCGGGTGCGAGTGCACCAGCGCCGGCAGGTGGCCGCTCTTCTTCGTGAGCACGTCGGCGACCGTCGCGCCCGAGGAGTCGGGCGGCAGGAAGCCGTAGGAGGACATCCAGGTGTCGTTGAACACCTTCGTCAGATAGCCGCGGCCGCCGTCGGGCAGCAGCACGACCACGACGTCGTCCTCGGTGAGCCGCTCGGCGAGCTTGAGCGCGGCGGCGACGGCCATCCCGCAGGAGCCGCCGACCAGCAGGCCCTCTTCGAGGGCGAGGCGGCGAGTGATCTGGAAGGAGTCGGCGTCGGAGACCGGGATGATCTCGTCCGCGATGTTCCGGTCGTAGGTGTCCGGCCAGAAGTCCTCGCCGACGCCTTCGACCAGGTACGGGCGGCCGCTGCCGCCGGAGTAGACCGAGCCCTCCGGGTCGGCGCCGACGACCTGCACGCGGCCGTCGCTGACCTCCTTGAGGTACTTGCCGGTGCCGGAGATCGTGCCGCCTGTGCCGACACCCGCGACGAAGTGCGTGATCTTGCCTTCGGTCTGCTTCCACAGCTCGGGGCCGGTGGAGAGGTAGTGGCTTTCGGGGTTCTGCGGGTTGGCGTACTGGTTGGGCTTCCAGGCGCCGTCGATCTCGCGGACCAGGCGGTCGGAGACGTTGTAGTAGGAGTCCGGGTGCTCGGGCGCGACGGCGGTCGGGCACACCACGACGCGGGCGCCGTACGCCTTGAGCACGTTGCGCTTGTCCTCGCTGACCTTGTCCGGGCAGACGAAGACGCACTGGTAGCCCTTGCGCTGCGCGACCATGGCCAGCCCGACACCGGTGTTGCCGGACGTCGGCTCGACGATCGTGCCGCCGGGGCGCAGCGCGCCGGAGGCTTCGGCGGCCTCGATCATGCGCAGCGCGATGCGGTCCTTGACCGAGCCACCCGGGTTCAGGTACTCGACCTTGGCCAGCACGAGCGGCTTGAGCCCCTTGGTCAGTGAGTTCAGCTTGACCAGGGGGGTGTTGCCCACGAGGTCGGCGATGTGCTCTGCATACTCCACAGCCGCCAGCCTAAACGGCCGACCGACGGGCTTGTCCAGTCGTGCGCGATCGGGGGGACTCCGGGTGCGCGTCGGCGACGCCGGGTCAGTGAGCGCGAGGTCGGGCCGTCCGGCCCGGACCTCAGGCGGCCACCAAGCCGCTCGTCCGCACCGGTTCCGGCCCGAGGGCCGCTGCGCACTGAGCCGTCATCCCGTCCCGGAGGTCCCGCCCGGCGCTGATGACCGTGCGGCAGCCGCCTCGGAGGGCCATGGACAGCCAGTAAGCGGCCCGGGTGGGTGTCATCGCCAGTTCACCTCCCGTGTGACGGCGACCTTTCTCAGGTGCGACGATCCTATCGGCCCGCGGGTTGCCCTGGTTCACCCTTTCGTGTCAATTCCACCCGGTCGGCGCGGCCGGCGATCGGCCGTTCTTCCCAGTCCCGCGGCCACGTTCTCGGAAAACCGGGGTTCGCTTCCGCACCGGCGAGCCGGGCCGTCGATTTCGTGCCGAAAACCGCCGGACCTGCGAAAACGGCGCCGTTGAAACTTTCGCCTTCGCCGCCGAAAACGGTTCCGCGGAAATCGACGCGATCGTGGAAGGTCGCCTGGTTGAAGTCGGCCTTCGTGCGGAATTCGGTGCCGCGGAAGGACGCCAGCCCGAAAAACCCCGCGCCGTAGCAGGTGATCGACCGGATCGAACAGTGCGTGAGGGTCAGGCCGACGAGTTTCGCCCCGGAGAAGTCGAGGTCGACGTCCGGCCAGAACCCCCCGCCCGGCTCCTCCGCCGAGCCGGGCCGCAGGTGCAGCAGCAGGATGCGCTGGGCGGTCTTGCGGACCTGCAGCTCCTCGAGGTCCTTCTCGGGGTCGTCGAACGGCATCCGCAGGTAGGCGCAGAGGACGTTGACGATGGTCTGCCGGTGCTCGGCGTACCCGGTGGCGAGCCGTTCGAGGGCGTACAGGCCGGCGAGCCGGACCGGGGCCTTGTCGCTGCCGAGCTGGTCGGCGGCCTTGCCGTAGATCTCGGTGACGCGGCGCTCGGTGGCGTCGTGGTCCTTCTGCACCAGGTCCAGCTCGGCCGAGCGCTGCCGCCGCGCGGCGAGCAGCAGGGCGGCGGCCCCGCCGGTGCCGACGACGATGTTGGCCGCGGTCTTCAGCGCGTCGAGCCGCGCCGAGTCCTCCGGGCGGCCCCCGCCCAGCAGCGTCAGCAGCAGGGTGGCGGCGACCGCGGCGACCACCAGCAGGCCGGCTCCCCACAGCAGGATCGTCCTGGTCCGCAGCACCCGTTCGAGGTCGTTCGGCACGTCACCGGATCATGCCAGGAGTGGCGCAGGTCGCGTTCGGCTTTGACCCGGGCGTCGTACCCGGCAGTATGGTGAGCAACTGCTTAGCTCGCGATACGAGGATGTGTCACGTCATGCCTGAAGCCGTCATCGTCTCCACCGCGCGTTCGCCGATCGGGCGCGCCAACAAGGGCTCGCTGGTCAGCCTGCGGCCCGACGACCTGACCGTGCAGATGGTCCAGGCGGCACTGGCGAAGGTGCCGCAGCTGGACCCGGCCGACATCGACGACCTGATGCTGGGCTGCGGCCTGCCGGGCGGCGAGTCCGGGTTCAACATGGGCCGCGCGGTCGCCGTCGAGCTGGGCTACGACCACCTGCCGGGCTGCACCATCACGCGGTACTGCTCCTCCAGCCTGCAGACCACCCGGATGGCGTTCCACGCGATCAAGGCCGGCGAGGGCGACGTGTTCATCTCGGCCGGCGTCGAGACCGTCTCGCGGTTCGGCAAGGGCAGCTCGGACTCCTGGCCCGACACGCACAACCCGCTGTTCGCCGACGCCGAGTCGCGGACCAAGGCGACCGCGGAATCGGGCACCGACACCTGGACCGACCCGCGCACTTCCGGCGACGTGCCGGACGTCTACATCGCGATGGGCCAGACCGCGGAGAACCTGGCCCGGCTGAAGGGCGTCACGCGCGAGGAGATGGACGAGTTCGGCGTCCGCTCGCAGAACCTGGCCGAGAAGGCCATCGCGGACGGCTTCTGGGCCAAGGACATCACCCCGGTGACGCTGCCGGACGGCACGGTCGTCTCGAAGGACGACGGCCCGCGCGCCGGCGTCACGGTCGAAGGCGTCTCGGGCCTGAAGCCGGTCTTCCGCCCGGACGGCCGGGTCACGGCGGGCAACTGCTGCGCGCTCAACGACGGCGCGGCGGCGCTGGTCGTCATGTCCGACACGAAGGCGCGCGAGCTGGGCCTGACGCCGCTCGCGCGGATCGTGTCCACCGGCGTCACCGGGCTTTCGCCGGAGATCATGGGCTACGGCCCGGTCGAGGCGTCCAAGCAGGCGCTGTCCCGCGCGGGCCTGTCGATCGGCGACATCGACCTGGTCGAGATCAACGAGGCGTTCGCGGCGCAGGTCATCCCGTCCTACCGCGACCTGGGCATCGACCTGGACCGCCTGAACGTCAACGGCGGCGCGATCGCGGTCGGCCACCCGTTCGGCATGACGGGCGCCCGGATCACCTCGACGCTGATCAACTCCCTGCAGCACCACGACAAGCAGTTCGGCCTCGAGACGATGTGCGTCGGCGGCGGGCAGGGCATGGCGCTGATCATCGAGCGCCTTTCCTGACGTTGTGACGAAGAAGGCCCCCTCGCCGGCTCGGCGAGGGGGCCTTTTCGATGTCGTGGTTACTCGTTCGTCTTGACGCACATCGTCGTGGCCGGCTCCGGGTACACCGCGACGCGCGTGGCGTCGGTGCCCTCGCAGACGTTCTTGTCGGCCTGGCCCGTGACGACCTTGACGAGCTCGCCGTCCTTGGTCGGGTCGCTGCACGGGACCTTCAGGTAGCCCTTGGTCTGGGACGTGAAGTTCGCCAGGCAGTCGCCCTGCTTCGCGTTGATCATCAGGCACAGCTTGTACGAGCTGCGGCCGCTGACCGAGTAGGTGTCGTAGCCGGCGCCGGAGCCGCCGGGGCAGTCGTCGGAGGCGCTTTCGAGCTTCTTGGCGATCTTGACGTTCGCCTTCGGGTCGTTGCAGTCGGCCTTCGCCGGGTCGTCGCCGCCCTGGGTGAACTCGGTGATGGTGAGGCAGTCACCGGCGTTCGAGGTGGCCGGCGACTTCATGAAGTTCACGATCCCGATCACGGCCACCGCGATCACCACGACGGCGATGATGCCGCCCACGATCAGACCCTTGGCCTTCGAGCGCTTCGGCGGGGCCGGCGGCGCGGGCGGGAAGCCCGGCTGGCCCGCCGGGAACTGCCCGGGCGGGAACTGGCCGGGCGGCGGGCCGAACTGGCCCGGCTGGCCCTGCGGCGCCTGGCCGTACTGACCCGGCTGCTGCTGGCCGTACGGCGGCTGCGGCTGCTGCGGCTGGCCGCCCGGCGGCGGACCGTAGGGATCGGGCTGACCCACCGGCTGCTGGCCCCCGGGGGCCGGAGGGGGAACGCTCACTGTGAACCTCACACATGTGAAGAGAAGAACCGACCGGCACATCAAACACGCAGGGTGAGCACGGTCCGCAGCGGGGTCCACAAATGCACGAATTACCTACAGAAAAGGCGCCCCGCCGATTACGGAGCGCCTTCACTGCGGGACTGTGAGCCAGGGTTACTCCCGGAAGTACGAGAGCAGCCGCAGGATTTCGAGGTACAGCCAGACCAGCGTCGTCATCAGGCCGAACGCGGTGTACCACGCCCACTTCGACGGCATGCCCTCGCGGATCATCCGGTCCGCCTGGTCGAAGTCGAGCAGGAAGCTGAAGGCCGCGATGCCGATGCAGACGAGGCTGAAGATGATGGCCATCGTGCCGCCGCCGCGGAGCGGGTTGAAGCCGAAGGCGAACGTGCTGATCAGGTTGAACAGCATCAGGATGGCGACACCGACGGTGGCGCCGACGATCCACTTGGTCAGCTTCGGCGTGACCTTCACCGCGCCGGTCTTGTAGACCACCAGCATGCCGATGAACACACCCGCGGTGCCGACGATGGCCTGCAGCGCGATGCCCTGGTAGATCGCCTCGAACACCCCGCTCAGCGCGCCGAGGAACAGGCCTTCGGCCGCCGAGTACGTCAGCGTCAGGGCGCCGCTCGGCTTCTGGCGGAAGATGATCACCAGCGAGATGACGAGCCCGACGACGAGGCCGGCGAGCATCGCGCCGAGGAGCGCGCCGGAGATCCGGCCCGTCTCCTCGATCTGAACCCGCGCCCAGATGGCCGTGATCACCCCGACGAGCAGCGCGACGCCGAGGGACATGCCCGTCTTGACGACGACGTCGTCGACGGTCATCGGGCGATCGCCCTCGCCGGAGGCGGCCCGGCCGGGGCCGTACCCGGGCACGCCGCCCTGGGGTTGCTCGAAGCCCACCGGGGGGCCGTACTGCCCGTACGTCTGGGTTCCGCCACCGGGCAGGTTGCGGAACGCCGGGTTGCTACTGGAACGCACCTGATCCTCCTGGATCTGCTGCTTCGTTTTTCGTGCTGCATCGGGTTCAACGACAGCCGGGGACCAGCGGTTCCCGCCGAGTAAAGACGACTTTACCCGGCGGCACCCCGGTGACCTCGATCGACACGGTAAGCGACGAAGGTCACGACCGTTCGGCGACAGCCACCCGAAGAGCGGTACACAGTTTTGCCGCGTGGCGCAACGCTCACCTGGCGTGCCCGGATCATCACCGAACGCGCGTCGGGGACTTGATCAGTCGTGTGACCTGCAGAGACGCCGTGCGATGCCGCGCGTCCAACGAAGGAGCATTGACACATGGGGTGGTCATCACGCCCGCGCGCGGCCGCTCGCGCGCTCACCGGCCTCGTGGCCGCGGCCCTGCTCGCCACGCTGTCCGCGACCGCCGGCGCACCCGTCGCCTCGGCCGCGAGCCAGGAGGGCATCGGGCACCGCGTCGGCGGCCAGGCCGGCGACGCCGGGAAAACGGTGTGGCTCGGGTCGTACGTCGTCGGCGGGCAGCAGGTGTTCTGCGTGAGCTTCCTGCTCAAGGCGCCGGACACCGACGAGCAGTACAAGCCCGGCGACGAGCTGCTCACCAAGTGGGGCACGAAACTGCCCGCCGACCAGGCCGCGAACATCTCGTACCTGCTGCTGCGCTACGGCGACACCAAGAACCCGGACGAGGCGACCGCGCTCGCCCACCTGCTGCACTCGTGGACCGCGGCGCCGCGCACCCCGGCCGACCTCGACCCGAGCCTGCCGCCCGCCAAGATCGCCTACGACGCGCCCGGGCACCTCGCCTACATGCGCGGAAACGACCTCGGGGCGGCGGCCGACGCCGTCGAGCGGCTGCGGACGGACGCCGAAACCAACCGCGGGCCGTGGACCGCTTCGGTGACCGCGCCGAAGGGCGACCAGCACCTCGGCGAAGCGGCCGAGTGGACCGCGACCGTGAAGAACGCCCACGGCAAGGGCGTCCCGGGCGTCGAGGTGAAGCTGACGGCGACCGCCGCCACCCTCGACGGCGGGAAGGCGGACAGCGCCGCGGGCAACGCGAGCCCGCAGGCCGCCGCGAAGGACGTCACGCTGAAGACCGGCGCCGACGGCACCGTGACGGTGAAGCTGACCCCGACCGGCGACCAGCCGAAGCTGGCGGCCTCGCTGAAGGCGCCGGCCGACCGGCCCTACGTCCGGCTGCCGATCGACACCGCGAAGCAGCGCGTCGTCTCCACCGGCGGCGAGAAGGAGCTGACCGCCCAGGGCGTCGTCAACGTCGCCAAGCCCGGCAAGGTCCAGGTGACCAAGACGGACGCGACCACCGGCCAGGGCGTCGGCGGCGCCGTGCTGCGGATCACCGGCGCCGACCGGACGTCGGCCGCGCTGGGGCAGGACGGCAAGCCGCTCACCGGGGCCGACGGCAAGCCCGCCGTCGTCACCACCGACGGCAAGACCGGCGGGGTGACGGTCGAGGGCCTCCGCGCCCCGCAGGAGATCTGCGTCGTCGAGGCGAGCCCGCCGCCGGGTTACACGAACGCCTACGACCCGCAGAACCCGCCTTCGGCCTGCGGCACCGTGAAACCGGGCGAGACGCTGGCCCTGACCGTGTCGAACAAGCCCAACGAAGTCCCGCGGGCGATCCCGGCCGGCGACCAGCCGGTCGCCCTGGCGCACGGCGTGGTCGAGACGCGCTATTCCGTACCGGGCCTCCTGGCCGGGCTCGGCCTGCTCGTGCTGCTGGCGGCCGGGCTGATCGGGTTCGCCGCGCGGCGGGCGTCCCGGCGGTAACGGCGTGGCGAAGCACGACGGCTGGCGGGGCGAGGACTGGTTCGTCGACGAGTGGCACCGGGGCATCGGCTGGGCGGTCGCCGACGACGAGCCTCCCCGGCGGCCGGATCCGCCCGCGGCGCGGCCGGGACGGGGCCGGCTGCTCGCCGGCTTCGCCCTCGGCGTGGCGGCGGTGCTGGCGGTGCAGTTCGGCTACCCGGTGGTCACCGCGGCGCCGGTGGCCGTCGTGACCGGCACGGCGCTGCCCGCCGCGGGCGCGGCCGGAGCCGCGGCCCCGGTGCCGTCCCCGTCCCCGACGGCCACCGCTCCCGCGGCTCCGGCGGCGCAGACGCCGTCGCCGGCCGCGCCACCGCCGTCCCCGCCGCCGCAGCGGCCGAACACCCTCCGGTTGCCCGCCGGCGGGACGGCGACGCTGGTGCGCACCGACCTCGGCCCGGGCGGCGAGCTGCCGGTGCCCACGGACCTCGGGCAGGCGACCTGGTGGGGCGCCGCCCTCGACGCGGCGGGCGGGGCGAGCGTCTTCGCCGGCCACGTGAACTGGCGGGGCGCGACCGGGCCGTTCGCCGAGCTGTGGAACGCCAGGATCGGGGCCGAAGTGACCATTGTGGACACCGCGGGCAAGACGTGGCGGTACCGGATCTCGCAGCTGGTCACCGTGCACAAGAGCGACCTGCCGGCCCGCGCGGACTACCTGTTCGGCCCGTCCGGCCCGCACCGCGTGGTGCTGGTGACCTGCGGCGGCCGCTGGGTGGGCGGCGCGGACGGCTACGAGGAGAACCGCGTCGTCACCGCGGAGGCCGAATAAGTTACTCGTGGGTAACATCACGTTTCGACACGGTGGTCACCGCTCTCGCCATGCAGCAGAATGCCCAGGGTCAGGGCTGCGGAGCGAGAGGTGTGAGTGAGATGGCGACGTTCTTGGTGACCGGGGCGACCGGACTGATCGGGCGTCACTTCACCCGGTTGCTCCTCTCCCGCCCCGACGACGACCGCGTCGCCCTCGTCGTGCGCGCGTCCTCGCGGGCCAAGCTGGCCGCACTGGTCGACCAGTGGCCGCACTCCGACCGCGTCACGCTCGTCACCGGCGACCTCGGCGAGCCGCTGCTCGGCGTGTCCGAAGCGGACCGCGAGCAGCTGCGCGGCAGCGTCGACCACATCGTGCACCTGGCCGCCCTCTACGACCTCACCGCCGACGACGAAGCCAGCGTCAAGGCCAATGTGGACGGCACGCGGGCCGTCGTCGACCTCGCCGCGGACCTGCGCGCGGCCTGCCTGCACCACGTGTCGTCGGTGGCCGTCGCGGGCGACCACGAAGGCGTGTTCACCGAGGAGATGTTCGACGCCGGGCAGCGGCTGGTCACGCCGTACCACCGGACGAAGTTCGAGGCCGAGAAGATCGTCCGCGAGCAGGACCGGGTGCCGTGGCGGGTGTACCGGCCCGCCGTCGTCGTCGGGCACTCCGAGACCGGCGAGATGGACAAGATCGACGGCCCGTACTACCTCTTCCCGGCGATCAACCGGCTCTCCGGGCTGCCGGACGTGCTGCCGGTCGTCGGCCCGGACCTCGGCGACACCAACATCGTGCCGGTCGACTACGTCGCCAAGGCGCTGCTGGAGCTGGTGGTCAAGCCGGGGCTCGACGGGCACGCGTTCCACCTGGTCAACCCCGAGCCGCAGCCGGTCGTCTCGGTGTACAACGCCTTCGCGCGGGCCGCGGGCGCGCCGACGATCACCGTGCAGCTGGGCTCGGGCATCTCGAAGCGGATCGTCGGGCTGGTCAAGCTCACCGAGCACATCCCCGGCGTCACCATCGCGCGGGACGCCGTGATGGAGCGGTTCGGCATCCCGCCGGTGCTGCTCGACACGATGGCGTTCCCGTCGGTGTTCTCTTCGGCCGAGACGCGCAAGGCGCTGGCCGGCAGCGTGGACGTCCCCCGGCTGGAGGAGTACGCGCCGACGCTGTGGCGCTACTGGCGCGAGCACCTCGACCCGTTCCGCGCGCGCAAGCACGGCCCGCGCGGCGAGCTCGACGGCCGCCGCGTGATCATCACCGGCGCGTCCTCGGGCATCGGCCGGGCGACGGCGCTGAAGGTCGCGGCGGCGGGCGGCATCCCGCTGCTCGTGGCGCGCCGCCAGCACGAGCTGGAGGAGGTCCGCGACGAGATCGTCGCCGCCGGCGGCACGGCGTCGGTGTACCCGGCGGACCTGACCGACGAGGACTCGGTGCGCAAGGCCGTCGACGCGATGCTGGCCGAGCACGGCCGGATCGACATGCTGGTCAACAACGCCGGCCGGTCGATCCGCCGGTCGATCAAGCTGTCCTACGACCGGATGCACGACTACGAGCGCGCGATGGCGATCAACTACTTCGGCGCGGTCCGGCTGATCCTCGCGGTGCTGCCGCACATGTCGGAGCGCAAGTTCGGGCACATCGTGAACGTGTCCTCGATCGGTGTGCAGGGCATCGCGCCGCGCTTCTCGGCGTACGCGGCGTCGAAGGCGGCGCTGGACTACTTCTCGCGGATCGCGGCGACCGAGACGCACGGCGACGGGATCACGTTCACCACCATCCACATGCCGCTGGTGCGCACGCCGATGATCCGGCCGACGAAGATCTACGACGCGTTCCCGACGAAGTCGCCGGAACAGGCCGCGGACATGGTGCTGAAGGCCCTGGTCGAGCGGCCCAAGCACATCGGGACGCCGGCCGGGCAGGCGATCGGGCTGGCCTACACGCTCACGCCGGGCCTCACCGACGCCGTCGCGTACCAGGGTTTCCGGATCTTCCCGGATTCGACCGCGGCGGGCGGTTCGGGCGAGCTGAAGATCGGGCGTGGCGAGAAACACCTGTCCCGTGCGGCGATGGCGCTGGCGCGGCTTTCGCGCGGGTTCCACTGGTGACTGAGGGTTCTCGGGGTACGGCCATTCCGGCGACACGGCGACACGTGTTGGTGATTCGTTAAGCCGGACGGCGGAGGCGGCGGGTGCCCGGGTACGGTCGGGCGCATGGTTCCTGAGCGCGACCCCGCCGCAACCGCCCTCAACGGCCTCCTCCCCCTCCGTCGTGAGTACACCCAGGCCTGGCACGGCTTCGACCGCAACGAGGTGCGGCAGTACCTCGACCACATCGAAGGCCAGCTGCGCCGGGTGCTCGGCGAGCGCGACGCCGCGGTGGCGCAGGCCGCCGCCGCGACCCGCGAGGCGGAAACCGCCCGGCAGCAGGTCGCCTCGCTCGAGAGCCGCGTCGAGGAGCTGAAGAAACCGCCGGAGCGGCTCGAGGACCTCGACGAGCGGATGCAGCGCACGGTCACGCTCGCGCAGGCCCGCGCGGACGAGATCATCAAGCGCGCCGAGGCCGCCGCGGAGAAGACGTGGGCGGGCTCGACGGAGGCGTCGACGAAGCTGCGTGAGCGCTACACGAAGCTGGTCGCGGAGCTGGACAAGCAGGCCGACCTGCTGCACTCGGAGCACGAGAACGCGCTTTCCGAGACGCGCGCGGAGGTCCAGCGGCTGACCGTCGAGGCGGCCCAGCGGCGCGAGCTGCTGGACAACGAGGCCGAGCGCAAGCGGCGGAAGCTGGAGCGCGAGTTCGAGGCGTCGATGGCGGCCCAGCGGGCGACGCTGGAGAAGCACGTGGCGGACCAGCGCACGGCGAGCAAGAACCAGGCCGAGCGCCGGATCGCGGAGGCGACGGCGGAGGCCAAGCGCCGCCTCGACGAGGCCACGGCGGAGGCCAGGCGGCGCCTGGACGAGGCGACGACCCAGGCGGCCCAGCGCACGACGGCGGCCAACCGCAAGGTCGAGCGCCTGGCGGAGATCCGCGAGCAGGCGCGCAAGAGCCTGGCGATGGCGGAGGACATCCTCAACCGCAGCGAGACGCAGCTGGCGACCCTGCCGGAGGAGGCGGTGATCCCGCAGGCGTCGAAGCTGGTGGGCGGCGACACCGACGAGTCGGCGACGACGCCGGCCGCGCCCGTGGTCCCGGTGGTCCAGCCGTCGGTGCCGAAGCCGGCTCCGAAGCCCGCACCGAAACCGGCTGCGGCCCCGAAGGCGGCCCCCCAGGCGGCGAAGCCGGCGAATTCGAACGGCCCGGCGACCAAGCCGGCGAACGGGAACGGCGCGAAGCCGCTTTCGCCCGCGGCGGGCAAGCCGGGGTCCTGAGAGCTTTCAGCTGCGGGCCGTCCGGGGCCAGGGGTTGGCCTTCTCCAGCTGGGCCGCCAGGCCCAGCAGCATCTGCTCCTCCCCCGGACGGGCCACCAGCTGCGCCGACGTCGGCAACCCCGACACCGCCGAGCGGCCCATCGGGACCGTGATCGCCGGATAACCCGCGAAGTTCCACTGTCCCGTGAAACCCGCCAAGCGCGTCGACGGCAGCACGTTCGACAGCCACCCCCGCTCGTGCCAGCGGCCCGCCTTCACCGGCCAGTGCGACAGCGTCGGCGTCAGCAGGACGTCGTACTCCCTGAAGAACTCCTCCGCGCGCGAGACCCACGCGTCCCGGGTGCGCGAGCGGATCAGGCCCGCCCGCTCCACCAGCCGCCCGGCTCGGACGTGCGCCCGGGTTCGCTTCTGCAGACCCGCGAAGGCGAAGTCGCGGGCCTGCTGCGCCGGGCCCGCCAGCCAGCGGGCCGTCATGCCCAGGACCATCGTCGCCGGGTAGCGCGGGGCCGCCGATGTCACCGTGTGGCCCTGGGCCGCCAGCAGGCCCGCCGCCGTCGAGACCGCCGCCGTCAGCTCCTTCGGGACCGGTGAGTGCAGCAACGGCACCGTCGTCGACGTGCCGATGCGGACCGGCGACGGCGAAGGCACCGACGCCAGGTCAGGCGAGTCCGCCAGGACCGACAACAACAACGCCGTGTCGGCGACCGTCGTCGCCAGGGGGCCGTGGACCGACATGCCGAACCAGCCGCCTTCGCGCAGCAGGTCCGCGCCCGGCTTCAGGCCGACCAGGCCGCACATCGCCGCCGGGAGGCGGACCGAGCCCATTCCGTCGGACCCGTGGGCCAGCGGGACCAGGCCCGCCGCCACCGCCGCCGCGCTGCCGCCCGACGAGCCGCCCGAGGCGTACGTCGGGTCCCACGGGTTGCGGGCTATCCCGTCCGGGGTGTCGCTCATCGGCCAGATGCACAGCTCCGGGACCCGCGTCAGACCGACGAGCACGGCGCCCGCCGCACGCAGCCGCGCCGCGATCACGCCGTCCGCACCCGCCGGCGCCGACGGCCCCGCCTTCGAACCGTGCGTCGCGTGCTCGCCGGCGATCTCCGTGACGTCCTTGACCGCGACCGGCACCCCGGCCAGCGGCAGCGACGCCAGATCCGGCCGCGCGGCGACCTCCGCGGCCTCCTTCAGCGCCTCCTCGGCGCGCACCCGCCGGAAGGCGCCGACCACGCCGTCCGCCGCCGCGATCCGCTCCAGCGCTTCCTCGGTCACCCGCACCGGATCGAGCTTCCCGGCCCGGACGGACGCCGCGATCTCCACTGCCGTGAGCACCATGATCGCCGACCCTAGCCCACGAAAAGGTGGCAGTGGCAAAGAAAGCGTCTCAGATTGCGCCCGCTCGCAAGGCGTAGGCGACGGCATGAGCGCGGTTGTTCAGGCCGCAGCGCGTCATCAGGCCGTAGAGGACGTTCTTCACGGTCCGCTCGGAGTAACACAGCTTCGCCGCGATCTCCTCCGTCCCGAACCCCTCGGCGACCAGCCGCAGGACGTCGCATTCGCGGGCCGCGAGCCCGGACAGCGTCAGCCCGTTGGGTTCCAGGACGTCCTTGCGCATCCGCTGCACCTGCGCCAGCAGCGCGCCCTGCAGCCGCGGCGGCAGGTTCGCCGTGCCGTCACCCGCCGCGAGCACCGCCGTGACCAGCTCGGCGCCGCCCGTCTCGCGGCGCGGCAGCACCGCCACCACGCCGCACTCCAGCGCCGCCATCAGGTCGCTCTCGCGGAAGTGTTCGACCACCAGCACCACGTGGGACGCCTTGGCCGCGCTGATCTCGCCCAGTACGGCCTCCGTGACGTGGTCCTCCATCACCAGCAGCACGTCCGGCACCAGGTCGGTCAGCCGGAGGTCCGGGTGCGCGTCCAGCAGGCTCACCGCGCCGGCGTGCGTGATCGGGTCCGAGGCGAGGACGCTCACTTCGACGGGCTTCATGCCCGCAGTGTGGCCGGGACGTCTTCACGCCGTCCCTATTCCGTCTTCACGCGCGTGAAGACAGCTCCCCGAACGCCGCCCGCGCCCGCTCCAGGCAGCCCGGCATGCGCTCGGCCGCGCGGGCCCAGTCGCGCCGGGCACGCAGGTACTCCTCCCGCGCCTCGGGCGTCCAGCCGGCCAGCTCCGGCTCGACCCGGGCCTCCAGGTCGGCGAGCAGCTCGGCCAGCTCCCCGGTGATGACGCCCATCCGGTCCAGCACCAGGTCGGCGAAGCCGAACTCGAGCCGGGTCACGGCAGCCGCGGCCGCGGCATCGGGCCGCCGGTCGTCTCCAGCAGCTGCGCCAGCCGCGAGAGGATCACGTCGTACTCCTGCTCCCAGTCGCGCATCGCCTGGCCGAACCGCACCGACGCCTCCCCGCGCCACGACGCCTGCGCCACCGCCATCTCGCTGTTGACGTCGCGAAGGCGGGAACGGGCCGCTTCGAGGGCGTGGGCGAAGCCGGCGGCGGCCCGCTGCATGTCTTCGGTCGGCATGCGGAGCTCCTCTCGGGCCTTCCGAGGGTGGCGCACCGCGGGGGCGGCGCGGAACCCCGCCCGCCTGCCCTTGCCCGAATGTCCGCCATCCTTGCCTGCCGGTTCACGCCTTCCGCGTATGCTCACGGCAGGCATCCGGCGCGTGACGGTTCGTCGCGCACGAAGGGAGACCGATGTCGGCCGCGGACGGCTCCGCACCGAGACTCCAGCTGCTGGGCCCGATGAAGGCGTTCCGGGGCGACACGGAGCTCGACCTCGGCTCCGCCCACCGGCGGACGGTCCTCGCCGCTCTGGCGATGCACCCGAACCGCACGGTCTCGCGCGAGGAGCTGATCGACGCCGTCTGGGGCGAAGCGCCGCCGCAGAGCGCGCAAGGCTCCATCTACACCTACGTCTCCGGGCTGCGGCGCGCGCTCGAACCCGGCCGCGCCAAGGGCGAGGGTCCGCAGCTGCTCGCGTCGATCGGTTCCGGCTACTCGCTGCGCCTGGACGCCGAAGCCATCGACGTCCACCGCTTCGAAGCCCTGCGGGAGCAGGCGCAACGCCGGCAGTCGGCGGGCGACCTCCGCGGCGCGCGTGAAGCGCTCGACGAGGCCCTGGGGCTCTGGCACGGCGTTCCGCTGTCCGGCCTGCCCGGGCCGTTCGCCGCCGCCCAGCGCGCGCGGCTGACCGAGGTGCGGCTGGCGACCGTCGAGCGGCGCGCCGAAGTCGTGCTGGACTCCGGCGGGCACGCCGAACTGGTCGCCGAACTGACCGCGCTGACCCGCGAGCACCCGTTCCGCGAAACGTTGCGCGGGCTGCTCATGCGCGCCCTGGTCCGGGCCGACCGGCGGACCGAGGCGATCGCGGTGTACGCCGACGTCCGCGACCGGCTCGTCGAGGCGTCGGGCACCGAACCCGGCCCGGCCCTGCGGCGGCTGCACGACGAAATGCTGGAGAAACCCGCGGCGCCGCCCCCGAAACCGCCGCAGCCGCCGCGGCCGGCGCGGTTCCCGGCCGCGGCGCTGCCGGAGCGTGCGGACATCTTCGTCGGGCGCGAGGCCGAGCTGGCCCGGCTGCGGGAAGCCGTCGACGGCCTCGGGGCCGGGGTGGGCCGGTCGGTGTGGCTCGAAGGCGAGCCGGGCAGCGGCCGGACGGCGCTGCTCGCCGAACTGCTCGCCATGGCCCAGGACCACCACCCCGCCTTCGCCGCCGCGGACGCGCTGGACCAGCGGTTCTCCCTGCGGCCGTTGCTCGACGCGCTGGGCGTGCACCCGCGCGCCACCGACGAGCGCCGGGCCGCGCTCGCCGCGCAGTCCGGCGAGGACCCGGTCGACGGCGTGCTCGGGCTCGTCCGCGAGCTGTGCGCGGACGGGCCGCTGGTGCTGGTGGTCGACGACCTGCACTGGGCGGACGATGCCACCTTGCGCGTCTGGCGCTACCTGAGCCGCGAAACGCGGCAGCTGCCGCTGCTGCTCGTCGGCGCCTGCCGCCCGGTGCCACGGCCGGCCGCGCTCGACGATCTGCGTGCCGAGCTCGACAACGATGACATCACCCTGCTCGCGCTGCCGCCGCTGGCCGAGCCGGCCGCCCGCGAGCTGGCCACCGAGCTGGTCGGCGCGCCGCCCGGGCCGGGGCTGCAGCTGCTGGTGTCCTACGCGGCCGGAAACCCGCGCTACGTCCGGGAAATCGTCGAGACACTGCTCGCGCAGGCGATGATCGTGCTCGACGGCGTCCACGCGCACCTGGACGGCAATTCGTGCCAGAGCATCCCGTCGCCGCTGGGCTCGCGGATCACGATGTACCTGAACTTCCTCTCCAGCGGGACCCGAGACACCCTGCGCTGGGCCGCGCTGCTGGGCGCGGAGTTCTCCCTGGCGGACATCGCCGTCGCCACCGAACGGCCGCCGACGGCGCTGGTCGGCGCGGTGGACGAGGCGATCGCGTCCGGGGTGCTCGTCGAGTCGGGTGACCGGCTGGCGTTCCGGCACCCGCTGGTGCGCCGCGTGCTCTACGAAAAGACGCCCGCGGCGATGCGGGTCGCGCTGCACCGGCAGCTGGCCGAGGCGTTCGCGGCCGCGGGCGTGCCCGCCGACCGCGTCGCCGGGCAGCTCGCCGCCGCGCCCGCGCAGGTGGACCCGTGGGTGACCGGGTGGCTGCTGGAGCACATCGGCACGGTCGCCACCGAAACCCCGCGCGTCGCCGTGGACCTGCTGCGCCACGCCGTCACCCAGGGCACGCTGCCGCCGGACGCGCGGGAGACGCTGACCGCGACGCTGGCCCGGCTGCTGTTCTGGCTGGGCCGGGAACCCGAGGCCGAGGCGCGTTCGGTGGTCGCGCGGACGTCCGACAGCCGGCGCGCGGCCGAGATGCGCTGGATCCTGGCCTACGTCTACTACCGCCGCGGCGACTTTTCCGAGGCGACCGCCGAGCTCAAGCGGACCCTCGACGACGCCGACGTCCCGGAGATGTGGCGCGGGCGGCACGAGTCGCTGCTGGCCACGCTCGAGAAGCTCGGCGAAGAGACGGCGCTGGCCCCGGCCGGGCTGCACCCGCTGGACGACGCGGCGCTGGCCGTGCCGAACCTGAACAGCCTCGACGAAGCCGCCGAGCCGCTCGACGCCGCCCGGCGGATCGCCGCGACCCGCGCGGTGCCGGGCGAGATGCACCTGGCCGGTGCGGTGCACTACTACTGGCTGGGCCGCTGGCCCGCCGCGCTGGCCGAGCTGGACGCGGTGATCCGCGACGGCGCGGAAACCGCGTCCTACGTGCTGCGCAGCCCGGGCTCGGCGCTGCTGGTGCACGGCGTCGGCGCGTTGATCGCCGGCCACCGCGGCGAGCCGGCCCAGGCCCGCACGCACCTCGACGCGGCCGACCGGCAGCAGTGGCCACCGGGCCTCGAACCCGACGGCGGCGACTTCCTGCTGGCGGCCCGGGCGCTGCTGGCCGAGCAGGAGGGCCGGCCGGAGGCGGCGCTGGCGGCGTTGCTGCCCCTGCTGGAGGACAACTACCCCCCGGCGGCCCGCCACCAGTGGCTGCCGGACCTGGTCCGGATCGCGCTGTCCCTCGGCGACGGGCCGCGGGTGCAGGAGGCGGTGCGCCTGCTGGAGCCGCAGGGCGAGGTACCGCCGGCCCACGCCGCGGCGGCGGCGCACTGCCGCGGCCTGGTTTCCGGCGACCCCGAGCCGGTCCTGACGGCGGCCGGCCACTACCGCGCGGCGGGCCGCCTGCTCAAGGAGGCGAAGGCCACGGAGGACGCGGCGATCCTGCTGGCGGAGTCGGGCGAGTTGACGCAGGCCCGCACGGCGTTCCGGGCGGCGCTGACGGCGTACACGGGGATGGGCGCGGTGTGGGACGTCCGGCGCGCGGAGGCGCGGATGCAGCCGTTCGGGATCCGGCGGGCGCACCCGGTGCGGTCGCGGGCCGTCGCGGGGGAATGACCCGGCGGCTTCGCGCCGGGGTGCTGGGTCCGCGCGGGTTTCGCGGATCTGGGTTGCACACGCAACCTCGGTGGGGGTTGCCACGTCGGTAAGGTCACCGGAGTAGCCGGTAGCGAGATGTCCCTGGGGGAACGGGGTCTGGGACGCGAAGTCCCAGAGGGGACGGCAACGACATGCCAGCGGAAGACCCCGGCCTGCGGGTGGGCGTGCTCGGCCCGCTGCGGGCCTGGCGCGGGGCGGCCGAAATCGGTCTCGGCCCCGCCCGTCAGCGTGCCGTCTTCGCCGTGCTCGCCGTCAACGCCGGCCGTCCCGTCCCCCGGGCCGAGCTGATCGCCGGCGTCTGGGGTGATTCCGCGCCCGCGAGCGTCGAAGGCAGCGTGCACACCTACGTTTCCGGGCTGCGGCGGGCCCTCGAACCGGACCGGTCGCGCTGGTCCGCCGCCAGTGTGCTGGTCTCCGATCCGGCCGGGTATTCGCTGCTGCTCGGCGAGGACGCGCTCGACGCGGCCCTGTTCGAGCGGCACCGCGAACGCGCCCGGCAGCACCTCGACCAGGGGGATCCGCGGGCCGCCGTCACCGAACTCGACGCCGCGCTCGCGCTCTGGCAGGGCGAGGCGCTGTCCGGCGTGCCCGGCGGGTTCGCCGAACGGCACCGCGAATACCTCGCCGAACTGCGGCTGGACACCCTGGAGCGGCGGGCCGAAGCCCTGCTGGCCCTCGGCGGGCACCTCGATCTCGCGCCGGAGCTGGCCGTGCTGGCGGGCGAACACCCGCTGCGCGAGTCGCTGCGGGAGTCGCTCATGCTCGCCCTCTACCGCAGCGGGCGGCCCGCCGACGCCCTCGACGTCTTCCGCAACGCCCGCGCCACGCTCGTCGCCGAGCTCGGCGTCGAGCCCGGCCCCGCGCTGCAACGGCTTCAGCGGCAGATCCTCGCCCAGGACCCGGCGCTCGACGCGCCCGCGGCGCCGGTCGTCGTCTCCGGGCACCGGTTGTTCGGCCGGGAAACCGAGACCGCGCGGCTCGCCGAGCTCGTCGCCGACGTCCGGGCCGGGCGCGGCCGGGCCGTCTGGATCGAAGGCGAGGCCGGGATCGGCAAGTCCGCGCTGCTCGCCGGCTCGCTGCCGGACGGGCCCGGCTTCCAGCGGCTCTGGGCCGCCGCCGACGAGCTGAGCACCCGGTTCCCGCTGCAGGTGGTGCTGGAGTGCCTGGCCATCGACGTGCACTCGCCCGACCCGCGGCGCGCGCGGGTGGCGGCGGAACTCGCCGGCGAAAGCCCGGTGCGGCGCAGCTGGGGCCCAGCCGACCCGGTACTCGGCGCCGTCGACCGGCTGCTGGCCCTGGTCGACGAGCTGTGCGCACAGGCGCCGCAGGTGCTGGTGCTCGACGACCTGCAGTGGGCGGACGAGGCGTCCGTGCTGGTCTGGCACCGGCTCTGCGCGGCGACCCGGCAGCTGCCGCTGCTGCTGGTGGCCGCGACCCGGCCGGCGCCCGACCGCGCCGAGCTCGCCCAGCTGCGCCGCGGCGTCCAGGCACGGGACGGGGTCGTCCTCGACCTCGCGCCGCTGACCGGCGACGACGTCGGGCGCCTGATCGAGGACCAGCTCGGGGCGCCGCCCGGGCCGGGGCTGCGCGAGCTGGCCGCCCGTGGCGCGGGAAACCCGTTGTACGTCAAGGAAATGGTGGACGTCCTGACGCGCGCCGGCGCGGTCGAGGTGAGCGGCGGCGAGGCCGACGTCGACGACCCGGCCGAGTTCGAGGCCCCGCGGTCGCTGGTCGCCGCGGTGGACCGGCGGCTGGACTTCCTGACCGCGCGGACGCAGGAGGTGCTGCGCTGGGGTGCGCTGCTGGGCATGGAGTTCGCCGTCGGCGACGTCGCCGCGGTGCTCGGCTCCCGGCCGTCGGACCTGCTGGAACCGCTCGAAGAAGCGGTGACGGCGAACGTGCTCATCGACACCGGGACGCAGCTGGCGTTCCGCCACCCGTTGCTGCGCCAGGCGTTGTACGACCGGCTGCTGGCGGGGACGAGGGCGGCGCTGCACCGGCAGGCCGCCGAGGCGCTCGCCGGGATCGGCGCGCCGGTGAAGCGCGTCGCCGAGCAGCTGGTGGCGGCACCGGCCACAGTGGACGAATGGGTGCTGGACTGGCTCGCCGCGCACCACGCCGCCGTGTCGACCCGGGCGCCGCTGATCGCCGTCGAACTGCTCGAACGCGCGCTGGCCGCGTGCACCGGCCCCGATCCGCGCCGGGAGACGCTGCTGGTGGCGCTGGTCAAGGTGCTGTTCCGGCTGGAACGCAGCCCGGAGGCCCTGGCGCGGCAGGCGCTCGACGTCGCCGTCGAACCGGACGCCGTCGAGGAGATGCGGCACGTGCTCGCGGCGCTGCGACATCGCCGCGGGGACACCGAAGGCGCCGTCGAGACGCTCGCCGCGTCGGTCGACGACCCGGCCGTGCCGGAGCTCTGGCGGGTCAAGCACCGGCAGCTGCTGGCCAACTTCCGCCGCGGCGATCTGTTCGATTTGGACAGTGCGGAGCGGACGGCGCACGAGACGAGAGCCCTCGCCGGGGGCGATCCCTACCTGACCGCGCACGCGCTGCAGTCGTTGTGGCTGGTGGATTCGGTGCGCCGCGAGCACGACCGCGCGCTCGGGCACATCGACGCGGCCATCGAGGCCGTCGGCGACGAGCACGAGCTGGCCGACCTGCACCTGGACCTGCTCGACAACCGCGTGTTCACGCTGCAGAACCTCGACCGGCTGGCCGAGGCGGGCGACGCCCTGCGGGCCGCGGGCGAAGTCGCCGCGCGGCACGCGCTGCCGGTCGGGCTGCAGGTGTCAGCGGCGGTGCACCGGTACTGGGAAGGCCGCTGGGACGAGGCCCTGGTCGAGCTGGACACAGTCATCGAGGACGGCCCGGCGATCACGTTCAACGGCCTTCGCGAACCGGGCCCGGCCGCGTTGCTGCTGCACGGCGTCGCGGCGCTGATCGCGGGCCGCCGCGACGACCGGGCCCAGGCGGCGGCCCACCTCGACGCGGCGGAGGAGTACGCCCCGGCCACCGGCGCCGAACGCGAGAGCTTCGACTTCCTGCTGGTCGCGGACGCCCTGGCGGCGGAGCAGCGCGGCGACCGCGTCCGCGCGATGGCCGTCCTCGAGCCGATCCTGAACCCGACGTACGCGCAGATGATGCTGCGGCACCAGTGGCTGCCGGCGTTCGTGCGGCTGGCGATGGAGCAGGACGACGTCGTCCGCGCGCGCCGGGCCCTGGCGGTGTGCGAGGAGGAGGCGGCGAAGGAGCGGCGTCCGGCGCGGGCGCACGCGGCGGCGTCGTGGTGCCGCGGGCTGATCGACGAGGACCCGGCCCCGGTGCTGGCGACCGCCGAGCACTTCCGCGCGGTCGGGCGCCGCCCGGAGCTGGCCGCGGCCTTGGAGGACGCGGCGGTGCTGCTGGCCCGCGCGGGCCGCCTGGACGTGGCGCACGCGGCGTTCGAGGAGGCCGCCGAGCTGTACACGGCGCTGGCGGCGCGCTGGGACCTGCGGCGGGCGGAAACGCGGCTGCGGCGCCTCGGGGTCCGCCGCGGTGCGCTGTTCTCCGCGATCCGCCCGGGCCACGGCTGGGAGTCGCTGACACCGATCGAGATCCGCATCGCCGGCCTGGTCGCGGAGGGCCGGTCGAACCCGGACATCGCGGCGGAGCTGTCGCTGCCGCGCCGGACGGTCCAGGCCCACGTGGCCCGGCTGCTGGGCAAGCTGGAGACGCCGTCACGCTCGGGCGTCGCCGACGCCGTCCGCCGGCGCACCTAGCGCGTTGGCCTTCGCGACCCGGCCGAGGAAGCGGCCCGACTCCTTGACCGTGCGTTGTTGCGTCTCGAAGTCGACGTGCACCAGGCCGAACCGTTGCGTGTACCCCATCGCCCACTCGAAGTTGTCCAGCAACGACCAGGCGAAGTAGCCGCGGACGTCGACGCCGGCCCGGATGGCGTCGTGGACCGCCTGCAGGTGCTCCATGAAGTAGTTCACCCGCGCCGCGTCGAACACGCGGCCGTCGACGACCTGGTCCACAAAGGACGCTCCGTTTTCGGCCACCACCAACGGCAGGCCGCCGGACCGGTCGTCGATCCAGCGCAGCAGATCGGTCAGGCTGCCCGGGGCCTGTTCCCAGCCGAACGCCGTCAACGGTCCCTTCGCGGGCAGCACGTCCATCCCCCGCAACGTCGGCAGCGGGCAGTTGCCCGGCGCGTGCGGGTCCTCGAGCGGCGTGACCCGGGCCGGGGCGTAGTAGTTCACGCCCAGCCAGCCGATCGGGGTCGCGATGACGTCGGTGTCGCCGTCGCGGACGGCCGCGGCGAACCGGCCGCCGTGGTGCTCGGCGTCGGCCAGGACGTCTTCCGGGTACCCCTTGCCCAGCACCGGGTCGAGGAAGAACCGGTTGTGGATGCCGTCGAACTTCCGGGCCGCTTCGCGGTGGGCCGGGGTGTCGCCGTCCGCGATCGCCGGGGCGAAGTTGAGGGCCAGCGAGAATTCGTGGCCCGGCCGCGCCTGCGCGGTGAGCGCCCGCGTCGCCAGACCGTGTCCGAGCAGCAGGTGGTGGGCCGCGACCAGCGCGGTGTCGTGGTCCTGGACGCCCGGCGCGTGCACGCCGCTGCCGTAGCCGAGGAAGGCCGCGCAGAACGGCTCGTTGATCGTCGTCCAGTGGCGCACGCGGTCGCCGAGCGCGGAGTGCACGACCGCCGCGTAGTCGGCGAACCGCGCGGCCGTGTCGCGCTCCGGCCAGCCGCCGGCGTCCTCCAGGGCCTGCGGCAGGTCCCAGTGGTAGAGCGTCAGCACCGGCACGACGTCCCGGCTCAGCAGTTCGTCGACCAGCCGGTCGTAGAAGGCGAGTCCGGCCGCGGACGGCGTCCGGCCGTCCGGCATCACCCGCGGCCAGGCGACCGAGAACCGGTAGGCGTTGAGGCCCAAGCCGGCCAGCAGGCCGATGTCCTCGGGGTAGCGGTGGTAGTGGTCGCAGGCGACGGCGCCGGTCGCGCCCCCGAGCACCTTGCCTTCGGTGGCCGCGAAGGTGTCCCAGACGGACGGTCCGCGGCCACCTTCGGTGACACCGCCCTCGACCTGGTAGGACGCCGTCGCCGCGCCCCACAGGAAGCCGGTCGGGAAGGTCATACCGGTGCCCCTCTCAGGATGCCCCGCACGATGTGGCGGCCCAGCAGCAGGAAGAGCGCGATGACGGGCACGACCGCGACGGTCGCGCCGGTGAGCATCAGCGCGTAGTCGGTGAAGTAGCCGCTGGCCAGCTGGGACAGGGCGACCTGCACGGTCGGCGTCTCGTTCGGGTCGAGGACCACCAGCGGCCAGAAGTAGTCGTTCCAGGTGGCCACGAACGTCAGCATCGCGAGCACCGCGGCCGGCGCGCGGAGCGCGGGCACGGCCACGTGCCGGTAGGTGCGCAGGACCGAGCAGCCGTCGACGGTCGCGGCGTCGACGAGGTCCGCGCTGATCGCGTTCTCGCACGCCTGCCGCATCCAGAACACGCTGAAGGCGCTGACCAGCGCCGGCACGATCACCGCTTCGAGCCGCCCGTACCAGCCGAGGTCGCCGACGACGAGGTACAGCGGGATGACCCCGAGCTGCGCCGGCACCATGGCCGAGCCGACGACCAGCAGGAACAGCGTGTTCCGGCCGCGGAACCGCAGGCGCGCGAAGGAAAACCCGGCGAGACTGGCGAGCACGACGTTGGCCACCGTGACGGTGGTCGCGACGATCAGCGAGTTCCCGATGGCCAGCCAGAAGTCGACGGTGTCGAACACGCGCCGGACGTTCTCGGCCAGGTGCCCGCCCGGCAGCAGGAGCGGCGACGTCTCCCCGATCGCCGAGTTGTCGCGCGTGGCGACGACGAACGACCAGTACAGCGGGAACACCGACGCGCCGAGCACCCCGGTCAGCACCGCGTACACCCAGCCGCCGGGCCGGCGCCGGGCCGTCACGCCGACCTCACGAACCGGCGCACCAGCCGGTAGTTGACCAGCGCGAACCCCGCGCAGATCACGAACATCACCCACGTCAGGGCGGCCGCGTAGCCGGCGTCCAGGTGCGTGAAACCCTTCTCGTACAGGTACATGACGAGCGTCTGGAACTGGCGGTCGTTGCCGCCCGTCCCGCCCGAACCGCCGGCGTCGAACAGCTGCGGCTCGGCGAACAGCTGCAGGCCGTTGACCGTGCCGGCGATGGCGGTGAAGGCCAGCGCCGGCCGGATGCCCGGCACGGTGATCGACCAGAACGTCCGCCACCGCGAGGCGCCGTCGAGCTCCGCGGCCTCGTACAGGTCGCCCGGGACGGCCTGCATCGCGGCCAGGTAGATCAGCGCGTTGTAGCCCGTCCAGCGCCAGAGCACCATGCTCGCGACGGCGAAGTGCGACGACCACGCCGTCGCCTGCCAGTTCACCGGCGCCACGCCGAACCAGCCGAGGACCTCGTTGACCACGCCGAAGTCGCGGCTGAACAGCTGCCCGAACACGAGCCCGACGGCGACGACGGAAACGACGTTCGGCAGCAGGATCCCGGTGCGCCACCAGGTCGCGGCGCGCAGCGGCCGGTCCAGCAGCGCCGCGATGCCCAGGGCCAGCAGGAACTCCGGCACCGCGGCGAGCAGGAAGATGCTCACGGTGTTGACGAGCGCGTTGTAGAAGTTCGGGTCGGTGAGCAGGGCGCCGTAGTTCGCGACGCCGAAGGAACCCCGGTCGCCTTCGAGGAGGTTCCAGTCGTGCAGCGAAACCCAGGCCGTGTACAGCAGCGGGAAGGCACCGAAGACGACGAAGAGCGCGAAGAAGGGCACGACGAGCAGCAACGGCGTGACTTTGCGGTCGAAACGGGCGAGCCGGTGCTGCACGCGCGGCTACTTCAGGACGGCTTGCGCCTGCTGGACGGCTTGCGCCCAGGCCTGGTCGACGTTCTTCTCGGTCCCGTCCTCGATCCGCCCCAGTGCCCGGCCGAACTCCGGCCGGACGTCGGCGTCCCGCAGGCCGCGGTAGTTCGGCCGCAGCTGGTCGGCCGAGACGGCGAAGATGCGCCCGATCGGCGCGTTGCCGAAGTACGGATCGGTGTGCGCGATGACCTGCGGATCTTCGTAGACGGCCGGTTCGCTGGGCAGGATGCCGTCGGACAGGAAGAGCTTCTTCTGCTGCTCCGGCGCGGTCAGCCAGCGGGCGAGCTCGTAAGCCTCCTTCGGGTGTTGGCTCTGCTTCGGGACGGTCAGGAACGAGCCGCCCTGGTTGCCGCTCCGGCCGGGCACGGCCGTGACGTCCCATTTGCCGCGGTTGCCGTCGCCGCCGGCTTCCTTGATCTGGCTGAGCATCCACGCCGGGCAGGCGACGGTGGCGAAGGAACCCTGTTTGATCGCCACGTTCCACGCCTGCGTGAAGGTGGTCGCCGCCGCGGTCTGTCCCTTCGCCGCGATACCGCCGGCGAGGAAGAAAGCACCGCGGACGCTCGGGTTGCGGTCGGCGATGAAGGAGTCGTCCCGCTGCGAGAAGTAGTTCTCGGGCGACTGGTTGAGCATCGCCGTGTAGACGGTGCCCGCCGAGTCGGCGAACTTCACGCCCGGTGTCCTGGCGGTGAACCGCTCCGCCGTGGCCGCGTAGGCATCCCAGTCCGGCAGCAGCTTCGCGACCTCGTCACGGTCGGTCGGCAGGCCCGCGGCCTGGAACAGGTCACGCCGGTAGCAGAGCGCGAGGCTGCCCATGTCGGTGCCGAGGCCCAGCACGAAGGCGCCGTCGGTGCCCTGCGCCCACTTCCACGGCACCCACTGGTGTTCGAGGTCGCGAGCGCCGTAGCCGGCGAGGTCGGTGAACTTGTCCTTCGCCTTCCGGTACTGCGGCATGTACTGCTCTTCGATCGCGACGACGTCGGCCGCGCCGTGCCCGGTGGCGAGCTGCGTCGCGAGCCCCTTGTGGTGGGTGTCGAAGTCGGTGACGCGGTTCTGCACGGTGATGTCCGGGTGCAGCTTCTCGTACTCGGCGATCAGCGGCGCGTACCCGAACTCGCCGAAGGTCGCGATGGTGAGCTTCGTCTTCCCCCCGGTGTCAGCCGGGCTGCAGGCGGCGAGCGGGATCAACGCGGCGACCACGATGGCGGTCCGGCGGGCGATCGTGCGCAACAGGCGTCCTCAGATCACACCGGCCCGCACGGCGTACGCGACCGCGTGCGGCCGGTTGCGCAGGTTGAGCCGGTTGGTCATGGCGTAGATGACGTTCTTCACGGTCCGTTCCGAGTAGCAGAGCTTGCCCGCGATCTCGGCAGTGTCCCAGCCTTCGGCCATCAGGCGAAGCACATCCACCTCGCGCGGCGTCAGCGCCGCGCCGCCGCCCTCGCCGGCCAGGGCCTCGACCTGCTCGCGCAGCGACGACGACCGGCCCCGGGCGGCCGCGAGCACGCTCGCGGTGAGCCGGTCGAGCGCGGTCCGCGGCAGCACGGCGGAGACGTGGCAGTCGGCGAGCAGGTTCACGTGCGCGGGGTCGACGTGCCCGGCGACCAGCACGATCGCGGCGGGCGACTCGGCGGCCGCGGCACGCAGCGCGGCGACGGCCTCCCGGTCGACCTCCCCGACGGCGAACACCAGCACGGCGGCCTCGCCCCGGCGGGCGCGTGGCAGGACCAGCAGCTCCGGGCGGGTCTTCAGGTGGTTGATCAGCCCGGTCAACGCGATCGGGTCGGACGCCCACGCCGCCACTCGCACCTGGTCCATCGAACCCTCCTCCGCGCACGCCGCTCCCTGACAGCGTCAGTCTGGTGAGGGCGCCTTCACGAAATCTCTAGGGCGGCCGAGGCCATTCTTCACGCCGTGAAGTTTGGCCGTCGACTACGGTCGGGAGGTACCCGGACGAGTGAAGGGACCGATGAACCGCCGACGTCTTGCCGCCTTCGGGGCGGCGTTCGCCATCGTGGCCGGGTGTTCCCTGGTCGTGGGCCTGCAACCGCGAACCCTTTCCGGGCTGGCCCTGCCCGTGGCCACCACACCACCGGCCTCGGTTCCCGCGGCTCCGGCGCCCGGCCCGTCCGTGCCCACCTCCCGGCTCGCCCGGCCGGGCGACTGCGCCTCCGTGGTGAACGGCCTCGACGCCCGCGGCCAGGTCGCCCAGCTGGTGGTCGTGGGCGTCTCCGGCGACGACCCGGCGGCCACGGTGGCCCTCGTGCGCGACCACCAGGTCGGCGGGATCTTCATCGGCGGTAACGCAACAGCGTTGTTGAAAGACCGCGCGCTCGCCGCCGTCCAGGGCGCGGCCAAGGTGCCGGTGGCGGTGGCGGTCGACGAGGAAGGCGGCCGCGTCCAGCGCATCGACGACCTCGACGGCGATCTCCCGTCGGCCCGGACGATGGCCGCGACGAAGTCGCCGGAGGAGGTTCGCGCACTGGCCGCCGAGCGCGGCCGCCAGCTGCGCGCCCGCGGGGTGACGGTGGACTTCGCCCCGGACACCGACGTCACGGACGCGCCGGACGACGACGTGATCGGCGACCGGTCGTTCAGCCCGGATCCGGTGCGGGTGCGGACCTACGCGACCGCGTTCGCGGCCGGGCTGCGCGACGCCGGTGTCCAGCCCGTGCTGAAGCACTTCCCGGGCCACGGCCACGGCTCGGGCGACTCGCACAAGGGCACGGTGGTCACGCCGCCGCTCGCGCAGCTGCGGGCGGTCGACCTCGTGCCGTACCGCGACCTGGCCGGCTACGGCCCGGTCGGGGTGATGATGGGCCACCTCGACGTGCCGGACCTCACCGGCGGGATCCCGGCTTCCCTGTCTCCGGCCGCGTACACCTTGCTGCGCGACGAATTCGCCTTCACCGGGCCGGTGGTGACCGACGATCTCGGGGCGATGAAGGCGATCACGGCCCAGTATGCGCTGCCGGACGCGGTCCTGAAGGCGTTGCAGGCCGGCGCGGACCAGGCGCTGTGGTCCTCCGGGGGCCGGGTGGACGAGGTGCTCGACCGCCTGGTGAAGGCGGTGCAGGCCGGGGAACTGCCCCCGGACCGGGTGCAGGAGTCGGTGGCGCGGGTGTTGCGGGGCAAGGGTCTCTGCGGTTGAGGTCGGCATGCGGTGATCTCCTTTCGCGGTCACCTGAACGACGCTACCGAACAGACGTGCGAAAGATCATCACTGAACCGGGTGAAAGCCCGGCGGAGATTTCCGTTGCGGCGCAAGGGAATCGATGTGAGCAGGCCCCCGATTTCCAGCTTACCGGAGGGCACCGACAAAACCGGTTGGCGCGAACAGCCGGGCCGCCGCGCCTAGACTTCCGTGGAGGCACCCCGGAGCAAGGAGCAGCATGGCGAACCTCGGTGGCACGTACTCCCTCGGCGGCGAACTCCCCGTGACCCGGATGGGTTACGGCGCCATGCAGCTGGCCGGTCCCGGGGTCTGGGGGCCGCCGCGGGACCACGACGCCGCCGTCGCCGTGCTGCGGGAGGCCGTCGAACGCGGGGTCACCCACCTCGACACCAGCGACTACTACGGGCCCCACACCGTGAACGCGCTGATCAAGGAGGCCCTGCACCCGTACCCCGACTCGCTCGTGATCGTGACGAAGGTCGGGGCGCGGCGGAGCGCGGACAAGGGCTGGCCGGCCGCCCTCTCGGCCGAAGACCTCACCCAGGCTGTGCACGACAACCTGCGCAACCTCGGCGTCGACGCGCTCGACGTCGTCAACCTGCGGCTCAGCGACGCCTCGGGCGGCTACCCGGTCGAAATGTCGCTCGCCGAACCGTTCGGCGTGCTCGCCGATCTCCAGCAGCAGGGGCTGATCCGGCACCTCGGCGTCAGCCACGTCACCGCCGAACAGCTCGACGAAGCGAAGGCGATCGCGCCCGTCGTCTGCGTGCAGAACCAGTACAACCTGGCCCACCGCGAAAGCGACGACCTGGTCGGCAAGTGCGCCGCCGAAGGGATCGCCTTCGTGCCGTACTTCCCGCTCGGCGGGTTCAGCCCGCTGCAGTCGGGGCTGCTCGACGACTGCGCCACCCGGCTCGGTGCCACGCCGATGCAGGTCGCGCTGGCCTGGCTGCTGCAGCGGTCGCCGTCGATGCTGCTCATCCCCGGCACGTCGTCGACGGCGCACCTGCGCGAGAACCTCGCCGCCGCCGAACTCGAACTGCCCGCGGACGTTCTCGCGGATCTCGACCGGATCGGTGCCGCCTGATCGCTACGCTGAGCGCTCGGACAGGCACGAGGACGGAGTCGAGCGTGGCGGAGTGGGGCGACCTGGTCGCGTACATCAGGCAGGCGTACCGGGTGGTGCGCGACGAGCCGGACGAACTGCGCATCCGCCTGGTGTTCGGCGACGACCCCGACACCGAGCAGCGGGCGCAGATCGTGGTGATCGCCCGCGAGATCCTCGACCAGCGCGAGGACTGGGTCCAGATCGCCACGCCGTTCGCCCGGCACGAGGAGGTCGACCTCCTCGAGGTGTTGACCGAGGTGGGCGAGGCGATCGTGGTCGGCGGGATCGCGGTGATGGGCGAGCACGTCGTGCTCCGCCACTCGCTGCCGCTGATCAACCTGGACATCAACGAGTTCATCGACCCGCTCGAGCTGGTCGCCGGCGCGGCCGAGCTGCTGGAGCAGCAGTTCACCGGCCGCGACGACTACTGAACGAGCCGGGCGTCGCCCCGGGCCGGTGGTTGAGGGGCACCACCGCCACCGCGGCGGCCACGGCGAGCGCGGCCCCCAGGCCGAGCGCCGCGGCCGCCGTGCCGGTGCCCAGGTAGAGGCCACCGAGGAGGGCGACGCCGAGCGTGCCGCCGAGCTGCTGCACCGCGTTGAGCAGCCCGGCGGCCGAACCCGTCTCGGACGGGCGGACCCGGTCGAGGGCGGCCGTGAAGAACGGCACCGTGAACGTCCCCATCCCGAGCCCGCACAGCGCCAGCGCCCACGGGTACGCGCCCGCCCCCGCGGCCAGGGCGGCGAGGAGGCCCGCCGTCAGCAGGGCGAGGCCGGCGAACATCACGCGGGCGCCGAACTTCGGCACCAGGCGGGCGCCGGCGACGTACGACGACACCGCGAGGCCGGCCGAGAGGGGCAGCAGCGTCAGGCCCGCGGTGCGGACGTCGGCGCCCAGCCCCAGCTGGAGCTGCATCGGCACCACCTGCATCAGGCCCGTCATCACCGCGAAGAACAGCAGCGATCCGGCCAGCGCGGCCGGGAACCCGCGGTGGGCGAACAGGCTCGGCTCGACCAGCGGCGCCGCCGCGCGGCGCTGGTGGAGGCCGAACACGGCCAGCAGGGCCGCCCCGGCCGCGAGCAGGCCCCAGTTCGTCCCGGCCGGGTCGATCAGCGGGTAGACGAGCAGCCCGGCGCCGGCGACGACGAGCGTCGTGCCGACGAGGTCGAGGCGGGGGCGGGTGGCGGCCCGGTCCTCCCGCAGCAGGCGCGCGGCGAGGAGCACCGCCAGCCCGAGCGGGACGTTCACCAGGAACGCCGCCCGCCACGACAGCGACTGCGTCAGCAGGCCGCCGAGCAGCGGCCCGGTGACCGCGGACAGGCCCATCACCGGCCCGATGGTGCCGAGGGCCTTCGCGCGCTCGTCGCCGTCGAAGAGGGCGCGGATCAGGCCGATGGTCTGCGGGATGATCAGTGCGGCCGCCGCGCCCTGCACCGCGCGCGCCCCGATCAGCGGCCCGGCGCCCGGGGCGGCCGCGCAGGCCAGCGACGCGAGCACGAAGCCCGCCACGCCGATCCGGAGCGTCCTGGCCCGGCCGAAGACGTCGCCGAGCCGGCCGCCGGTGATGAGGAAGGCGGCGAACGGCAGCGTGTAGGCGGCGCTGAACCAGGGGACGTCGGCGGCCGGGCCGGGCAGCTCGGCGTGGATCGCGGGGCCGGCGACCTGGACGATCGTCGCGTCGAGGAGGTTCATCGCCTCGGCGACGAGCAGCACGGCCAGTGCGGCCCAGCGCCGCCGGTGACGCGTCATGGTGGGCACGGGTGGCTCCTTTCGTTTCGCTGCCCACCCTGATGGCCTGCCCGGCCCTTGTTCCAGCTGTCGGCATTCGATAGCGGATTTGTTCCGTTTCCTGCGGTCTAATGAGGGATATGACCACACTGGACGACGTCGATCTTGCGCTGATCCACGCGCTGCACATCGACGGGCGGGCGCCGTTCACGAAGATCGGCGACGTCCTCGGCGTCTCGACGCAGACGGTGGCGCGGCGCTACCGCCGGCTTTGCGCGGAGGCGTCGCTCCGCGTCGTCGGCCTGCCGGACCCGCAGCGCGCCGGGCAGGCCGAGTGGATGGTCCGGCTGACCGCGACCCCGCACGCCGCGCAGGACCTCGCCCAGGCGCTCGCGCGCCGCGCCGACACAGCGTGGATCAAGCTGATGTCCGGCGGCACGGAGATCTGCGTGAACGTGCAGACGCCGGCGGCGAGCGACCACTCGCTGCTGCTGCGGGACATCCCGCGCACGGCGAGCGTCACGGCCGTGTCGGCGCACCAGCTGCTGCACCGCTACTTCGGCGGCCCGACCGCGTGGCTCGGCCGCGCGAACTCACTCGACGCGGCGCAGATCGCGGCCCTCACCCCGGTGCACGCGGGCCCGGGCAAGCCCCTGACCGGCGAAGACGCCGCGTTGCTGGCGGCGCTGCAGCGCGACGGCCGGACGGGCCTCGCGGAACTGGCGGCGGCGACGGGCTGGTCGGCGGCGACCGTCGCCCGCCGGCTGGCCGACCTCCAGGCCGGCGGGACGGTGTTCTTCGACCTGGAGATCGACCCGGCGCTGCTGGGCGCGACGACGCAGGCGCTGCTCTGGATGGCGGTGGCGCCGGCCCACCTCGACCGGGTGGCGAAGACCCTGGCGAAGCACCCGGAAGTGGCGATCGTCGCGGCGACGACGGGACCGGCGAACCTGGTGGCGCAGGCGCTTTGCCCGGACGCGGCGGCGTTGCACCACTACCTCACCCACCGGCTGGGCGCGCTCGACGCCATCCGGACGCTGGAGACGGCACCGGTGTTGCGGACCGTCAAGGCGGCCGCGTCCCGGTGAGGCACCGGCGGCGATCCTACGGGGATTTGACGTCGACCAGGTGGTCCAGCATGCCGCGGACGGCTTCGAACTCCCGGACCTCCTGGCGGCAGTCCGGGCACGCCGCCAGGTGCCGCTCGACGCGGGCCGTGTCGGCCGGGTCGAGCAGGCCCAGGCTGTACGCCCCGAGGTCGGTCCGGTCGTACCGGCCCATGGATCGCGTCTCCGTTCCGCGTCCCGCGAGGAACGCCCGCTCTGTCGGACGCCTCCAGGGTCCTGAGCCGGACGCCTCATGGGGCGGGTTCCGCCGATTTCTACCCGAACGGCCGACAACTTCGGGCGGCGAACAGCCCATGTGAGTGATAACGGCCGTCACGGTACTCACCGGTCCGACCACGGAAAGCTTTTGTGCGACGAAGTTCGCCGATTCGGCGTCATGGCTCCCGCACTCGCCCGTCGGACTCGCGTCGGGCTGGGATTTTCCGGCCTCGACCTGGGCAAGAAGGCGATCCGAAACGAGGAGAGCGATGACCGTACGGAGCCACCGGGCGGACGACGTCGTGGACGAGGTCGGGGTGTGGCTGGCCGGGGAGTTCGCGGGACGGCTCCCCGCCTCGGAGATCGACCGCGTCGTCCGGACGACGCGCATCGACCTCGAAGGGAGCATCGCGCCGGAGGAGCTCGGGGAGATGCTCCACCGGCTGGGCCGGGCACGGCTGCAGCGCATCCTGCACTTCGCCCCGGCCGCGCAGGTGCGGATCCCGCAAGCGCGGTGACGGCCGGGCGGGCCACGCGGCTGCCTTCCGCGCCGCGTCGCCCGCCCCGCACCACAGCACCTTTTCGGACGACACCGACCGAGCCGCCGAGCCCGGCCGTCAAACCCGCTCCGGCCGCCCGAGGGACGTTCGCGCAGAACCCTTGCCCGCCGTCCCCGGCGTTCTTGACTGGACTAGACCAATCTGCTCTAGTGACCGTTGTCACGTTCGTCTCGGCCGGATGAGCACCCCCGATCCCGACACGGGCGCCTCGCGCGCCCGGATTCCGTCGTGGCCGAAGGAGTGAGCGAGTCTTGAGAAGACGTCTTGTCGCGGTCCTGTCCGCTGTCGCCGCCGTAGCCGGGCTCGTTTTCGGCGTGCCCGCCGCCACCGGGCACGCCCCGCAGGCGGCCGCCGCCGCGTGCAGCGCGCCGAACTGGGTCGCCGGCCAGTGGTACGACGTCGGCGCCGTCGTGCGCTACACCAACGGCGGCTACTACCGCGCCAAGAACGCCAACCCGGGCTACGACCCGGTCATCAGCACCTGGTACTGGGAGCCCTACAGCTGCGGCGGCACCGATCCCGGCACCAGCTGCAGCTACCCGAACTGGGTCGCCGGCCAGTGGTACGACGTCGGGGCCATCGTCCGCTACACCAACGGCGGCTACTACCGCGCCAAGAACGCCAACCCGGGCTACGACCCCGTGATCAGCACCTGGTACTGGGAACCCTTCAGCTGCGGCGGCGGCACCGACCCCGGCAACCCGGGTTCGTTCGTGGTCAGCGAAGCGCAGTTCAACCAGATCTTCCCGGGCCGGAACTCCTTCTACAGCTACAGCGGCCTCACCGCGGCCCTGTCCGCCTACCCCGGCTTCGCCACCACCGGCAGCGACACGGTCAAGAAGCAGGAAGCCGCGGCCTTCCTGGCCAACGTCGACCACGAAACCGGCGGGCTCGTCTACATCGTCGAGCAGAACACCGCCAACTACCCGCACTACTGCGACTGGAACCAGTCCTACGGCTGCCCCGCCGGCCAGTCCGCCTACTACGGCCGCGGCCCCATCCAGCTGAGCTGGAACTTCAACTACAAGGCCGCCGGCGACGCGCTCGGCATCGACCTGCTCGGCAACCCGTGGCAGGTGGAGCAGAACTCGGCCGTCGCGTGGAAGACCGGGCTCTGGTACTGGAACACCCAGAGCGGCCCCGGCACGATGACCCCGCACAACGCGATGGTCAACAGCCGCGGCTTCGGCGAGACGATCCGCAGCATCAACGGCTCGATCGAGTGCAACGGCGGCAACCCGGCGCAGGTCGAGAGCCGCGTGTCGAAGTACCGCCAGATCAGCTCGGTCCTCGGCGTCGACCCCGGCGCCAACCTCTACTGCTGACGCTTGACGCGGGCGGGGTGCGCCGGATCGCGGCGCACCCCGCCCGCTTGCTCAGCGGGCGAGCCGGTCGCCGATCAGCCGGATGACCGCGGCGGCGTGGTCGTTGAGGTAGAAGTGGCCGCCCGGGTAGGTCTCCAGCTCGAACTCACCGGACGTGCGCTCGGCCCACGGGCGCGTCTCGGCTTCGGTGACCTTCGGGTCGCTGTCGCCGATCAGCGCCACGATCGGGCAGCTGACGTCCGGGCCGGGGCGGTAGCGGTAGAGCTCCGCCGCCTTGTAGTCGCTGCGCAGCGCCGGGAGCACCAGGCCGCGGATGTCCTCGTCGTCCAGCACCGACGTGTCCGTGCCGCCGAGCCGCTTGACCTCGGCCAGCAGCGCGTCGTCGCCCTTCTCGTGGATCCGCTCGTCGCGGACCGTCGAAGGCGCGCGGCGGCCGGAGACGAACAGGTGGCGCAGCCGCGTGCCCCGGGCTTCGAGCCGCCGGGCGACCTCGAAGGCCAGGCTGGCGCCCATGCTGTGGCCGAAGAACGCCACCGGCCCGGTGGTCTCCGCGGCGAGCACGTCCGCCAGCCGGTCGGCCAGCACGAACAGGTCGTCCACCGGGGCTTCGGTGTGCCGGTCCTGGCGGCCCGGGTACTGCACGGCCAGCACCTCCACCGCGGGCGCCAGCGCCGCCGACACGGGGTGGAAGTAGCTCGCCGATCCCCCGGCGTGCGGGAAACACACGAGCCGCGCGGCGGCCGACGGCGCCGGGTGGAAGCGCCGCACCCACTGCGAAGCGTCGAGGGAAATCGTCATGGCCCCAATCTGGCAGGCCGCCGGGCCGTCGTCGACCCCTAACGTGCGCAGTCTGGGGGGCGGCAGGCCCCGGGATGCGGCCGGGGCCTGCCGGTTCTCCCTCCCTCCTCAGGCGGAACGCCTCACGCCGCCCGCCACAGCGCCGGAACGGCCGGAGGTTCCCATCCGGGCTGGGCGGTGTGCCCCTGCAGGCACACGTAGGCGACCCCGCCGTAGGTGACCCGGGCACCCGCCGCGTAGGCGGTGCCCACCGCCCAGGACGTACCCCCGGGCGGCGTCGAGGTCGGCGTGCCGGTCGGCGTCGACGTCGGTGGGTTCGACGTCGACGTCGGCGTCTGCGGCACGTCGAGCACGAAGTCGAACGCGGCCTCCTTCGCGGAACCGTTGTCCCGCACGGTCATCAGCAGCCGCGCGTCGAAGATCGTGTCGGTGTTGTTGCGCGGCTCGTTCGGGAAGTAGAGCTGCGTGGTCAGGATCGGCCGGCCGGGTGCCTGGACCTTCACGTGGATGTGCCGGGTCCGGCCCGGGTACAGCCCCGGCACGATCGTGGACAGCGTGAACGCGCCCTGGGCGTTGGTGTACTGGTGGCCGCGGAAGGTGTAGCCGGTGTTGTCGTACGCGCCGTTGACGTCCGCCTGCCAGAAGTCCAGCAGGGCCCGGTTGACGGGCAGGCACGCGCGGCCGAAGACGTAGCCGGTCACGGTCAGCCGGGTGCCCTGGGTGCCGGGGGTGACCAGGTTGGTCCGTTCGGGCGAGTTCGGCTTGAAGTACGGCCCCTCGGTCTGCTCGATCGTCGGCTCGTCGCCGTCGTGGCACGCCGGGGTGAGCTCCGGTGCGGTGCCGCCGGCGGCGTTCGTGCGGGCCAGCGCCGGGCCGCCGATCAACGCGACCGGCGCGGCGACGCCCGCGGCGAGCGCGGCCTTCAGCACCGTTTTGCGGCTGAGCCTGGTTTCTTCGTCCATGCCTGCTCCTCGTGGGGAGGTCGGGGATCCCCTCGAACGTAGGCAGCGCACCCGGTGGCCGACGATGGACTGGACCGGTCAGTCGTGGTGCTTCTCCCCGCCGCGCCGGAAGTCGCCGGGACTCAGGCCGGTCTCCCGGCGGAAGAACCGGCAGAAGTACGCCGGATCGGCGAAGCCGACGCGGCGGGCGACCTGCCGGACCGTGAGGTCGGTCCGGAGCAGGAACCGCTGGGCCTCGCGGGTCCGGGCCTCGCGCAGCAGCTGCGCGGCCGTCCGGCCGGTCGCGGCCTTCACCGCCTCGGTCAGGTGTCCCGGGGTGACGCCGAGGCGTTCGGCGTGCTCGCTCACCGACCACGGCCCCGGCCCGGGGCGGCCGGCGAGCCGGACGAACTCGGCCGCCACCGCGCCGGCGGGTGTCGGCGGCGACGAACCCAGCAGCCGCCCCGCCCGCACGACCAGGACGTGCACCAGGGCCCGCAGCACCGACTCGGTGCCGTCGCCGCCGCGGCGGTGCTCCTCCTCCAGGTCGGCGACCAGCCGCGCGACACCGGCGTTCGCGTGGGCGTCCAGCTGCAGCCACGGCCGTTCGCCCAGCCGCCGCAGGAGCTCGCGGTCGGCCGGGTGGTCGAGGAGGAAGTCGTCGGTGAACAGCACGACGTGACCGGTGAGCCCCCGCACGCCGGCCCACTGGTGCACCTGGCCCGGCGTGATGACGCCGAGGTGCGGCGGCCGCAGCGGCCAGCGCGCGGTGTCGACGACGTGCGCGCCGGTGCCGCCGGTGACGTGGACGAGCTCGTAGAACGTGTGCCGGTGCGGGAACTCCGCGCGGGCCAGCGGGCCGAGGGCGTCGAACGTGCCGACGGCGAACGGCGGGGCGTGCGGGGCCGGCACCTCGAGGCGGTGCAGCGGCAGTTCCCCCGCCCGGGGCGGCAGGCAGGGCGTACCGGACGGAACGGTCGTACCGCGCATGGCGAAAAAGTCTAGACCAATTCACCCGCGGTTCGCCGCTTTTGCCCCGAAGATCGCAATCCGAACGTCGGGTGCGGACGCGAAAACCGGGGCCGGTCCACTGTGGACCGGCCCCGGTTCGCGGAGTGGTGCGTTACTGCTTACGCGCGGCTGCGGCGCCGGTTCAGCAGCAGCATCAGCGCGCCGCCGCCCAGCAGCAGGCCGCCGATGGTGAACGGAACCGCAGCGTCGACACCGGTGTTGGCCAGCTCGCCACCACCGGAGGGCGCGCCACCGGGGGTGCTCGGCGTGGTGCTCGGGACGGCCCCGGCCTCGGTCCAGCCGGCGGTCGCCTTCGCGGCCACCTGGGTCTTCTCCGAGTCGGCGACGATCAGCGACTGCGCCGGCTGCTTCGCGTAGTTCTCGGAGACGAACAGGCGGCCGGTGTCCAGCTCGCCGGTGGCCTTCAGCGAGAACGAGCCGTTGCCCGGCTTGGCGTCGGCCGGGACGTCGACGAACAGCTTGCTGCCGTCCTTGACGTCCGCGGTCTTCAGCTCCTTGCCGTCGGCGTCGGTGACCTTGACGCCGTCGGGCAGCTCGGTGGTCAGCGACGTGATGTCACCGGAGGTGGCGACCTCGAACGGGCCGATCTTGGTGCCGGCCTTGCCGTCACCCTTCGGCGACGCGATGTTCAGGGTCGGCTTCGGCTGCGCGCCGAGGCCCTTGTTCTGGTCGCCGGTCAGGTAGCTGTACAGCGCGGCGACGTCGGCGTTGGCCTCGGCCGGGTTGTTCTCGGCCAGCGGCTTCTGCAGGTTGAGGTTCACGCCGTCGCTGAAGTGCCACACCGCGGCCTGCGTCGCGGCGATCGCCTCGCGCTCGGAGACGCCGTCGTGCACCTGGACGCCCTGCTTGGCGAGGGCGTCCGCGATCGCGTCCAGCTTGACGCCCGGGTAGCCGTGGTGCAGCACCCAGTTGATCTTGTCGCTGTTCTTCTGGAACGGCGAGTTCGCCGCCGGGTACTTGTTCCACGGCCGCTCGACCATGTCCACGTCGGTGCGCATGCCGACGGTGATCTGCACGCAGTAGAGCTTGAGCGACTTGCCGTCCGACAGCTTGAAGTCGAACAGCTTGGCGATGTAGTCACCACCGCCGTCGAGGTTGATCCGGTAGCCGACCGTGCCGGAGTTCTCGCTGACCCGGCCGCGGGCGGCGCCGTCGTCCGCGAGCGCCGAGGGAGCGCCGACCATGACCGCGGCGGCCGCGGCGAGCACCGCGATCCCGCCACGCACGAAAGCTGACCTGACCTGCATAAATCTCCTATCCGAGCCCGAACCACACCGTTAGGGGCCGCGCGATGACAAACCCCGACCACGGCGGCCACTGATTCGGGTGAGTGATCACCCGGTCAAGCGACACCGGAGCTTACACAGACCCCACAGGAGCTACGCAGGGTGCCCCCGCAAACACGGATTTGCCCGAAATCCCACAGAACGGGGTACGGATGTCAGCCACCGAAATACTCCTCGAACAGGATTCCGGCGATTCGGGTGGTGGTCTCCCGCCCGGTCTCTTCGCCGTTCTCGACCACCTTGGTGTCGTTCATCAGCGCGAGGGTGTAGCGCTCCTGAGGACCGGCGAAACCGACCGAGTTCATGATCCACGAACCGTCGTCGTTGTCGTCGGACCAGCCGTTCTTGTTCCCCGGCCGGGCGGCCGCCCCGGCACCCCAGACACCCCACTGCTGGTTGCCGTCGACCGTGCGCAGCTCACGGACGAGGTAGTCGCGGTGCTGCGGCGGCAGGCGGGTCAGGACGTAGCCGATCAGCCGGTCCAGGTCGGCCGCCGTGGTGCGGATCCAGCCCCAGTGATGGGGGTGCCGGTCGCTGAACTGCATGTCGATCAGGCCGTACGAGGGGAACCGCGCGGCGAACTCGGCCTCGCCGCCGAAGCGGTTCCACAGCGCGTGGGCGGCCGCGTCGTCGCTGGAGTGCAGCATCCGGTGCATCAGCTCGCGGTCCTGGGCGGTCAGCTTGACGGCGCCGGAGTCCTGGCGCAGCAGCAGGTCGACGGCCATCGCCAGCTTCGGCGTCGAGCACGCCCAGATCAGGGTCCCGGCCGCGGGACTGCGGTAGACGGCGCCGGTCCACCGGTCCCGCAGCACGATCCCGGTCACACCCGGCCGGCTGTCGGCGTAGGCCTGCGCCCGGACGATCCGCGCCCGCAGCTGCGAGCCGAAGGGGTCGGCCGGGACGGGCGAGCCGGCCGGCCCACCACCCGTCCCCGAGCCCGGCGGCGGCACGAGCGCGAACGCCACCAGCAGCGCGACGAGCACGAGCCTGCCCATGGCGTCTCCCGGTGCGAGTGCGGCGGTTCCCGCCCCCAGACTCGCACGGGTGCGGCGAGCCGGTGCTCGCCGCACCCGCTCCGCTCACGGGTTGACGGTCAGCAGGTGCGCCCGGAAGCCCTCGCCGTAGGTCTTCGTCGGCGTCCCGGCGTAGTCCTCGATCAGGACGTTGCCGCCGCTGCAGCCCCACGGGTTCCACGTCCACGCGGTGTACCCGACGTTGTGCGCGTCGAGCCAGGCCAGCACCTGGTCGACGTAGTCGTGCGCACAGCTGTTCTGGCCGATTTCGCCGGCCTGCACCGGGACCTGCGCGGCGACCGTCCCGATCTGGCTGTCCCAGCAGGACACCGTGACGCAGGCGTTGAAGTTGTACGAGTGCCAGGACGCCACGACGTTGCCCGCCGGGTCGTTCGGGCGGTAGGCCAGCCACTGGGTCAGGTCGTTGGTCCAGGTCAGGCCGGCCGTCATGACCACGTTCGCGGCCCCGGTCGCGCGGACGGCGTCGACGAGTTCCTGCATCCCCGCCACGGGGTACGAGATCCCGGTGCAGGTCCCGCCGTCACGCAGGCAGCGCCACGCGGCGGCCGCGTCGGACCAGTTGGCGGCCGCGTCCGGGTACGGCTCGTTGAACAGGTCGAACACCACGGCGTTGTCGCCCTTGAACGCGGTGGCCACCTGGGTCCAGAACGTGGGCGTGTACTGCCGGTCGGGCATCGGCTTCTGGCAGGTCGCGTTGACGTCGGTGCAGGCCGAGGAGTTGCCGGTGTACTGGCCGTGCGTCCAGTGCAGGTCGAGGATCGGGTTGATCCCGTTGGCCTCCAGCAGTTTCGCGTAGTCCTTGACGGCCTGCTGGTAGGCGGCGCCGCCGGGCGAGCCGGACAGGCCGAGCCAGCAGTCCTCGTTCAGCGGGATCCGCACGGCGTGGATGTTCCACGCCTTCATCGCGTCGACCGACGCCTGGTCGACCGGGCCGCTGTCCCACATGCCCTTGCCCTGCACGCAGGCGAACTCGCCGCTGGACCGGTTGACGCCCAGCAGGCGGTAGGTCTTCCCGGCCGCGGTCAGCAGCTTGTTGCCCGAGACGTGCAGCGCGGGCGCCGGCCCGGGTGGCGGCGGGGTCGACGTGGTGGTGGTCGGTGTCGTCGGTTTCGTGATCGGGGTCGTGACCGTGGTCGGCGGCGTTCCGGTGCACGCGGCGCCGTTCACCGCGAAGTCGGCCGGCGTCGCATTGGTGCCGCTGTAGGAGAAGTTGGCGCCGGTGCTGACCGAGCCGCCGGCCGGGATGGTGCCGTTCCAGCTCGCGTTGGTCACCGTGACCGACTTGCCGGACTGCGTCCACGTGCCCATCCAGCCCTGCTGCAGGGTCTGGTTGCCGGTGTAGGAGTACGTCAGCGTCCAGCCGGTCACGGCCGACGAACCGGTGTTGGCGATCCCGACGGTGGCGCTGAAACCGCTTCCCCAGTCGTTGGCCGCGTAGGTGACCTTGCACGCGAACGCCGCGGCGGCCGCGCTCGGTTCATTCGCCGCCGATACGGCCGTCGTCGACGTGACGACGCACGCGGCCGCGGCCGCGAGACCCGCAACCGCAAGCACGGCAGGACGTTTTCCGGCTCTTCCCCACATCGGCACTCCCTTGTGCACCCGGACGACGGAAGGGTCTGGGAGCGTTCCCAGACGCCCGTGCACACCGTCGCCGCCCGGGCCGGGGTTGTCAATCACCAACGGCCGATTCGGGCGAACAGCGTCCGCCGCGTTCGGCCGATGCCCGCAAGCGGCTGCCCCGGCCGGAGGCACCCGCGCCCGAAGCGGCTTTGGTGCATACGCCCGCGATAACCCGTCCGTCCTAGGCTCCGGCCATGCGCAGCGCCCGGCTCAAGCTCACCCTCAGCTACGCCGGATTCCTCCTCCTCGCCGGCGTTGTCCTGCTCGCCGTCGTCTGGGCGTACCTGCTGCGGTACGTGCCCGACAACGACCAGGGCCTGCTCGGGATCTCCCCGAACCGCTTCCTCCTGGTGCGCACGTTCGCGCCCGCCGCGGCCGGCGCGCTGGGGTTCCTCCTGGTGTTCGGCCTGCTCGGCGGCTGGCTCCTGGCCGGCCGGATGCTCGCGCCCCTCACCCGGATCACCGACGCGGCCCGGCTGGCCGCCGGCGGGTCGCTGGCGCACCGGATCCGCCTCGGCGGCCGGCCGGCGATCGAATTCCGCGAACTCGCCGACGTCTTCGACGCGATGCTCGAACGGCTCGAATCCCGGGTCGCCGAACAGCAGCGGTTCGCCGCGAACGCGTCCCACGAACTGCGCACCCCGCTGGCCATCTCGCAGGCCCTGCTCGACGTCGCCCGCAAGGACCCGGAGTTCGACCGCGGCGAACTCGTCGAACGCCTGCACTCGGTGAACGCGCGCGCGATCGACCTGACCGAGGCGCTCCTGCTGCTCAGCCGCAGCGACGGCCGGAACTTCACCCGCGAGGCCGTCGACCTTTCCCTGGTGGCCGAGGAAGCCGCCGAAACGCTGCTGCCGCTGGCCGAACAGCGCGGGATCACGCTCGACGTCACCGGCGAGCCGGCCCGGGCGGCCGGTTCCCCGGCGCTGATCCTGCGGATGGTGACGAACCTCGTCCAGAACGCGATCGTCCACAACCTCCCCGGCGGCGGCCGCATCACCGTCCACACGGAACCGCGGCGCTACGCGAGCGTGCTGCGGGTCGAGAACACCGGCCGGCCGCTCGCGCCGGACCTGGTACCGACCCTCGTCGAGCCCTTCCAGCGCGGGTCGGAGCGCACCCGCGCCGGCGAGCAGACCGGCGTCGGACTCGGGCTGGCGATCGTGCACAGCATCGTCCGGGCGCACGACGGGATGCTGGAGCTGACCCCTCGCGCGGCCGGTGGTCTCCTCGTCACGATCCGGCTGCCGACACCTCGGTAGCCGTCACCTCGGCTTCAAAGCCGGCCCCGAGTTCGGCGAACCGGTCCGCGGCTTCCTTCAGCAGCCCGGAATCGCCTTCGCGACGGGCGCGGGCGCGGGTCAGGACCGCCGCCGTCCAGCGGTTGTAAGGGGCGAGCCGCTCCGCGCGCCGGAGGTGGTGTTCGACGTCGGTGTCGAGCGCCACGGCCAGTTCGGCGGCCAAGCCGATGGCGTACCCGTCGAACCGGCCGGGCGCGAACTCGGCGCCGAGCACGGGGAGCAGCTCCGCCAGGCCGGCGCCGGTGTGCAGGGCCACCCGAGCCTGGACGAACGCGTCCAGCGGGGCCAGGTTGGCGGACGCGGCCGGGGTCGCCACGCCCGCGACGTCGGCCGCGCGCGCCCGCCACCGGGTCATCGCCGCTTCGTCGCCGGAGAGGCCCGCGGCCAGCGCGGCCGCCAGCAGCGGTACGCCGAGGGTGGCGTTGCGCGGTGGCCCGGTCCCCGCCGTGGCGCGCCACATCTCGCCGGCGAGCGCGAGGGCGTCGCCGAACCGGCCGGTCAGGGCCAGGGTGGTGACCAGGCCGCTGCGGCCCCAGTACGGGTGCCCGGCCAGCGCCGGATCGGTGGCGGCGCGCCTGCTCACGGCCAGCGCGTCGGACAGCTCGCCGGTGGCGACGGCGTAGGTGATGGCGGACCGGAACGCGTCCAGCACCTCCAGGGCCGCGTGCGGGTCGGTGCGATCCGCCTTCGTGACGAGCTCGACGCGGTCCTGCGTGGTGCGGTGGGCCAGGTCCGGGCGGCCGGCGAGGGCTTCGGCGGTGCACCGGGCATCCAGGGCGGCGCTGAGCAGCAGTGGATCACCGGCCGCCGCCGAAACGGCCTGTCCGGCCGCCTCGGCGGTGACCGTCTGCGGGCCCGGGCCGGAGTGCCAGGCCCGGGCGACGGCGACGGGCGCCGAGTCCCCGGCCAGCCGGCCGGCTTCGGCGAGCATCCGGTCCAGTTCGGCGGACGGCACCGGGTCGGTGACGAACCCGGCGCCGCGGAACCGTTCGGCCAGGACGACGGCGGTGGCCAGGCAGACCGCCCGGGCCGCGGGATCGGCCGCGACGAGCAGCAGGTCGTAGTGGTCGCGGGCGTGGCTGAGCAGGTGCACGCAGCTGCCCGCGCGGGCCAGCTCCGCGGCGGCGGCCGCGGGAGCCGGCGCCCGGTCCGCGGCCGTGCGCCAGTGGGCCGCCGCTTCGGCGAGGAAGCCGCGCGCGTAGGTCAGCCGGGCCAGATCCGCGGCCAGTGCGTACTCCGGCTCGTCCGCGACGCAGGCGCGCAGGTCGTCGGCGACCCGGTCGAACTCGTCGCGCCAGTCGCCGCCGAGGCGTCCGGTCAGCTCCCGCGCGCGGCGGGCGGCCCACTGCCGGTACCGGACGGCGACCTCGGCCGAGTGCTCCGGCTGCTCGCGCGCGAACCGGGCGACGCCGTCGAGCAGCGTCCAGGAAACCGGCTCCCGGTGCACGGTGACCAGCGACTTGTCGACCAGCCGCCCGAGCACGTCGGACACCGCGCCGACGGACAGCTCGGGCGACAGCGCGGCGGCGCCGTCGAGGTCGAAGCCGTGGCGGAAGCGGGAAACCCGCGCCAGGACCGTGCGTTCTTCGGCGTTCAGCAGCCGGTGGCTCCACTCGATGACCGAGCGCAGCGACCGGTGCCGCGCTTCGCCGCGCCCGGTGGCCAGCACGCGCAGCGGGTCGTCGGCCAGCCCGGTCCGCAGCCCGTCGAGGCCCAGCGACGCGACCCGCGCGGCGGCGAGTTCGATGGTCAGCGGCGAGCCGTTCAGCTCCCGGCAGAGCTCGGCCACCTGCGCGGGATCGGCGTCGAACGCCGGATCGACCGCCTTCGCCCGCTCGGTGAACAGGGCCACCGCCTCGCCGCCGACGGGCAGCGGCCCGAGCTGCAGCACGGTCTCCCCCGGGACGCCGAGCCGTTCGCGGCTGGTCGTCAGCACGCTCAGCCGCGGATTCGCGCTGGTCAGCGCGGTGATGACGTCGGCGACGTCGTCCGCGACGTGCTCGCAGTTGTCGAGCACGAGCAGGGACCGGCCGGGCAGCTGCCCGGCGACGGCGTCGGGCAGCGGCTGCTGCGGCCGCGGCAGGACACCGAGTCCGGCGGCGACCGACTCGAGCACCGAACCCGGCCGGGCCGGCACCAGGTTGACGAAGGTCGCGCCGCCGGGGAACTGTTCGGCGGCGGCCTCGGTCGCGGCCAGGGCCAGCCGGGTCTTCCCGGCCCCGCCCGGACCGAGGACGGTCGTCACCCGGCTTTCAGCGACCAGCCGCACGACGGCGTCCCGTTCGGCCGCCCGCCCGACGAAGCTGGTCGGCGGCCGCGGCGCGCCGACCACGAGCCCGGCCGGCCGGTCCTCGTCCGCCTCGAGTCCGGACGCCCGCGCGGCCAGCTCCCGGCGGTCGCGGGCGCCGAGCTTGCGCAGCAACGCCGAGACGTGGCTTTCGACGGTCCGCACCGAGACGTAGAGCCGGCCGGCGATCTCGGCGTTGGTCAGGTGCTCGGCCACGGCCAGCAGCACCTCGCGCTCGCGCGGCGAGATCGTCGGCGCGGTCGGCATGGCACCGAGTATGCCGCATCGTGCCTGGTCGCGGTGTCCGTACCGGATCTCCGTGGTGGGTTCCGTGGCCACCACGGATGTCCGGCGGGCGGCGCTTCCCCACGATGGTCCCCAGTCCGAAAACACTCCCGGAAGGGGAACTCCCATGGTGGTCATCGCGAAGGAAGACGACCTGCGCATCGGCACCGGCCGCACGGCCCGGTTCGAAGGCGAGGCCTACGGCTCCGGCGTCTCGTTCTTCCACGTGCACAACACCGAAGGCCAGGGCCCGGGCGCCCACGTGCACCCGTACTCGGAAACCTGGGTGGTGCTGGCCGGCGAGGCGCTCGTCCGCACGTCCGACGGTGAGGTGACGGCGAACCAGGGCGACGTCGTGGTGGTCGGCGCGGGCACGGCGCACGCGTTCCGCGCGGTCGGGCCCGAGCCGCTGCGGATGATGTGCATCCACGCCTCGCCGCGCATCGAGCAGGACTTCCTCGACGACGCCGAAGCCGCCCGGGCCGGCGTCACCTTCTGATCCCCTTCGCACGAACGGAATTCGTCATGACCACCACGCTCACCCGCACCGCCCCGGCGACGTCCGCCCTCAGGACGCCGGAACGACGATGACCTTGCCGTGCACCGCCGGCCGGGCGTGCAGGGCGGGCAGCTCGGGCAGCGGCAGCCGCTCGGCGACGTCGACGTGCAGCTCGCCGCCGTCGACCCGCGCCACCAGCTCCGCCAGCTGGCCGGCGTCGCTGCGCACGAACAGGTCGATGCCGCGGACGTTGCGCGCTTCGTCGCCCGGCGCGGGCATCCACACCGTCGTGTTGACCAGGACTCCGCCGGGCCGCACCAGGGTGACCAGCGCGGCCAGGTCCTCCGGGGCGACCGGCGCGAGGTTGAGCACGACGTCGACCGGCTCGGTGACCGCCGCGGTGACCGCGGTGCTCGTGTGGTCGACGACCTCGTCGGCACCGGCCGACTTGACCGCGTCACCGCTGCGGGGACTGGCGGTGGCGATGACGTACGCGCCGGCGTGGTGCGCCAGCTGCACGGCGTAGCCGCCGACCGCGCCGCCGGCGCCGTTGACGAGCACGCGCTGCCCGGCCTGCAGGCCGGCGTGGTCGAACAGGGCCTGGTACGCGGTCAGGCCGACCAGCGGCAACGCGGCGGCGTCGGCCAGCGGAACGCTCTTGGGCGCCGGCGTCAGGGCTTCGGCCGGGGCGATGACGTACTCCGCGGCGGCGCCGGGCTTGTCCATCGGCAGGAAGCCGATGACCTCGTCGCCGACCGCGAGGCCGGCCCCTTCGCCGACCGCGTCGACCGTGCCGGCGACGTCGATGCCGGGCGTGTGCGGCAGCTCCACCGGGATGGGGCCGCGCATGAAGCCGCCGCGGATGTTGCCGTCGACGGAGTTGAACGACGTCGCGGCGACGCGGAGCCGGACCTGCCCGGCGCCGAGGACCGGCTGCTCGACGTCTTCGTAGCGCAGGACGCCGGCGTCGCCGTACTCGTGGAACCGCACTGCCTTCATCGGACTCTCTCCCGTTCTTGCTTCGAATTCGAAGCACCTGCCGATGACAGTACGGCTACTTCGAATTCGAAGCAAGTGAGACCGGTCACCTTGACAACCCTTCGAATTCGAAGCAGTAGGCTGGCGGGATGGCTGACTCACCCCCGTCGCTCGACCCCGTGCAGCTCGGCGCCTACTTCGCCCTGATCGAGGTGGCCAGCCTGCTGCGGCACGCGGTCGAGCAGCAGCTGCGCGAGGCCGGCGACCTCAGCTACGTGCAGTTCCAGCTGCTGGCCCGGCTCGGGGACGAGCCGTCGGGCCGCCACCGGATGACCGACCTGGCCGACGGGGTCGTCTACAGCCGCAGCGGCCTGACCTACCAGGCGGGGCTGCTGGAGAAGGCGGGTCTGGTGGTCCGCGGCCCGTCGGCGGACGACGAGCGCGGCGTCACGGTCACCATCACCGACGCCGGGCGCGCGCTGCTCGGCAAGGTGCTGCCCGGGCACGTCGAGGTGGTCGACAGCATGCTGCTGGCGCCACTCTCGCGGGACCAGGTCGAGGCGCTCGCCGGCCTGCTGACGCCGGTGCGGGACCACATGCGCGCGACACCGCCCCGCTCGGCCGCGCCTCGCCGCCGCAAGGACGGAGCCTGATTCCATCCGGCCTCCCGCCCCCGATGATCACGGGAGCGGCAGCGATCAGCCTGGGCCGGCCTGGCCCACCCTGACGACACCCGGCGGCCCGCCGGCCCGGACGACCTCCCCCAGGCGTGCCGCATCGGCCGAGTCCGGTGCGGCGGCGAGGACGACCGCCATCAGGTCGTCCCCGGGCACGTGCAGGAGGTTTCCGTCGAGCGTGATGTCGGTGCCGTCCGGATGCCGGAACACGGCCTGGTTTTCGTAGCCGGCCACGGTTTCCGGCGTGCGCCACAGGGTGTCGAACGACCGGCTCCGGGTCCGCAGGTCGTCGACGAGCCCGGCGAGGGCGGGGTCGGCGGGGTGGCGCAGGGCGGTGTCCCGCAGCCGCGCGGCGAGCACGGCCCGGAACCCGGCCGCGCGGTCGTCGGTCCGGCTGATCCCGCCGAGTGCGTTGCAGAAGGTGCGCCAGGCGACGTTCCAGTCCCGGGGGTGCGCGGCCGGCGTCCCGGCTTGCAGGGCGAGCCAGGCGGTGTTGACGGCGACGACGTTCCAGGCGGCGTCGGTGAGGAAGGCGGGGGTGTCCCCGAACCGCTCGAGCAGCCGCAGCGCGCCCGGCCCGGTGTCCGCCGGGACGTGCCCGTCGTCGGCGGCGTACCCGGCGAGGGCGCAGAGCCGTTCGTAGTCGGCGCGCTTGAGGTTCAGAGCCCGGGCGAGGGCGTTGACGACACCCGGAGAGGGCCGGCGGCGTCCCTGCTCCAGGCGTCGGAGGTAGTCGGCGGAGACACCGGCGAGCTCGGCGAGCTCCTCCCGGCGCAGGCCACGGACCCGCCTGGCACGGGTGGACGGCAGGCCGAGGGCGGCGGGGTCGGTGTGCTCGCGGAACCAGCGGACGGCGGTTCCGAGCTCGTGCAGGGCCACGAGATCAGTGTGCCGGAGGGTCAGTGTGCCGGAGGGTCGGTCAGGAGCCACGACATCGACGTCGACCCGGAATCCGGCGCCGACGAAGAGGCGGTCGACCGGTGATGATCCGTCCGGCTGTCCCTTGTTCACTCGCGTCATGCCACCCAGGGGCGGCCCGGCACTCTCCCGCGAACGATCCGCCCCACGTTCACCCCAACGGCCTACCCCCGCGAAACCTGCCGCACCACCACGCCCACCAGCTGCTCCCGCGGCACGAACCCGTAGTGCCGCGAATCCCAGCTGGTCGCCCGGTTGTCGCCCAGCACCACCGTGCACCCCGCCGGGACCACCGCGCCCGCCAGTCCGTGGACGTCCGGCTCCGCCCAGCCCGCCGGGATGCGGTCGCCCGCCACCGCCACCACGCGTTTCAGGAGCAGCTGGTCGCCCGCCGGGGCTCCGCTCGGCAGCTGCGGGAACCGCAGCAGGGCCACCTGGCCGCGGCGGGGACGGCGGGTGCGGCGGACCAGGACGCGGTCGCCGGACCGCAACGCCGGGGTCATGCTCGGTCCGTCCACTGTGGTCAGGATCAGCACGCGGCGGGCGGCGAAGACGGCCAGCGCCACAGCGAAAGCCAGCGCTCTCACGGCACCGCCTGGTAACCGTCGGCCTGCAGGCGGAACAGGCGCGCGTACCCGCGATCGTCGGCGAGCAGGCTCTCGTGCGTGCCCAGCTCGGCGATCCGGCCGTCCGCCAGCACCGCGATGCGGTCGGCGTCGCGCACCGCGCTCAGGCGGTGCGAGATGAGCAGGCTCGTGCGGCCCTGCCGGTGCTCGCGGATGCTCGCGTGCACCTCGTGTTCGGCCTCCGGGTCGAGGCCGGAGCTCGGCTCGTCGAGGATCATCAGGTCACGGCCCTCGCGGACCAGGGACCGGGCCAGCGCCAGGCGCTGCCACTGGCCGCCGGACAGCACCACGCCCGTCGACGTGCCGATCTCGAAGATCCGGGTGAGGGGTGTGTCGTACCCGCTCGGCAGGGCGGCGATCCGGTCGTGCGCGCCCGCGCGCGTCGCCGCATCGACCAGCCGGGCCCGATCGTCCCATGCGGACAGTTCGCCGAGCCCGATGTTCTCGGCCGCCGTCATGTCGTAGTTCATGTGGTCCTGGAACACGGCGCTGATCCGGTTGCGCAGCAACGCGTGCGGCACGTCCCGCAGGTCGACGCCGTCCCAGCAGATCTGCCCGCGCGTCGGGTCGTACATGCGGCACAACAGCTTCACCAGCGTGCTCTTGCCCGCGCCGTTGAGCCCGACCAGCGCGACCGCCGTGCCGTGCGGGATGGTGAGGTCCACCCCGCGCAGCACCCACGGGTGTTCGTCGCTGTAGCGGAACCAGACGTCCCGCAGCTCGATCCCCTGCCGCAGCGCGGGAACCGGGAAATCCCCGCTGGGCAGATCGGGAGCCGCGCGGACCACGGCGACGTAGTGCGCGAACGACAGCAGCCGGGCCTGGCCACCGGCGATCGACGACGCCAGCGTGCCCAGCGCGGCCTGCACCCCGGCGACGGCGGCGACGAACATCGACACGTCACCGGCGCTCAACGACCCGTCACGCGCCGACGTGATCGCCCACCAGAGCCCCGTCCCGGCGACCGCCGCGCTCAGCACGGTCAGCCCGCCCATCGTCCACAGTTCACGCTCGTCCATCCGGCGCTGCGCTTCGTTGGCGCTGCGGCGCTCGTCCATCATCCGGGCGCGCAGGAACGCCCCGATGCCGAACAGCCGGATCTCGGTCGCCGCGGCGATGCCGGTGAGCAGCTGGCTGTAGAAGAACTCGCGCCGGGTGAACCGCTCGATGCGCCACTCCACCGCCGCGCGGCGCCGGGCCAGCAACAACTCGGCGAGCAGCGCGGGCACCGCGGCGGCCAGCACCACCCCGGTCATCGCCGGGCTCAGCACGAGCAGCGAGCCGAGGAACCCGGCCAGCGACAGCGTTCCGGCGAGGACACCGCCGAGGCCGTCGACGATCTCGGGCATCCGGCCGCAGCTCTCCTGGGCCAGCCGCAACCGATCCTGGTAGGCCGGGTTTTCGAATGTGCGCAACCCGACCTGGCGGCCCAGCGCGTCGAACAGCCCGCCGGTGGCGACCGTGCTCGCCGCGCGGCCGATCTGCGCGCGGACGTAGTGGACCACCACGGGCAGCGCGGCGAGGGCGAGCCCGGCGAACACCAGGGCCACGGCGAGACCGCCGACCGCGCCCGTCCGCGAGACGAGCCGGTCGAGGACGAGCTTGGTCAGCCAGGCGGTGGCGATCGGGGCGGTGGCCGCGGCCGCCGTCATGAGCAGCAACGCCGCCAGCCGCGCCGGGCCCGACCGCCACAGCAGCACGGCGGCGGCCGCGGCCGCCGCGCGCATCCGCGTCTCCCCCACGGTTACCGCCCGGCGGGGACGGGCAGTTCGTGCACGCGGCCCGCGGTCGCGACCACCCGGCCGCCGGCCACCACGTACAGCGCGGGTGTCCAGGTGTTGCGGAACGCGGCGGCGACCGGGCCGCCGTCGAGGTCCGCCGGCACGACGCGGGCGACCTCGGCGAGCGCGCGCACGGTTTCCGGGTCTTCGCCGCCGAAGACGGCGAAGACGCGGTCGCGGCCCTGTTCGCGGGCGTAGGCGAGGAAGTCCGGCAGGGTGTCGTGGCAGGCCGGGCAGTCGGCGGAGAAGAACGCCACCGTGCCCTCCAGCGCGGCGGCGGTGAGCGGCTCGCCGTCGGTCGTGGTCGCGGCGAACTCGCCGACGGCCGAACCGGGGCGCAGCGCGAAAGGTGCCGCGGTGGCGGTCTGGGCCCGCATCCGGCGCAGGATCCCGACGGTGAGGAGCAGGTTCAGCAGGCACAGCAGGCCGAGCAGCACCAGGGCGGCGACGACGAAGGGCATCAGGAACTCCTTGCGAACACGACGGCGATGTCATCCATCGCGATGACGAGCACGGCCACGACCACGCCCGCGCCGCACGCGACGACGGCCCCGGCGAGCGGCGGCAGGGTTTCCGGCGCGAGCGCGCCGAGAACGGCGAGGCAGAGCAGCACGCTGTTGCGGGCGAGGTGACGCGGGCCGGCCGGGGTCTCGGACACGCCGAAACAGCGGCACGGTGCGGGCCGCCCGCGGCGCAGCGAAGCGGCGATGGCGGCGGTGAAGGCGAGCAGCAACGCCGACGCGAGGAGGAAGCCCGCCGGCGCCGTGGCCGGCACGACGACGAGGACCGCGCTGCCCGCCTCGGCGACGACGACGGTCAGCGCGACCGGCGTGACCCAGCGCGCGGGCATCGGGACCAGCGCGGGCACCGAGCGCGCGAACCCGCGGAAGTCCCGCAGCTTCGAGACCGACGAGACGGCGAACACCACGGCGATCAGCGCCGCGCCGGCGGCCCGGAGGTACTCCATGACGCTTCCTCCACGCCGGGCGGTGTCCGCGGGGAAGGCGGCGGACACCGCCCGGCACGTCGCCGGATCAGCAGGAGCTGCGGACCTTGGACCACTCGCAGCCGGTCTGCGGGCAGCAGAACCGGTACCAGTAGCCGGGGTGGCCCTGCGCGTTGCAGAAGTAGCCGCCGCTGCAGGCCGAAGCCGTGGCGGTGGGCACGATCCGGTTGAGCACGCGGTCGATCAGGCGCCCCATGGTGTCTCCCTTCGACGGTGGGTGTCCACGGTGCGGGAAGCGGTTCCCCGCCGCCCGCGCCGGCTGCGAGCATTGCGGTGCGCCGCGCCGCCGGCAGCAATCCCGGACGAACCCGGACACGCCCTCAGTTCCCGGCCGCGACCGACGCGCCGATGCCCCCGGTGATCTCGGCCGACTCCGGCAGGCCCAGCTCACGGTGGTGATCACGAGCCGCGAGCCAGTGCTGCCGGGCGCGCTCCCGATCGCCCAGCGCGGTCAGCGCCCGCGCGAGGCCGGTGTGCGCGCGGGCCGCCGCGTGCAGGCTGCCGAGCTCGACGGCGATCGCGAGCGCGCACTCGTGCGTCGTCCGGGCGTCGCCGGGGTCGCCGAGCTCCAGTGACACGTCCGCGAGGCACAGCAACGCCTCCACGTGCAGGTCCCGGTCGCCCGCCTGCTCCGCGATGGCCGTCGCGCGGCGGAAGTGGGCGCAGGCCTGCTCGTGGCTGCCCGACCGCAGGTGCGTGTCGCCGATGTTGAGCAGGGTGCGGCCGGTGTCGCACAGGTCGCCGGTTTCCTGGTCGATCGCGAGGGCCTTCCCGTGGTTCTCCAGCGCTTCGGCGAACCAGCCCAGCCGGCCGTAGACGTAGCCGAGGTTGGTCAGCGCGGTGCGTTCGCCGACCCGGTCGCGGATCTCGCGGGCCAGGGCCAGCGTTTCGCCCAGGACCTCCGCCGAACGCAGGAAGTCGCCGTTCCAGGAGGCGATCGCACCCAGCGTGCCGAGCACCCGGCACTCGCCCGTGCGGTCGCCGGCCGCGCGGAAGCAGGCCAGCGCCTGGTCGGCGTATCGCGTCGCGACCTCGTAGCGGCCGACCTGGCTGTGGGTGGCCGCGAGGCTCGTCAGCGCGTGCCCGCGGGCGACCGGGTCCGCCGACTCCGTCGCGCTCGTGTGCAGGGCCAGCGCCTCCCGGATGTAGCCGGCGGTCTGCAGGTACCGGAAGAGCAGGCGCGACAGCAGTCCCGCGTGGCCCGACGCCACCCCGTGGACGCCGGCCCCGACCAGGTTGGCGCGTTCGGCGTCCAGCCACGCGCTCGCCGGCTCGCGGCCGGTCAGCGGCGGGACCGGCAGGCCGGGGTCGGGGACGTGCGGCCGGTGGCGGCGCGTGCGCGGCGCATAGTGGTCCATCGCGTTCGCCGCGGCGAACGCGTAGTAGTCGAGCAGCCGCGAAAGCGCGGCCTTGCGGCCCGCCGGGGCGTCCTCGTCCTGGGCCCGGGCCATGCCGAACGCGCGGATGAGGTCGTGCAGCTCGAACCGGTCGCCGTCACCGCGCCGCACCAGGCTCGCGGCGACGAGCCGGTCCGCGATGCGCGTCGCCTCCGCCAGGCCGGTGCCGGTGAGCGCGGCGATGCCGTAGGCGTCCAGGTCCGCGCCCGGGTGCAGGGCGAGCAGCCGCAGGGCCCGGCGTTCCGGTTCGCCGAGCTGGTCGTAGGACAGGCTGATCGACGCGTCCACGGCGTTGTCGAGCCGCAGGTGCGCGCGCCGCTGCTCGAGCCGTTCGAGGTGGTCGGCCAGCAGCCACGACCGGTGGGCCGGCGCGGTCATCCACAACGCGGCCAGGGTCAGCGCGAGCGGCAGCCGCCCGAGTTCGGCGGTGATCCGCCGCGCCACCCCGGGCGCCTGGTCGACTCTTTCGGCGCCGACGGTTCGCCGCAGGTAGGCCAGCGCTTCGTCCGGGCTGAGCGCGTCCAGCCGGACGTGCAGGGCCTCCAGCCCGGTGAGCGCCATCCGGCTGGTGACGAGCACCGGCCCGCCGCGCTCGCCGGGCAGCAGGGGCCGGACCTGGTCCTCGCCGCGCGCGTTGTCGAGGACGACCAGCAGTCGCCGTCCGGCGGATCGCTCCTGGTACAACCGCGTCTTGGCGGCCAGGTCGGCGGGCACGGCGTGCCCGGGCACGCCGAGCAGCCGCAGGAAGGAGTCGAGCACGGCGGCCGGGTCCACCGGCGGCTGACCGGGGTCGGGGTGGAACCCGCGCAGGTTCACGAACAGCGCGTTGTCGCACCGGCCGGCGCGCAGCAGTTCGTGCCCGGCGTGCACGGCCAGCCCGGTCTTGCCCACCCCGGCCATGCCGGCGATCACGGCCACCTGCCCGCCGGTCACGCCGCCGAGCAGCGCGGCTTCCGCCCGCCGTCCGGTGAAGTGCGGGACGGCCTCGGGCAGCCCGAGCTGGGCCTGCACGAAGGTCGCCGCCTCGGCGCGGCCGCGCACGACCCGCAGCACGTCCTGCCAGCAGGCGACGTAGCCGGGATCCGGGTGCAGCACCTCGACGACGGCCAGCAGCAGATCGGTGTTCGGCCGGGCCCGCCCGACGTTGAAGCAGTCGGCCACGGTGGTCCGCGCGGTCCGTTCGGCGGCCGGCCGCCCGGCGGCAGTCCAGAGCCGGTTCACCCGTTCGGCGATCTGCGCGTACGAGGGCCCGCCCGCCCACGCTTTGAGCAGCCGCAGCTGCCCGAGGAGCTCGGCGAGGGTGCGCGCGTGACCGGGATCGGGTGGTTCGGTGAACGCCATGCGGCCATTGTCCGCAGCGGTTCCCCGCCGCGGCCACGCTTTTCGCAGTCAGTCCACGGCGTCGAAGTCCGGCGGCGCCTGCAGGTCGTGCGCCCGGAACAGGACGGCGTGCTCGACCCCCAGCAGTTTCCCGCCCATGGCGGCGAACTGCGGGATGAACTCGGCCGGAACGGGGTGGTCCGGCAGCGCGGCCAGGTATTCGGCGTGCGCCTCGAGCGAGGCGACACCGCGCCGCAGCGGCTCACCGGTGACGTCGACGCCGTGGGTGGCGTTCTGGAAGCCGGGCTGGAGGTACCACCGCGGGGAGTGCGGTTCGAGGCCCTCGTCGGTGACCTGCTCGGGGAAGACCCACCGGTTCCCGGCATCCCGGATGGCATCGAGCGTGGCCAGCCCGGCGGCCCGGTGATCGGCCTGGTCGAAACCGAACCCGGTCTCGACGTCGAAGGCGGACCCGAAGACGGCGTCGGGCTTGAACCGCCGGATCTCCCGGCAGATGTCCCGCCGCAGGTCGAGGCCGTAGACGAGCACCCCATCGGGGTGTTCGAGAACGGTGAGCTGGTCAACCCCGACGACATCACAGGCGGCCCGCTGCTCGGCAACCCGCAACCGGGCGGTCTCCTCGGGCGGATTCGGCATCCCGGCCTCACCGCGGGTGAGCAGCAGGTAGGCGACATCGATCCCCCGAGAGGTCCACCTCGCCACGGCGGCGGACACGCCGTACTCCATGTCATCGGGATGCGCGACGACGCAGAGGACGCGCTGGAAGGTTTCCTCGGGGAGGGCAGGCAGTGTCATGGTGGGCATCCTGCCGCATTCCGGGCGCCCCGTCCGCCCGGCGGACGTCCGGAATGGCCTCAACTTTCCTGCGACACCAGCCGGGCAAGCCGTCCGTCCGCCTCCCGCACCCACCGGAGGCCGTTGGCATCCCGGAACGTCACCCTGACCGAGGCACTGTTGATCACCGCCAGCCGGCCGGACATGTGTTCCAGGAGGCCGGAAAGAGTCTCGTCGACCGCGGAGAGGTCCCCATCGTCAACGCCCGGGCCGTCGAATTCGACGCGCAACCGTTCGGACACGAAACGAGGAATGACACTTGTCAGATCAGGGAGCAGTGTCGGCTCCTGGGTGGGACCCAGGCTCGCGAGATCCAGGCGGAAATCGACGGGCTCACCATCGACGACCGGTTGCGCCACGACATCGTAGATCGGCAGCGGGCCCGCGTTGACGTAGAGCACCTCGGCATCGCCGCCACCCGATCGACGCACCCAGATGCCGAACCGGCCGGCCAGCTCACGCTCTTGATCGTCCTTCCGCTGCCGCTCCGACCGGCTCCACCCACTGATGGCTATCCAGATGGCGGCACCGGCCGCTGCGATCGACCCGAGGCCACCAGTCCACTGCCCCGCTGACGCCCACCAGTCCGTGTGCATGCCGGCGATCCAGCCCCACAGGAGCAGCCCGAGAACAACGACAGCCAGCGACGCGCTGACGACAGAGATCACGACCTTCGAGGCAGTACTCACGCTTCAATGCTCACACATCGCGAAGTTACGAGGCTGGGCGTGGCGACGCGGCCTGCAGCTGCAGGGCCCGTCGACGAGGCAGGCGGTCGCGGGCCAGCTCGGCCGCGGGGACGTCAGCATGTGTCGGCACCAACCGGTCCGCCGCCTGCGTCGCCAGCCGCTCGACGTGGTCCGGGCGGTCGGTCACCACCGCGAACGGGATCCCCGGCCAGGCATCGATCCGCACCGCGATGGCGGAGAACACCGTCATCAACGCGATGTCGTGGATGTCCAGGCCCCGGATGTCGGCGATGACGCTCACCGGCGCGTCCGTGGCCACCCTGAGGACGCTGTCCCGCAGCTCCGCGCTGTTGGCCGAGGTCAGAGTGCCGGTCACGGTCGCCACCGTCGACTCGACCCGGTAGTCCGGCACCAGGTGCAGGCTGTTTCGCTGATTATGAACTCGCCTCGATCTCGGGAGACGGCGTGGGGCGCTGCCTGAACGACGAAGGCATCGGGTCATCTCCCGAGCGGGCGCGAAAGGCCGGCCGGCACGGGTTGCGCACCGGCGATTCCGTCGGCGGCTTCGAGCCTGAGTGCGGCGAGCAGCAACGCGCAGTCACCCGCGTCGCTCGCGCACGACGCGACCATCCGCGCGCCGCGATAGCGCTGTTCGCGGGTGAGTCCGGTGGTAGTGGTTTCCTCGGGCGACGCCGCGAAAGCCTCATCGACTCGAACGCAGACGTGCGCCCACCGCTCGCCCGACCATCACGACGATCATCAGATCCTCCGCCGGTAACTGACCTCTTCCGGGTCGTACCGCCGGGGTCCGGAGCGGGACGCAGGCCGACAGCCGGCACCAGGCCGACGCAGCCGATTCACGGAGTGTAGCCCAGAAAGCACTGGAAGATCGGAGCAATGCCACTTTTGCAACCCTTGCTCCAACCCGACCAACGACGTGGCCCCGCCCGCTACTGGGAGGACGTCGCAGGCCAGCAGCACCGGCGGCGCGGTGCTCGGCGGCGCCGGTACGCGGTGCAGCGCCGAGGCGATCGCCCAGGACAGGGCGTGGACGATGCACCGGTCTGCGTCCGGGCCGCTCAGCGCGTCGAGCGCCGGCTGGCAGAGGCGGTCGACGGAGAGGAAGATGCCTGAACTGAATTTGATCTTGATGGCGGCGGAGAGACCTCCAAGGCGCTCTCTCAGACTCTGTTACTCCGACAGGCCGAAATCCGGCGATGAAGCGACGCGACTTGCTCTTAAGACCTGGGCGAGCGTCGAGAGCGCCTCGAAGACGCCGAGAGTCTCGCCGAGGAACTCGAGGTACGTCATCCCGGAGGGGTCCTCGTCGCTGACCACGCGGCCCGTCTGAAGATCGTGGTGCGCCGTGGCGTGCCCGATCGTGTTGCGCCGGCGGTTATCGAGCAGTACCGCGAACGGCTCCCATCCCGGAACCTGTGCCACGTAAGCGATCTTGTACGCACTGGACAGCTTGTCGAATTTCTCGAGGCTTCTGGGGCGCTTGTTCGCGGGCACACTCTCGGGGTGGACGTCCCCGAAGTCATCGGGGCTGCCGCGCATCACGGTGTTCTGAGCTGCCACCAACGGCCACAGGCACTTACAAGCGAGCTCGAATCCGTGCTGGTAGAGGTCCCTCACCGTCGAGAACTCGTCGCGGAAGAGCACCAGCTCATCAAAGGCCGCTTTCTCCTCCGCACCGACGAACCTGCCGAGTAGGCCCATCTCCCACGACTCTTGCTGCTCCACGAAACGGTTAAGCTCAGTGAACAGATCTCGCTCCAGCGCTGCAGACGCCTGACCCCGACGCCGGAAGGCCCTTAGGTGGTCCGTGTGCCGCTTCATCGCCGCGGTGTGCTTCCGCGAGAAGCGGCCGATCACCTTCTCGTAGCACGCCCCTGTGCTGCCTGTGATCGTCGTTGTGGCTGTACCCAGTACCTGGTACGCCACGCTGGTCCGCTGGTGGCTCGTAGCTGGATCCCACTCAAGCCCGAAATGCTTCTTGGCGATGCGAGTGAACATCTCGGCATTGCCTTGGAGGTAGTACTGGAACAGCATCCGGACCTGGGGCCACATGGCCTGGCCAGCTTCGAGGGCCTGGTGCCGCTCCGACTCGAACGCAAGGAAGACGTCACTACCGAGGATCCCCATGAGAGTCATCGTGGGGAAAGCCCCTGCGGGAGAGAACGAGTCCGCTTCGTAGAGCGACGGCACGAAGGAGTTGATGGTCACCACCGAAACTCCGTCCGGCTCGGGGTCACGGCCGCTCAGAACCTCGCAGTCGATGGCGATCCGGTGGTTCGAGAGCTCGGAGCCTGACATCGACCCTCGAATCGGCAGCCGGCACAGCGGGCACGGGAAATAGAAGCGCGTCCCGCGGGTCGGCTCAACTCCGAGCCGCGCGACGAACATTTCCTCGCAGCCGGGACACTTGAGGTAGTAGCGGGAGATCACGGAGCCAGATTATCGGCGGCCGCGTGCCTACCGCTCGAAGCCGTCGACTATCCGAAGAACCTGCAGGCCTGGGGCGTCGTTGCTTGCTGGCCCGCACTCCACGTCGCAGCGCTCACGCGCCCGGGCCAGCAGGCGACGCCAATCGGCCACTCGTGCCGCGGCGTCCCCGGACGTCAGGAAGCAGGCGATCGGGACGTGCGCACAGGACGACTCCGCCGGTACCGGGGCGGCGTCGAGCACGGGCTCGACGGTCGCGGGCACACCGGCGCATGCGACGGCGCCGCGGTCGGGGGCGTGCTGCGGGTCGTCGGCCAGGCACGGTGTGACGGTCGCCAGGGCGGCCAGTTGCCGCCGCGCCTCCTCGAGCCGCGCGGCCAGCGGCGGCCGCAACCGGTCGCGGACCTCCGCACACAGGCCGCCTTCCAGCGCGGTCAGCAGATCATAGATCTCCTGCGGCGGCAGGCCCAGGTACTTGCCCGCCGAGATCACCCGCACCCGGCCGATCGCGTCGTCGTACAGCCGGAACCCGCCCGGTGACCGGGGGGCCGGCAGCAACCCGAGCCGGTCGTAGAAACGCAACGTCGTCGGCGGAAGTCCCACCATCGCGGCCAGCTCCGAGATGCGGTAGTCGGTCATGCACCGGAGGTAACTTCGGACCACACTCCAGGGTCAACCACACGATCGGGTGGACGCGACCACAACGTCACCAACGTTCGCGGCAAGGTTTGTTGGCTCAAGCAGGGATTGCGATTCACGGCGCCGTCCCGCGCTGCTCAAACAGCCGCACCGCCCCCTTCAGAACCTGAGCGCCCGCCAGTCCCAGGAACAACACCTTGGTGTGGTCATTCTCCATCTTGACGTTCACTACGCCAGGCTCGGCGCTCGCCTGCTTCTGCATGGTGTCCGAGAAGGCGAGCATCGCCCATCGCCGCCCGTGCGCGAAACCCGACGCGAGCCGCCAAGGCAGAACGACACCGAGTGGAGGCTTCAGGAAGTCCTCCGCGGCGGCAACCGCTTCCGAGCTCGTGTAGCCGCCGCTTATCCGCTTGAACGACAAGGCTCGCCTGTTGGCGACCGCCTCGATCTTGTCCTTCCGGTCCTGAAGAGGCGTCGGAACGGCCAAGCCCGCCCCCGTAGCAGCGCGGTCGCCGTCCTTGACATCGGCGATGTTCCACCGCAGGGCGCGTTCAACGCGCTCATCCCTGGTGGTCGGGCTCGCAATCCAGATCGCGGTCGAGGCGCACTCGAGGACCCCGCGCGCCAAGGTCGCCGGAGCAGCCAGGTGGAGGTACCCGGATTCCACCACCAACGCGCACAAGGCATGCAGGTGGTCGACCGCCGCGGTGATACTCGTCCGCACAGCGTGGGATGCGTGATACGGCTGGCAGTGGACATCATCACCCGCGAGCGGGCTGCCCTGGGCGACAGCGAATCCATTGCTGGTGCCCGAGCGCTCGGCCAGAATCTCGGCCAACGTGGCGATCTGGCGCCACTTCGCGTGTGTCTGCTCCTGGGTCGGCATTGTTCGTGGATCAGGAGACCGGCGGACGCCACGACGCAGCCGTGAACAGTGCATTCGCTTCATCCGGCGTGGATACACCGCCGACAGGACACCCAGTCGAGTGACAGCCTGCTCGAACGTCGTTTCCGCGGGCCGGGCCACTCGTCCCTATTAGCCGACTGGGCTGCGACGCTCCAGAAAGACGGTGTCGTGCCAGACGCCGTCCGCTGGGCGATGCGCTCGCGGACGCCCAGCGTGCGTAGCCGGCCGCGCGGTGCAGCCCGATCCCGGTCGCCAGTCACGCTCACCACCGCTGCAGCCAAAGAGTTGCGAGGTAACGCCCGGGCGCTGCCAGCTGTGGACTCGTTGGACACCCGGCCCGCTGTCGAGCAAGCCAGGGGCATTTGCCCTGCTCCCAGATCGCACAACAGAAGAGGCGCTTGTCGCATCGACGGGATCTCGTAGCATGCGGACATGAAGCTGCGCAGGACCGCCAGGGCCTCCGTCGCGCCTGTTCCTGCGCGAAGCGATGCATCCAGCCCCTCTGCCGCGTGCTTGACCGAGCGACCCAGCACGACTCGTCGTGATCGGTCCTGTGGCCATCAGGAAGGCAATGAGCTTGAATTGCCGACCAAGCCGACCATCAGCTGCCAGCCAGTTGAACGTCAACGGAGCCTTCGTCCGTCACGAGGAGCGGGATCATGGCCAAGAAGTCTCGCGACCTGTTTGTCCCTGTAGTACCGGCAGGCAAGCTCGACCGCCTGTTCACGCACGCCTCCAGTGGCCCCCGCCACGGAGCCGCTCGAGAGCTGATGAACCGCATCTTCGAGAACTTCGTCGACGTCGATGGCAGCTTCGTCCGGGAGTTCCAGACGACCGGGTTCTCACCACGACTATTCGAACTGGCGCTCTTCGCCTACATCGAAGAACAGGATCTTCCGCTCGACCGCACCGCCCCCGCGCCCGACTTTGTCATCCGAAGCGACCACCCCGTCGCCATCGAATTGACCACCACCAATCCTTCCCAAGAATCGCAGCCTGGCGCTCCGCCAACGCCGAGCTTGCTGCCGGACGACCTGGAGGCAGCCGACCAGGAGTTCGTCTTCCAGCTCGGCAAGGCCCTCCGTCGCAAACTGACCCACCGCGACGCCCAGGATCGAGCCTATTGGGAATTGCCCCATGTCGAAGGAATTCCTTTTGTGATCGCTGTCGGCGCTTTCCACAACGACCACGCACAGCTCCACCCCGATGCCCTCCTCGCCCGCTATCTCTATGGCCTGGACCAGTCTTTCAGCCACGACGAGGCCGGCAACCTCACCATCGCGCAGCAGGAACTGACGGAGCACCGCTGGTCGGCGAAGCCCAAGCCACTTCCCAGCGGACTGTTCAAGCAACCTGAAGCCGCTCACCTCGCCGGTGTGTTGTTCAGCAACTCCCACACGATCGCGAAGTTCAATCGCATCGGCATCGAGCAAGGACTCGGCAACGACGAGACCGCGCTCGTACGTTTCGGCACCTGCTTCGACTACACACCGAACTCAGCGTCGCCCAGCGAGTTCGCCTATTTCGTCGGCGAACGCCCTGGTGAGCAAGAAGACTTTGCCGAAGGGCTGACACTGTTCCTCAACCCCTGGGCCGCGACACCGCTCGCCCCTGAAGCGTTGCCAGAGATCGTCACGACCACCCTTCGCGACAGCGATGGTCTCCTGGAATCTACTTTCCCCGCTGGATTTCGGCCTTTCAGCTCGAAGACGATGGTGTTCCCGGGACCGCACAGCATCGTGTTCGCCCGATACTTCCAACAGGACCAGCTCGGCCTACTGAAGCCTGGGGCACCTAGTTTTGCCGAGGTGATGCAGCGCATGACGAACGATTCCGGAGAAGGATCCTGAACACAGTTCACATAAGCAATGGCAGCAAAGAGATAAGGATGACAATTGCTGCTATTTTATGCGCGAAGTCCACCAGTTCTTGAGGCAGCCTCGAGCAATGTAACTAAAAATATGTAGATGCATGGGCAGGTCATCACTTTGCCATGTGTTATTACCAACAGCGGCCGAGATACCAAAAGGACGCTCTTCATATGGCGGCTCGTGAAACAACAAGCGGCGACACAGTGGAGCAGGAAAGGGTATTCCTGCATGAAGCTTTTCTGACCGAAAACCGTACACCTTCATCGATAGTTTGACAACTCTGGACCATTCAACCTGTGCATACTTGTCAGGCCTACCCTCCGGGGGTTCAGGCGCATATTCTTCAACGAATAGCTTGAATCGCTTAGTGGCTTTCATGATCGGCGTCAGAATTTGGGCGACTTCTTCTACGTGGCGCTCACCGTAAGGTGACAACTTGCTTGCAAGCTCCGGGGATTCCTGCCCTAAGAGTTCCGCCGGGGAGATGTCCGCCTGAGCATGCCGACTGGCTGCAGTTTCCAGACTACTGACCAACAGTAGCCACGCCAACTCGGGATCAGCATCAGCTATCCATAGCGCATCACGGAATTGGTGCGCAGACCGAATCAGAGTTACCGAATCTTCGGCATCCAGTTTATAGTATCGACTCACCCATTCGGCAACCGGTTCAAGCGAAACTTGCTTTGGTATCGGACAAAGAGGTCGCTCCGGAGGGTTCCAAACAGGAACACGGTGGGAATGAAACTCCGGAATCCCTCTAGTCGGTCCACCTACCGCGAACTTTCGGACTGGACCCCCTGAACGAACACGCGTACCCGTAACCAGCGAGATAAGGCATGCAATTTCATCATCTGGCGTCAAATTCAGCCACGACGACGTCACAGTCTTCTTCGCATGAAGAACCTCTTGATCCGGCATGTAATGCTCATGCTGAAGCGCGATTCCTGGCCCAACGTTCCCATCGCGCGTATCGGCAATACAATTGACAAATGTGAATGGCGGGCTTGCAAATTGCGGACCTCCTGTAAAATAAGAGTCAGAGTACAAAAGGTACTCCGTGCTTCCCAAATATGCGGACTCATGGTCCATGTAGACCTTCTCAAGCCAACTCCATGGTGCATGCACATTGGCTGGCTCCGACTGACCGGACTTCATGACACCTCGTTTCACCTAGAGCACAGAGGCCAACTCTACCGATAAACGCAAAGCTGGTCGTCCAGCAGGACCACGACAAGAACCACTTGGAGACACGACCCAAGAAGAACTGAACCTTGCTTCGTGCGACAGGTCAAGCGCCCAGGACACTTGACAGACAAGGTATCCTGGTCAGCTTTGCTCAAGCCCCGGAGAGGATTACTGCGATGATCGACCTGACGGAGCCACCGGACGACGCACAGCGAGCGTTGCTGAGCATCGTGTGGCCGTTATTTGCCAAGCATCGGCAGTTCCCCGTGTTCCGCTACGTCGAAATCCGTATGAGGAAGTTGGGAATGGATGCTTTCCAGGTGCTCGAGTCGTTCCCGTCGATTGGCATCAACGGATACCGAGGCCGCTACGGCGCCGTTTGGACGGAGTGGCGTGGCGGCGCGCACCCTCTCCCTGAGAGCCCCGTGTGCCTCACCATGGCCGGCCTCTACCACCTCGACGATGAAGCCAAGCCAATTATCAACATCGTACTGACCTATCTGCGCACCCTGTCCACGCGCAGCGAGGTGCTTGCTGAGCAAAACCCCTTTGGCGTAGTGGAAGCACCTGTGACTATCGACGAAGTGTTCAAAAGCCAAAACTTTGATCTCGAATTCATTCCGAGCGTAGCGGCGATAGTCGAACACGAGTCGCCATGGTTCCGAGTCACGCCGAACTCCGAACCAGGCCAAATCACAGGCGAGCTTGGTGTACTAACGGACGCGAACTTCTACTCCATAGAGGAGTATATCGACGCCATCTCGGCGCTCACCGTGCCGCAGCAGCCGACAGCGACCACAAATTACATAAACCCGCTCACACTGTCGCGAGCGATTACCAGCCTCGATGTTACCTGCGAGTTGGTGCTCAAGCGGAAGCTGATCAAGAAACCAGCGGTTGACCGCACTGCACGCTTCGCGCTTGACGCTGCAAGCCACGGCGATCTCCAGGCTGGACTCAGCGCGCTTGGCGAAATACTGAGCGAGCTTGATGTACCGGGCAAAAAGACGATCCATCCAACAGGGCGCCTTTTGGACTACTTGACACAGGAGCTCCCGAACGCCGATAAGGGTCGGATCGAGGGTGCGATCGCTGCTATGGAGGCAGTGCGAGTGATTCGCAACTCGGGCCAGTACCCTAAGCCGAACACCCAACTTCTCCAGGCGCATGACCACCTGGGCCTGCCGTTCCCGGTGCGTGAGCCTATCGAAGCATGGAACGTCATCCGCGCCCAGATTAACGCGGCGTTCACGATACTTCAAGAGGAGATTTACGCAGCACGTTAATTTGATTTCAATGATTGCCAAGACGTAGTTACTACTCAATTGGCAGGCAAGACTACCAGCTTGATCCAACGAGCATTGGCGACCAGCACAGCAGTTCCACACGGAGGTGACTCACTCACGACACCCACCAAGGCGACCGCCATTGAACAACCTCGGTGACGGCCGTAAAGCTGACGCATGGCGGCGTTCACCGAGAGGCAGCCGCCGGAGTTCCGCCGCGCGCGAGCACCGGGGACCGGACAGTGCGCCGGCCCCGCGTTGTTCATGGGCGGGTGAGCGTCGGCTCGGTGAGTAACGAGCCTGCCGAGGTCAGCTGAGCCAGTCCTCGGCTGCCGAGGCCGAGTACCGCCTGCGTCGTCGCCCGGGCCATGGTGTCGGCGTAGCAGTTGGGGTCGTAGGCGGACCGCCGGGACCCCGCGCAGCCGACCTGTAAACCGGCAAGGAACGATGCACCACCTCATGAACCGCGAACCGAAGGCTCGCTAGCGGGACTTGACTTCTTCGCCCCGCGAAGCCGGATCGGTGAACCGATGGACCGTGCCATCGAAATCCCGGAACGTGTGCACGTCACCTGCCAGTTCGGCTGCCACCAGATCGTGCTCCTCTCCCAGCTCGAGAGAATCGATGTCGGGCATCGGCAAGCCCAGCGAGCTGGTGCAGTAGGTCAGCACCTTCAAGACACCGTCGGTCATCACCTCCATCGCGCTGGCGAGTGTCCGGTACTCGACCGGGTCCTCGCTGATCTGGATCGAGGGTGAGAAAGCGAACGTCGGAACCACGTCGATCGGCGCGTCCCCCCGGGGACGCTCGAACTTAAGAAAGAGCACGGCCTTGTTGTCGCCGTCGATCGGCCCCTCGTGGCGTCGCTCCTCGACGATCTTGACTGGCGTCTCGGAGCGGATGGCCACCGGCGCGAGGTCGAAGTAGATGCGGCCGACGATGTGGACGGCGCGATGCTTGTCCAGGTTGGACAGCCAGCGAAGGACCTCCAGTGGCGAGGTGTGTGCTCGGTCGCCACCGTGAAATGGCTGCAGCGCTTCGATCATCCCCCAGAACTCCGACGGTACCAGCGCGCTGAACTTGCGCCTCGACTCGGCAAAGCTGCTTGCCTTGGTCGTGATGGGGAACTGCACCTGGTTCGGCTTGTCCGGCCGGCCGGAGTGCATCACCACGGCCGTCCACATCGCGTGGTCTAACGCGGCTCGCAGGTTGGTCAAGATGTCGCCGAGCAGGACGCTCCAGGACTCGGAGAACTGCTTCTTCGTCCTCACCCGCCACTGCATCCGCACCAACGGGTCTGTACTGTCGGTCAGGTTGTCCCAACGGACGTACTCGTACGAACCGTCGGCTAGGAATTCGCGGGTACGGCGAGCGAGTAATCGCTGGTGCTCGACGGCACGCGCCCACTTCAGCCAGGCTGATCGCATCTCCACCAGCTCATGCTAAAGCTCGCAGCCAGGAAGGTCGTCCAGACGCTCTGGTAGAGCACCTGCGCCGGCAAACTCCTCCGGGGGCTCGACGACTGCGAGCACGTCCTGGGGGCGGCCGCCCGAATTCCGGTCAAGTAGTCAGGTTCCTTGCCCGTCGATCACTCGGTTCGTCAGTTCGACTGTAGCCAAGTAGATCCAGAAGATCCAGTCGAGGTAGAACTCGTCGTAGTCTCGCCTCTGCTTTGCATCCTGGTGACGAACGTGGAAGCCATTGGCGATCTCGAAGAGCGCACCACTGTCTTTCTTGACAAGGGCAGACACCAACACGTTGTGCCGACGCTCCTCGAGGACGAGGGCAAGGCCACCACCGCCGAGCGCTTCTGGTTGCGGTCCGCCCCGCGGGCGCGGAACAACTCGATCGCGTGGCGGACCTGGTCGGCCGGTCCTCCGCCATCTCGCGTGATCAGCTTGCGAACCAGCGTCGAGCGGGCGTCGTCGGTCGCCAAGACAAGGCGGCCCACATCGGCACCCTCTTCGGCCAATCGATAACCGAACTCGCTCCTGTCGAGGATTTTGTTCACCCGCCAACGGTAAGCGAGGCGCCCCGGTTCGATCTCGAAGAGCTCATTGTGCCAGCCGCATTCCCCGTGGCTGTGAAGCCAGTGCCGCAGCGGCCGCGCAGCCGTGTCGTGCAACAACTCAACAACATCGAAGAAGAGATCGTGTTCCTGCACCAGGCGATCCGTACGTAGGGGCCACAGGTCGGCGACCCCTAGCTCACGCTCGACCCACCGCGCTGGCCTGTCCCCATACGGATCATCGATGCAATATTTTCCGAAACGCTTCTCGAAATAGCCCAGCATCTCGAGCTCATGGACCAGGTCGACGAATTCACGGATAGTCTCGTCCCGGGTCAGGGCTCGAGCGGAGCGCAGACCCGTCTTCCGCTCACTCCAGTACGGACGACGAGGCGGCGGATCCTCGTTCAAGCGGTCCGCGTTGACCATGAGATCGCGGAGGAACTGTTGCTTGAAGGTCATGGCCGAACGGGGCGCATCCCGGCCATCTCGAGGACCGGCATACGGGAGTTCGCCGATCTCAGCGAACTCCTCCACACGCCCACCTCTGATGCCTCGCACGAAGGCATCGTCCAGAAGCAACGCGCAGCGATCATTCCAGTCGTTCAGATCGCGTTGGTTGAGCAGTTTGGCAGCCTCGGATTTGAACAGGGCCCGCGGCCACACGAGCTGGTAATCGGCCTCAGCCAGTCGAGCGCTCACCCGTGCATTGTCCCCTGACCAGCACCGTGACCGTGCGCACCCCGGTGAGCCGGCTTGTCCTGATGGGACGCGCCATAGTCGGCGGACCACGGATTGAGACCTGCTTATCGTCCGAGAGATCGCCTGGCCGCCTCGATGATCGACCAAAGGCTGCTGTCGGTGCGGTCGTAGTAGACCCGGCGTCGTTCCTTGCCTCTTGACTCCGTGAGCATGCCGAGCGATGCCAGCCGACGCAGCTCGACGCCGACCGCGCTCTGGGCGATGACTTCGCTCGGAGGCTCGGACTGGTAGAACCGGCGTTGCGGGTGGTCGAGGATCCAGAGCGCGAGCTTGAGCCGGCAGGGTCTCCCGAAGAGGAGCCGCCCCAGCTCGTCGGTCTCCACGAACGCTCCCGGGTGTCTAGTATCAACTTTCAAGATAGTTGATAGGCTGCGCCAGTCAAATACACGGCCTGGTGAGACCGGTGATGGTGCGGTAGACCATCGAGGACCAGCAACGCGAGGGAGCAGAACGTGGACGTCGCGGTCAGCTCCACCCGTCAGGTCGGCCTCGGCGAGGAGATCTACGCTCGACACCTGCCTGGTCGCGGCGTTGGGGCCGTCGCGCACTACCTCCTCGACCGTCGCGAACACGAGCGACGACAGCTGGCTGAACTCGGCAGCCTGGATGATCTCGCAGCTCTGGACGCCATGTTGGAACTGCCGGAGGAAGCGGACATCTCCCGGGAGTCGGTGTCCGGGCGCGTCCAGCGCATCGTCGCCCGACTACCAGAGTCAGCGGTGTCTCAGAGCGAGGACAGGTTACGCAGGCTCGCCCGGCACCCAGTGCGGATCGAGCGGATCACCGTAGCTGTCCGACGTTCGTGGACGGCAGCGTTGCACCGCGTTCTCGAGTTCAGCCAGTTCGCCGAACGGGTCCTGGTCTGCACGTCGAGCCCTACTCATGAACAGGTGCTCGAGGCGTCCTACAGCGGAGTGGGAGTAGTCCTCGAAGGTGACGACGGGAACTGGATCCTGGAACCCGACGCCTTCTTCGTCCAGCAGCATTCAGCGGCCCGCTGGGCGTTCGCCGAGCGCGTGTACGCCCTGCACCTCTCCGGCTCGAACTAAGCGGGCAGTGTCGCCCAGCGCGTCAGGACAGCTTGAGACTTGAACGCCTTGGGGTTGCGCAGCTGGTCGTTGAACAGCGTGTGGTGGTCCACCGCGACCTGGCACCGCTTCTTCCACCACTCCCCTCGATCGGCGCGTCGAGGGAGCTCCCGCTGCAGGGTGCGCATGAGAGCGCTCCAGACCGCGATGTTGTGCGAGCGGGCTTCGAGCTTGTCCTCAGTCGGGTGAAGCAGCCGGGTCAGCTTCTGTCCGTGGCAGATCGAGCAGGAGCACGACGGCGGCGCCGAGTTCGCGAACTTTTCGGCGAGCGACGTCGTCCGAATGAAGCTCAACAACTCGCCGACGAGCACGCTCGGCGGCGGTGGTCCGTCGCTGGGCGCCGACTTCGGTATTTCCCCGGGTGGGACGAGGTGCCGGCGCGTCGAGGTCAAGCCGATCGCGCCGGCGAAGGCGTTGTGGCAAAGCCCGTCGACAGCCGAAAGGTCGGTCCCCAGTCGCATGAGGTGGGGGACTTCGCGCTCGAGGCGACGGAGGTTCTCGGGCGCCTCCTTGACTTTGGCCAGTGGGTCGAACTGGCCGCCCAGCCGCAGCCCGATCGGCGTCTTCGCAGCCTGCAGCAACGCGCTGAACTGGTCAATGAAGGTCTTGTTGAGCCACGCGACCGCTGCCGCGACGACGAACACCGTGTCGTCGCGTTCTAGCTCAGACACTCGGCGCACCTGGGCCTTGAGGCTGGCCGAATCGCCAGCGGCGACGTAAAGCGAGGGCGTGGCGGCGACCGATGCCCCGCGATCCAGCTGGTCGTCCAGGACAGCTTCCAAGCCGCCGTCAAGCGTGTCGGGCAAGTCGAACGGCACTTCCGGCGTAGCACAACGCTTGCAGTACGCCTCCGGATCCGGCACGAGAACCAGCTCGCCGAAGCCCGCATCGCGGTACCCGGCGATCTTCAATGCCGCGTTGTCGCCACTGACCCATACCCCACCCCACGTCGGGTCGACGGCCCCCAGGACCGGCTGCAGTTCGCGGGTACCCGCGGCGGTCAGCAGGCGATCGAAGAGCACGCCGACGCGGCCAGGTGGCCGGAGCCGTTCGGCGTCCTTGATGGCGGCGTTGAGCGCGCCGCCTTCATGCGATCCGGCACGGTCGTCGTCAGCCACGCGTGCCCCCTTCGAGAGTCGAGGCGAGCTCAGGACCGGACTGCCCGGCGAGCCCGAACACCTCGGTGAATTCGGCAGTTGTTAACAGAGTGCGAGCGGCCAGGTCATCAAGGCCATCCTGCTGTCGGGTGATCCACTCGCGTGCCGCCTTGAGCGGCAGCCGCGGGTGCTCCGTCGGCAGTACACCGGGTTCGTCCGTCCGGTAGCCGAGGCTGGAGAGCTCGACATTGAGGGTTCGGTAGCGCCAGTCCGTGATCACGCCCAGGTCGTGGGCACGCCGGACGAGCGCTGCCATGGACACCTTCCACCGTTGCTTCAGCGCGCCGAGCATGGCGATGTCCAAGTCGCTCTTCAGATCCGCGACGATTTGCGCGGCCGGCATCAGGAATTCGGCAGCGAACTCGTCAGCTTCCTTCTCTTGATTCGGCCCGGCAACCGGGTGGCAGACAATGTGTCCCAGCTCGTGTGCCAGCGTGAATCTCTGCCGGTCCGGCGGTGTGGCGGCATTCAGGAGGAAGACTGGTGCCTCATCGTCAGGCCACTGGCTGACGGCGTCCCACGCAGCCGAAGGCGTCCGGCGTTGAATTACGATGCCGCCTGCTTGCTCCAACAGGTCAACCATCGACTCCACTGGCCCCGGTGGCATCTGCCAACGCTTGCGTACCTCGGCCGCGGCGTCGCGCGCGGTGTCGATAACGGACACCGGGACGCGGAAGAACGCGTTCGCCGGCTGAACACCGGTGCCGTGCAGGAGATGGCGGGTCTGGATCCGCGCGAGGTTGAGGTATGCGTGCACGCGCCGACCGGCAGCAGCCGACAGGGACTGACGCTTGCGGTGGTGCACACACGTCGTCCCGAACCCGAAGACGTTCCCCGGCAATGCCAGCAACTCGACGGGGTAGCCCAAGACGGCGGCGAAAAGTTCCAGCCGCTCACCACTGACCGAAGTCGCCCCGGCCTCAGCCTTCGAGACGTAGCCTTGCGTGATCTTCGGACCGTCACCTCGCCGCTCGCTCATTTCCCTGGCAACGTCCGACTGGGTCAGCTCGCGAGAGTCCCGGGCGAGCGTCAGCATCATCGGATTCGCTCTGGTCGCAGCCACGGGCCACCTCCTTACCTCAGGAGAGTACCACGCCGCACCACCTCAGAAAACCTACTTGAAAAATTCCATTGACGTCTGACCCCTCAGCACAGATGACTACACCGGCAGGCTTGCGACTACCCTGAGCATCCTCAGGGCACTCGAACTTCTTGACGCACAGCCGCGCAGAGGGCGCGCGATTTCGCTGCCCCGATTCGCAGCTCGCGACGTAGCGTTTCCGCGGAGATCGGGCGTCCGTGCAACGTCCAGTGCTCTAGGTTGAGCACCCGAGCGCGGTCCAGCTCATCTATAGCCTTTCCCGACAAGGCTCCGCCCCCATGACGTCTCGCCGGCTGCTGTCGTGGCGCGAATGCTCCACCAGGTTCACGCTCGCACCGATCAACTCGCCTACGGGTTCCGCAGGTGATTCCGGCTCGGCATTCGCGGCCTGCAGGCCTCCGAGCAAGACTGGGCCGACTTCGGCCCAGCCGATGAGAAGCAGAGGACCGACTGCGTCGAAGGCGGCCTTGCCCCACTCACCCGCGCAAACCGGATCAGCGACGTTCAAGGCGAGCGTAACCATGCTGGCCGCCAGCAGAAGGCGCCGAGCTGGCCGCAGTACTTGGTCCGGAGCACCCTGCATTGCCAGGTGCCTGGTACCCGCCAGCAAACCGATCACGGTCAGGTCGACGGCCGGTGCAACCAGCGGGGCGACGTACGCAGGAACGCCGATCCGCAGGGCGAGCGCCAAGACGTTCCCGAAGCCAAACAAGAAAGTAAGGCCGATGACGATGCTCATCATCGTCGTGACGAACCTGCTCACGCCGGACGAGGTGCCCATCACGGCCTCCCGCGCTTCGACGAGAGGTCGTACGTGCCCTCGATGACCAGCGTGCCGGTCAGTCGGGGCCGTTCAGGTGATGATGGTCTGCGTGGTGCCCCCGACGGGACTCGAACCCGCACTGAATCGATTTTAAGTCGACTGCCTCTGCCGGTTGGGCTACGGGGGCACCGCACACTCTAGGTGATCGGGGCCGCTCCTGTCCGGTAACCCTCGCTATCCAGCATGCTCGGTCCCTGGTTGCGACGTCGCCAGTCTTCAGATCGGCGGCGGCGGCGCTCCTGCTCCCGTGTGATCCAGTCGCGGCCCTCCGCTGACACTGCCTCCAGTACGTGCAGCGCTCCCGCGATGCCCGAGGACTCCATGGCCATTCGCTGCAACATCGCCTCGTTCTCGAGGTTCTCGTCCGTCAGGCCCTCGAATCCCTCGGCCACCACCGAAATCTTCTCGCCGCTCACCAACGTCAAGCGGAACGCTCTCTTGCGCAGGGACTGCGATTGCATCAGTACCTGACTGTCCCCGTTGATGATTTCGTAGCGCCAGCCCGCCGCGTACCGGACGCCGACCTCGGATACGCGGGCTGCTGCCAATGCGTCGTAACGGAACGATGTGCGGCGCTCGTCGTGGACGTTCGCCTTCAGGAAGTCCAGGTCCACCTCGATCTCGCGGACTCCGCTGCGGGTCAGGAGGAACACCAGGATCACGTACCGCGAATAGCGCATCGGGCCACCCAAGACGCGGGCCCGGCGGGCGTTGGCCGCTCCCTCCGTCAACGTCACGTGCGCCACCAGGTCGCGGTTCGTCAACGCGCAGCGGCGCAACGCCTCCGTCTTCAGGTACGCCTTGTCCAGGTCCAGCCAGCGGGCCATCTCCGCGTCGTCCGGGCGGTCGGACAGCACCTGCGTCCAGTCCGCGAACGCCTGCTCCTCCTCCCGCAGCAGACGCTGGCCGCGCTCGCTCTCCTCCGCGTGGAACTGCTGGGCCACCAAAATGCGCAGACCCTGCTTCATCGCGAAATATCCCGCGATACCCAGGAAGAACGCCGCGCCGGTGAAACCGCCACCGCCGCCCAGCATGACCAGGGCGCCCGCCACCGCGACCGCGATTCCGGTCCTGTGCGCCAGCAGCACCGACGGGGCCGGGCGGACCTCGTCGCGGTAGGCGAACAACGTTCCGTTGCGCCACCGCGCCGCCACGCGGCGGGCGTGCCAGCGGATCAGCCAGTTCACCGCGCCCGCTTCGACCTGGGCGTTGCCGTAGAGCGCCACGAAACGCCACTTGTAGTACTCGCAGATGCCGCGCGTGTCGTTCACCCAGCTGCCCTGCGGCTTCGGGCCCGCCGCCCAGAAACGCAGCTCGACCAGTTTGTGGATCTGCTCGACGAAGTCGGTCCGCACCCAGTGGCCCGGCGACGCCGCCGGCTGGAACTGCAGCGGGATCCCGTGCTCGCGGTCGCGGGCGGTCAACCGCATCGTGCCGAGTTCCTGCTCGCGACCCGCCCAGATCGCGAGGGCGAAGCCGGCCACCAGGACGAGCAGCGCGAGGATGCCGACCACCGGCCGGCCGGTCGAGAACCCGTTCAGGAACGCGAAAACCCCCAGCAGCACGCCGACGCCCGCGAAGGCCGCCTTCACCCACTCGTCCGTCGGGATCGCCGTGCGCGCGGGCACGAAGAACCGCGGGCGCGCGGGGTCCGGCTCGAAGAACTTCCACGCCCGGCCGACCCGGTCGTGCTCCAGCCGTTCCGTCCGGATGCGGTGCGCGTCCTCCGCGTCCAGGGTGTCCTGCAGCGCGCCGCCGAGGATCAGCGCCAGGTGGCTGCGGATCTCGGCCTGGCGGTCCGGGTGCAGCTGGTGGAAGCTCGCCGTCGCCTTCTCGAGGTCGGCCGTGTCCGGGACGTCGCCCATTTCCTGGCGCCACACGCAGGACATGAGCTGCCCCACCACGTCGATCGCGCCACGCCAGTCGTCGTGGCCGAACCGCCGGGCCATCTGGCCCGCCGCCCAGAACCGCGTGTGGATGTCGTCGGTGACCTCGCTGAGCGAGCGGTCGCTGAGGATCGACAACGCGTAGTAGTACGCGAGCATCGTCGAGTCGCGGCCCTGCTCCACCAGTTCCTGGAACAGGGATTCGGCGAGCCGGGGCATCCCGCCCTTGAGGCGTTCGCGCGCAACCTCGAACCGCCGCTCCGGCGGGTCGGACGGGTTGATGTTGTACGTCGTTTCGTTGCGGTGGAACGTCCCGCCGTAGATCGCGCCGATCTGCTGCTCGACGTGCGCTTCGTCGGCCGCGTGGTTCGTGTTGTGGAACTCGGTCACGCGCGCTCTCCCCGGGTCCGCGCGGCCACGTTCAGGTCCCCGTGGACCGCGCCGATCTGCTGGCCGACGCGGGCGTTGCCGTTGGCCACGTTGGTGTTGTGCAGCACCGGCACGCCGGCGGGCTCCGCCGGACGGCCGCGGTCCGGGACGTCGAGCCCGGCGGCCAGCGCCCGGACGAAGTCGGCCGCGTTGCCGGCGGCGACGGCCTGCCAGTCGGCCCCGTCGGCCGCGTCCTTGGCGCCGTCGGCGCGGTCGCTGATCCCGCGGACGGTCAGCGCCGGGACGTCGTTGAGGTGGCTGGTCAGGGCGAACCCGGCGCTCTCCATTTCGACCGCCACCGCGTCGTTGTAGTTGTCGTACAGGTGACGCGCGATGTCGGACGTCAGCCCGTCGACCACCACCTCGCCCGCCGCGATCGGCTCGAAGTGGACCTCCGGCCGGTTGCCGGGGCCGGCCCAGGTGCCTTCCCGGGCCAACGCCCGCGCGAGTTCCAGCAGGCGGTGGGACGGTTCCCACGCCTGCGGCCGGTTCCGGAACCCCATGTCGTCGCTGTAGCCGCTGTGGAACGCGTGCACCTTCCGGGCGACGACGACGTCGCCGAGCCGGAGCCAGTCCCGCAGCCCGCCGGCCACGCCCGCGAACAGCATCGCGGACGGCGAGAACTCGGCGACCGCGCGTTCCGCGACCGCCGCGGCACCGGCGTTGCCCTTGCCGACCATGCCCAGCGCCACCTCGTGGCCGGACAGCTCGCCGACCTCGAACACCGTGCCCGCGCGGTGCTGGTGCCGCCGCACCCCGCTCATCCGGGCGCGCACCGCGGCCCGTTCCACTTCCATCGCGGTCAGGATCGCGAGCACGCGACCACCGCCCCGTCGTGCCGTTCCGCCATGACGATCTCCCTCTGTCCGCCTTGCGGCGCCCTCGATCGACGGCTCCCGCGGCGTGACGCGCGCGGCGCAGGATGCCGAATGCACCGTGCAAGGTAGCCCCATCGGCGTATTCTCGTCAATAAGACGTATATTGACCCGCGAGTACACTGTGCACTATGGACACTCCACCGAGCGCGACCGGCCGCGCCGTCGACCATGCCTGAGCCCGGCGGGTGGACGATCCCCGAGGTCGCGGTCGCGGTGGACCTGGCCGTGCTGACCGTGCACGACGGCTCGCTGCAGATCATGGTGGTGAACCGTGGAATCCCGCCCTACGAAGGCATGCCGGCCTTGCCGGGTGGCTTCCTCGCGTCGGCTTCGGAAAGCCTCGACGACGCGGCGGCACGCGAACTACGTGAAGAGACGGGCTTGGACGCGGCCGCGTTACACCTGGAGCAGCTGCGCACGTACGGGACGCCGGACCGCGACCCGCGCCGGCGCGTGATCACGGTCTGCTACGTCGCCTTTTCACCCCGGCTGCCCGAGCCCGTGGCCGGTGGGGACGCGCGTGAAGCGAAACTCATGCCGGTCGAAAAGGTGCTGAAGCCGCGCGCGCGGCTCGCCTTCGACCACAAGAAGATCATCGGGGACGCGGTCGAACGCGCCCGCGCCAAACTCGAGTACACCACGCTCGCGGCCGCGTTCTGCCCGCCGGAGTTCACCATGTCGGAGCTGCGCGAGGTGTACGAGATCGTCTGGGGGCAGCGGCTCGACCCGCGGAACTTCCACCGCAAGATCACGAGCGTGGCCGGGTTCCTGGTGCCGGCCGGGAAACGCGAGCCGAAGCAGCCCGGGCGGCCGGCGACGGTCTACCGCCGCGGTCCCGCGACCACGCTCCACCCGGCCATGCTCCGGCCCCGGGCGTGAAAAAGCGGGTGGCCGCCGTACTCGGAGGCCACCCGCGGTCCGTCAGTTCAGGGTCCAGGACTGGTTCGCCGCGCCGGTGCAGGTCCAGATCTGCAGCGGGGTGCCGTCGGCCGAGCTCGGGCCGGTGGCGTCCAGGCACTTGCCCGAGGCCGGGTTGACCAGCTGGTTGCCCGACCGGCTCCACTGCTGGGCGCCGGTGCCGTTGCAGTCGTAGAGCTGGACCTTCGTCCCGTTCGCCGTGCCCGCCCCGGCCACGTCCAGGCACTTGCCCAGCGCCCGCAGCGTGCCCGACGTCGACGTCCACTGCTGGGCGGCCGTCGCGTTGCAGGTGTACAGGTCGATCGTCGTGCCGTTCGCCGCCGACGCCCCGGCCACGTCGACGCACTTGCCGCCGTAGCCGGTGATCGTGCCGCCGCCCGCCGGGGGCGGGGTCGTGCCGCCGCCCGTGATCGCGTTGAAGATGCGCGAGTACGCGTAGCCGGTGGCCCGGTCGTAGTCCTGGACCTCCCAGAACGACAGCTCCGCGACGCCGTTCTGGGCCGCGAACGTCTCCAGCTGCTGGGCGTCGGACTGGCTGAACTGGGCGCCGTCGTCGTTGCGGCCCGCGATCGGCGTCAGGCCCATCATCGCGTACGCGGCCGACGTCGAAATGCCGTACAGGCTCGCCAGCTGCGACGCCGAAGCGCGCGCCGCCGACAGCGCGTCGGACAGGACCGGCCGGCCGTCGTAGAAGTCCATCACCATCAGGTTGACCACGCTGACCTTGACGCCCTTGTTCTTCGCGTCGCGCAGCAGGTCGAGCTCGTTCGACGGGATGCCCGACGGGTCGACCGCCAGCGTGTAGTCGACCTGGACGGCCGGGTTCTGCTGCTGCAGCGCGGCCAGTGCCGAGTTGCGGCGCTGATTCGACGCCGTGTCGCCGAGGACGCCGCCTTCGATGTCGAAGTCCAGGCGGGGCGTGCCGTAGGTGTTGACCACGTTCGCGTACGCGGCGGTCAGGCTGGCGGTGTTCGTGCAGGTCTGGGCCAGTTCGCCGCCTTCCGCGCCGCCGAACGACGGGATGACGTTGCCGCCCGCCGCCTGCAGCGCGCTGATCTGGGTCTTGAACGAGCCGACGCCGGTGCCGTTCGCCTCCCACACCGGGGTGCAGCCGGACTGCGGGGTCAGGAACGCCAGCGTGAAGAACTTCGTGCCGGTGGCGTTGAGGTCGGCGGCCATGTCGCCGGCGTCGGCGTCGCTGATCTGCAGGTAGGGCGCCGCGTAGTGGGCCGGGAACGCGCCGCCGGCCGCGGCGGCCTGCGGAACGCCGACGACCGCGACGCTCAGCGCCGCCGCCGTGAGGGCGGCTTTGGTACGGGAAAAGGACATGGGGGCTCCAGGGGAGGCGAGGGGCGGAGCGGGAGCGGACTTATTCCGCGTTGTGAAGAAAGGGTTTACCCGCCCACCGGGCCAGTTGTCCAGACCATCCCGCTCACCGGCAACCAGCCGGTCATTTCCCGCAATAGCCCCGAAAACGCCGAAAGCCCCCGGCCGCGGGGCCGGGGGCTTTCGGACGGAAGAGCGTCAGGACTTCGAGACGCGCGCGAACTCGTCCTTCGGGTTGTTGATCTGGCCGAGCGAGATGACCTCGCGCCGGAACAGCCCGCCCAGGATCCAGTCGAACAGGATCCGGATGCGGCGGTTCCAGGTCGGCATCGCCTTGAGGTGGTACGCGCGGTGGAACAGCCAGGCCGGGAAGCCCTTGATCTTCAGGTTCAGCGCGTCGGCCACGCCCTTGTGCAGGCCGAGGCTCGCCACCGCGCCGAGGTTCTTGTGGAAGTAGTCCTTCGGCTTGCCGCCGCGCAGGACCTTGATGATGTTCTTCGCCAGCAGGCGGGCCTGGCGGACGGCGTGCTGCGCGTTCGGCGGGCAGGTCGCCGACGGGTCCTCTTCGGTGCGCGAGAGGTCCGGGATGGCCGCGTTGTCGCCCGCGGTCCACACGTCCGGGTGACCCACGACCTGCATCGCCGCGGTCGCCTCGAGCCGGCCGCGCTTGTCGACCGGCAGGTCCGACTGGCCCACGACCGGGTTGGCCTTGACACCGGCGGTCCAGATGATCGTGTCGGTGTCGAACTCGGTGCCGTCCGAGAGCACGACGTGGCCGTTTTCGAACGACTTCGCCGCGGTCGACAGGTAGACCTCGATGCCGCGCTTCTCCAGCTGCTCGACCGTGTAGACACCCAGGGTCTCGCGGACCTCGGGCAGGATCCGGCCGGCCGCCTCGACGAGCACCCAGCGGATGTCGGAGGTCTTGATGTTCGGGTAGTAGTTCTCCACCGCGAACCGGGTCATGTCCTCGAGCTCGGCCAGCGCCTCGATGCCGGCGAACCCGCCGCCGACGACGGTGAACGTCAGCAGCCGCTTGCGCAGCTCGGGGTCGAGCGTGCTGGCGGCCTCGTCGAGCTTGGTCATGATGTGGTTGCGCAGGTAGATCGCCTCGCCGATGGTCTTGAAGGCGATGCCCTCCTCGACCAGGCCCGGGATCGGCAGGATGCGCGCGACGGCACCGAGGGCGACGACCAGGACGTCGTAGCCGAGCTGCTCGATGTGGCCGTCGGCCGCCTCGACCGTGACCGACTTCTTGTCGTTCTCGATCTTGGTGACGCGCGCGGTCAGCACGTGGCAGCGCTTGAGCACCCGCCGCAGCGGCACGACCACGTGCCGCGGCTCGATCGCGCCGGCCGCGGCCTCCGGCAGGAACGGCGCGTAGGTCATGTGGGGCTGCGGGTCAACGACGGTCACGGAGGCCTCGTTGGCCCGGAGCATCTTCTGGAGGCCGTACGCCGTGTAGAGCCCGACGTACCCACCACCGAGGACGAGGATCCGAGTCGGTTCCGACTTCGACTTCGCAGCAGCCATGTCCTCATGGTGACACCTTCGCCGCGACCTCGCTCGGGGGCCCCATCCGGCTGTGACCAGCGTCGCTGCGGTTTCCGTAACGATTCAGTTCTGACCTGTCACCGAGGTCGCGGCCCGGAAGACGGCCGCCACCATGGCGTGGGTCACGCGGTGTGTCTGGACATTGCGCGGCGAGACGTGATAACAGCCGAAAACCCGCAGGTCGCCGAGTTCGAGCACGGCACCGTGCGCGAACGCCGGCCGCGGCTGCGGGACGGCCCAGCCCGCCGCCTCGAGCACGGGCAGCAACGCCTGCCACCCGAACGCACCGAGCACGACGATCGCGCGCAGTGTCGGACGTAACAGTGTCAGTTCCTCGGCGAGCCACGGACGGCAGGTGTCCCGCTCGGCCGGCGTCGGCTTGTTCTCCGGCGGCGCGCAGCGCACCGGCGAGACGAGCCGCGTGCGGTGGAGCTCCAGCCCGTCCCCGATCGCCGTCGACGTCGGCTGCGACGCGAGGCCGACCTCGTGCAGGACGCGGAAGAGGAAGTCGCCGGAGGGGTCGCCGGTGAACATGCGGCCGGTGCGGTTGGCGCCGTGCGCGGAGGGGGCGAGGCCGACGACGGCGAGGGAGGCGTCCGGCGGGCCGAAGCCGGGGACCGGGCGGGACCAGTACGGCTCACCGCGGAAGGCGGCCTTGGTCCCGGCGACGCCCTCGCGCCAGGCGACCAGGCGGGGACACGCGCGGCAGCCGGCGACCGCGGTGTCGAGCTCGGCCAGGGACTTCATCGCCGGGCCGCCCGGGACAGCCGGTCGGCCTGCCGGGTGGTCTCGGGCAGCCGGTAGCGCGGGGTCAGCGCCAGGGTCACCCGGCAGGCGTGGGCCAGGCCGATCCGGTGCCCGGCCGAGACGTACACCGGCTTGACGCCGTCCTGGGTCCGCAGCACCGCGCCGACCTCCTCCCCGGCGTCGACCAGCGGTACGGACCTCCCCCGCGACAGTCCCGGTTCGCCGTGGGTGCCGACGAACCGGGTCTTGCCCACGCCGAACGCCGGGCGGCCGGTCAGCACGCCGAGGTGGCAGGCCACGCCGAAGCGGCGCGGGTGGGCGAGGCCGTGGCCGTCGCAGACCAGGAGGTCGGGCTCGCGCTCCAGCTCGCCGAGCGCGGCCAGCAGCGGTGGCAGCTCGCGGAAGGCGAACAGGCCCGGCTCGTACGGGAAGACGGCCTTCGCGCGGTGCGTCCGCGCCTCGACCACTGTGAGCCCGGCGGTCTCGAGGGTGACGACGGCCGCGGCGACCCCGCCGTCCCCGTCGTAGGCGACGTCGAGGCCGGTCACCGTCGGGGGCAGCTCGGGACAGTCGTCCGCGAGGTCGACCAGGCCGCGCAGCCGCTCCTGGACCGCGAGCGCCTCGCCGATCGTCGCCGGCCAGTCCTCGGTGTGCACCAGGTCACCCTGCCACAGGGGGCCGTTCGCGCCGACTAGGTTGGGTCCATGGCGGACACCACCCCCGAAGAGGCTCCCGAGAAGGCCGCGGAAACGACCGAGATCCCGGCGGCGCCGACCGACGACATCGTCACGACCCAGCACACCCTCACCGTGAAGCGCAAGAAACTCGCGTACACGGCGAAGGCCGGGCGGATCGTCCTCCGCAAGGAGATCGTCAAGGACGGCAAGTCCGAGGGCTTCAAGGCGAAGGCCGAGGTGTTCGTCACCTCCTACACCCTCGACGACGCCGACCCCGGCGAGCGGCCGGTGACCTTCGCCTTCAACGGCGGCCCCGGTTCTTCGAGCATCTGGCTGCACATGGGGCTGCTCGGGCCGCGGCGGGTGCTGTCCGGCGACGTCGACGACCTCGTGCCGCCGCCGTACGGGCTGGCCGACAACCCCGAGACGCTGCTCGCGCACAGCGACCTCGTGTTCATCGACCCCGTGTCGACCGGCTACTCGCGCGCGTCCGAAGGTGGCGAGACCAAGGACTTCCACGGCTTCAAGGGCGACATCGAGTCCGTCGGCGAGGTCATCCGGCTGTGGGTGTCGCGGCACCAGCGCTGGCTGTCGCCGAAGTTCCTGGCCGGCGAGTCCTACGGCACGCTGCGCGCCGCCGGGCTGGCCGCGCACCTGCAGGACCGGCACGGGCTCTACCTGAACGGCCTGCTGCTCATCTCCTCCGTGCTCGACCTGGGCACGCTGCAGTTCACCGAGGGCAACGACCTCCCCTACTCGCTGTACGTGCCGACGTACGCGGCCATCGCGCACTACCACGGCCTGCACGGCGAGCGCCCGCTCGACGACGTCCTCGCCGACGCGGAGGACTTCGCGGCGAAGGACCTGCCGTGGGTGCTGGGCCGCGGGGCCCGGCTGTCCACTCAGGACCGTACCGAGGCCGTGGCCACGCTGGCGTCGCTGACCGGGCTCAGCGAGTCCTATGTGGACCGGGTGAACCTGCGGATCGAGCACGTCCGGTTCTTCACCGAGCTGCTGCGCGACCGCGGCCTGGCGGTCGGCCGGATGGACGGCCGGTTCACCACGTGGGAGCCCGACGGCGGCCGCGAGCACATGAGCGACGACCCGTCGATCTCCCGCGTGGTCGGCGCCTACGCCGCGGCGTTCAACCACTACGTGCGGGCCGAGCTCGGCTACGAGAACGACCTGCCGTACGAGATCATCAGCGAGGACACGTTCAAGGCGTGGTCGTACTCGGACTTCGAGGGCCGCTCGGTGTCGGTGGTCGACTCGGTGAGCGCGGCGATGCGCGCGAACCCGCACCTGCGGGTGCACGTGGCGTTCGGCCACTACGACGGCGCGACGGCGTACTTCGCCGCCGAACACGTCCTGGCCCACCTGCAGATCCCGGAGGAACTGCGGGACAACATCGACACGGCGTACTACCCGGCGGGGCACATGATGTACGTCCACGAGCCGACCCGGGTGCAGCAGTCGAAGGACCTGGCGAAGTTCGTCAAGCGGGCGTCGAACCGCTGAGGCTCACCCTGCCGCCGTGCCGTAGGTGCCCGGCGGCAGGGACCGGGACCGGCGGCCGAACCGGGCCGCGAGCAGGGTCCCGACCGCCAGGACGAGGTAGGCCACCCGCACCGGGAACCACGGCGGCACCGACGGCCAGGTGGCGTCGAGGTCGATCCAGGCCAGCAACGCCAGCGCCGCCGCGGGCGCGAACGTCACGGCGTCCTCGGCGCGCAGGGCCGCGTCGACGCCTAGTGACGTCTCGTCGTCGGCGATGACCGGGCCGCGCAGCACCGGGCCGAGCACCAGCACCGTGCCCGCGACCCCGACCGCCAGCGCCGCCGCCCAGCCCGCGGCCGCCGGCGGGCTGGTCGCGAACCGCGCCGCGCACAGCACCACGCCGCCGGCGTAGGTGATCGCCACCGACGTCAGGTACCACCAGCCCACCTGCCCCGCCGCCACCCGCCACGACGGCCGGGCGCCGCCGGGGGCCAGCCGGGCGGCGACGCGCTCACGCGGGCGGGACCGGCGCCACTGCAGGAGTGGATACGCCGTGAAGACCACGCTGACCAGCACGAACTTGGCCGGCACCGGGATGGGCGGCAGGATGGCGGCCACCCAGATCACGCCCAGCAGGACGCCGAAGACCGAGTACGACCGCCGGGCCTGTTCGCGAGCCCCGACACGCACCGCCAGCAGCGGCGAGGGCCAGTCCACGACGACGCCGCGGCGGGCCAGCCACGCCCTCGTCAGGTTGACCTCCGCGGCCGTCGGCTGATCCGGCAGCCTCGGATCGGTCGGCATCGCCGGTTCACGCACGGTCAACGGAACACCCTCCCCCAGTCCCGGCGTACACGCGGAACGCCCCGGGAAGGTTGCCTTCCCGGGGCGTTCTCGCCGTGCTTACTTCAGGTACTGCGAGCCGCGGGTCACCGCCGCGTAGGCGTCGACCGCGCCGTGGCCGTAGAAGCCGTTGAACGACGGGTCGCCCTCGCAGGTGGCCGTGAACGTCGCGTCGCGGCCCTCCTTCAGGTAGTCCACCGTGCGCGGGACCGGGCAGGCGATCTTCGCCGCCGTGCCCTCGAGGACGCGCTGGACCTTGTCCGGGTCCATGCCGAACTCACCGTGGGACTTCTTGCCGTACTGCGAAATGATCAGCGCCGCGACGCCGGTCGCGTGCGGGGTCGCCATCGACGTGCCCTGCAGCCACTGGTAGTAGCCGACGCGGCCGTCGGGCGCGGTCGCCTTCTTGACGCCCGCGGTCAGGCCGGCCTCGGTGATGTTGCCGTCCGCGTCGATGTTGCCTTCGGCGACGCCGACGTTCTTCGGGTACGTCGAGAGGATCTCGTTCTCGACCGTGCGGTACCACGGCGTGCCGAAGCCGTCGCGGAAGTAGCCGCCCGGGGCCGACACCGAGATCTGCTCCAGGCCGTAGTTCGAGTAGTCCGCCTTCTTCTGCGACGGCCCGAACGAGCTCACGCCGATCGTGTGGTTGCCCTCGACCGGCAGGTTCAGGCAGGTCGAGTTGTCCACCGTGCGGGGGTGCGTGGTGTTCGCCGGGTAGTCCGGGCTGGTGGTGTCCGGCTGCGGCGCACCCAGGTCGGTGTGCTGGTTGCCCAGCGCGACCACCATCGTGACGCCCTTGCGGTGCGCGTAGTTCAGCGCGCGCTGGGTCGCCTCGATGATCGTGCGCTGCTCGGCCTGCTCGGCGGGCGAGTCCGCCGGGTTCGCCGCGCAGTTGTACAGCCACGGGTCGGTGTAGAAGCTCATGTTGACGACGTCGATGCCCGCGTCGCCGGCGTAGGTCAGCGCGTCGACGGTCGGCTGCAGGAAGAAGTAGCCCGAGTCCTGGCCGGCGCGGATGTTCACCAGCGTCACGTTCGGCGCGACGCCCGAGACGCCGAAGCCGTTGGCCGCGGCGGCGATCGTGCCGGCGACGTGCGTGCCGTGACCGCCGTCGTCGTGGTTGACTGGGTCGACGCAGCCGCGGAACTCGCACGGGCCGTCGACCTCGACGCCGTTGACGTCGGTCGGGATGTCGCGGGTGAAGTTGCGCGAGTCGGCCTCGTCGAAGTTCGGCGCGATGTCCGGGTGCGTGCCGTCGATGCCGGTGTCGATGACGCCGACCTTGACCTGCCTGCTGCCCGGCTGCTTGGTGCGCGAGAGGTCCGAACGGACGGACTTGAGGCCCCAGAGCTGGTCGTCCAGCGGGTCCATCCCGACGGCCTTGTTCGCCGCGGCCTTCTTCGACGCGGCGCCGCGGCCTTCCTTCTCGACGCTGTCGTTCTTGGTCTTCTTGCCGTTCTTCGGCAGCGAGCCGATGACCTGCGACTTCGCCGCACCGAACACCGCGCGGTTCGCGGACACGCGCTCGGTGAAGCCGGTGGCCGGGGCGCTGGCCTTGATGAGGCCGACCGCGGTGTTGGTCTCCAGGACCGTGCCGCCCGCGGCCTTGATCGCCTGCTGGGCGGTGCCGATGCTCTGGACGTCCTGGGCGAGCACGGTGAATTCGGTCGCCGGGCCGGACAGCGCGGGCTGCGCCGACGCGGCCGGGACCGCGACGGCGGAAACCGCGCCGAACAGCGGCACGGCCAGCACCGCGGCCAGAAGCCTGGGTCTCTTCACGTTTCTCCTCCTCGCGGAAAGCGGTTCCTGCACCGTATAGACCGGACATAGCACGTACAACGGCAAAAAGTACGTTATGGAACAACCGACTTCTGCTCGGCGAAGTGACAAGCTGACAAGTGCCCGTCCGTCCTGGGCACGAGTTCGGGCACCTCGGTCGCGCACCGGTCTTCGGCCTTCCAGCACCGCGTGCGGAACCGGCACCCGGACGGGGGATCCAGCGGGCTCGGCACGTCCCCGGTCAACCGGATCACCTGGCGGCGCCCGCGCACCGACGGGTCCGCCACCGGGACCGCCGACAGCAGCGCCTGGGTGTACGGGTGCGACGGCCGTTCGTAGATCTCCTCGTCGGTGCCGAGCTCGACGACCTTGCCGAGGTACATCACCGCGACCCGGTTCGACAGGTGCCGCACCACCGAAAGGTCGTGCGCGATGAAGACGTAGGACAGCCCGAACTCGCCCTGCAGCTCGCCGAGCAGGTTCATCACCTGCGCCTGGATCGAGACGTCCAATGCGGACACCGGCTCGTCGCAGATGATCACCTTGGGTCGCAGCGCGAGCGCCCGCGCGATGCCGATGCGCTGGCGCTGCCCGCCGGAGAACTGGTGCGGGTAGCGGTTGAGGTGCTCGGGGTTGAGCCCGACCACCTCCAGCAGTTCCCGCACCTTCCCGGCCCGCGAGCCCTTCGGGGCGACCTCGGAGTGGATTTCGAACGGCTCGCCGACGATGTCGCCGACCGTCATCCGCGGGTTGAGCGAGGTGTACGGGTCCTGCAGCACGATCTGGATCTCACGCCGCAGTTTCCGCAGCTCGGCGCCGCGCATGGCGAAGATGTCGCGGCCCTCGAACTGCGCGGTGCCGCCGGTCGGTTCCTCCAGGCGCATCAGGACCTGGGCCAGCGTCGACTTGCCGCAGCCGGACTCGCCGACGACGCCGAGCGTCTCGCCCGGCATCAGGTCGAACGAAACGCCGTCGACCGCCTTGACCTGGCCGATCGTGCGCTTGAACAGGATGCCGGTGCGGACCGGGAAGTACTTCTTCAGGTCCTTGACCGAGAGGATCGGATCAGGCACGGGAGCTCACCACCTCTTCGGCGAAGTGGCACGCGCTGGTGCGGCCGAAACCGATCGCGTGCTGGGACGGAACCTCTTGCGAACACTTCGCTTCCGCTCGTTTGCACCGCGGGTGGAACGGGCAGCCGGGCGGGATGTCCAGCAGGCTGGGCGGCAGGCCCTTGATGGTTTCCAGGGTCTGTCCTTTGAGGTCGAGCCGGGGCAGGGAGTCCATCAGCGCGGCGGTGTACGGGTGGGCCGGGGCGCGGAACAGCTCGACGGCGTCGGCCTGCTCGACGATCCGGCCCGCGTACATCACCGCGATCCGGTCCGCGACCTCGGCGACCACGCCCAGGTCGTGGGTGATGAGGACCAGGCCCATCCGGCGTTCGGCCTGGATCTCGTGCAGCAGGTCCATGATCTGGGCCTGCACGGTGACGTCGAGCGCGGTGGTCGGCTCGTCGGCGATGAGCAGGTCGGGGTCGAGCGCCAGCGACATCGCGATCATCGCGCGCTGGCGCATGCCGCCGGAGAACTGGTGCGGGTAGTCCTTGATCCGGCGTTCGGCGGCCGGGATGCGGACGGTGTCGAGCAGCTCGATCGCCCGCTTCCGGGCGTCCTTTTTGGACATACCGAGCCGGACGCGCAGCTGTTCCTCGATCTGGAACCCCACGGTGAACACCGGGTTCAGCGCGGACAGCGCGTCCTGGAAGATCATCGCGATCTCGCTGCCGCGCACCTCGCGGCGGCGTTCGGCCGACGCCGTCAACAGGTCCTCGCCGCGCCAGCGGACCACGCCTTTGGTGATCACGCCGGGCGGCATGTCGAGGATCCCCATCACCGTCTGGGCGGTGACGCTCTTGCCGGAGCCGGATTCGCCCAGCACGGCCAGGGTTTCGCCCGCGTGCACGGAATAGCTGACGCCGTTGAGGACGTTCGCCACGCCGTCGGCGGTCCGGAACTCGACGTGCACGTCCTCGACCTCGAGGAGCAGTTCGTTGTCGGACAAGGCTTACCTCGACTTCGGATCGAGCGCGTCGCGGATGCCGTCACCCAGCATCACGAAGGCCAGCACGGTCAGGGTGACGAAGGCACCGGGGAACAGCAGCATGTGCGGGTCGTTCCGGAAGTAGTCCCGCGAGTCCGCGATGAGCACGCCCCACGAGATCACCGGCGCGCGCACGCCGATGCCGAGGTAGGCGAGTGTCGCCTCGGCGCCGATGAACGCGCCGAGCGCGATGGTGCCGTACACCAGCACCGGCGCGATCGTGTTCGGCAGCAGGTGCCGGAAGATGATCCGCGGCGTGCTCGCGCCGAGGCCGCGCGCGGCCTTGACGTAGTCGAGCTGCTTGGCCACCAGCGTCGCCGAGCGCATGATCCGCATGCCCACCGGCCAGCTCAGCGCCGCGATGGAGCAGACCACCTGGACGATGATCGCGACCGCGCCGGGGTTGGAACCGGGCGCGTTGAACGTCGTCAGGATGACGATCGCGCCGAGCACGAACGGCAGGCCGGCGAAGATGTCGCCGAAGCGCGAAAGCAGGCTGTCGACGAGCCGGCCGTAGTACCCGGCGACGATGCCGACCACCGAACCGAAGAGCACGGTCACCAGCGTCGAGAACACGCCGACCAGCACCGAGGCGCGGGTGCCGTAGATCGTGCGGGCGTAGACGTCCTGGCCCTGGTTGTCGTAGCCGAACCAGGCGTCGGCCGACGGGCCTTCGTTGGCGTGCGCGAGGTCGCTGAACCCCGCGTCGCGCGAACTGAACAGGCCGGGCGCGATCGCGATCAGCACGATGAGCAGGATGATCACCGCCGAGGCGATGACCGCCGGCTTGCGCCGCAGCTGGCGCCAGGCGTCGTTCCACAGGCTGCGGGGTTTCTGCGGGCCGGCGGCGGAGTCGTCGATGCGGCTCAGCTCGGCCGCGTCGGCCCCGCCGCCGCCCACCAGGTTCGGGTCAGTCATAGCGGATCCTCGGGTCGAGAACGGCGTACAGCAGGTCGACGACCAGGCTCATCAGCAGGTACACCAGCACCAGCAGGACGACGACGCCGACGACCGTCGCGCTCTCCCGGTTCTGGATGCCGCGGTAGATGAGCCCGCCCAGCCCGTTGATGTTGAACACGCCTTCGGTGACGATCGCGCCGCCCATCAGCGCACCCAGGTCGGTGCCCAGGAAGGTGAGCACCGGGATGACGGAGTTGCGCAGCAGGTGGACGAGCACGACGCGGCTCTGCGGCTGGCCCTTCGCGATCGCCGTCCGGACGTAGTCGGCACGGCGGTTTTCGGCGATGCTCGTCCGCGCCAGCCGGGCCACGTACGCCATGGACAGGCTGCCGAGCGCGATGCCCGGCACGATGAGTTCGCCGATGCTCGGGTCGTCCGAGACGCTCGCCTCGATCCAGCCGAGGCCGTTGGCGCCCAGGGCGAGCTGCAGCACGATCGCGGTGACGAACACCGGGATCGAGATCAGGAACGTCGTCGAGACCAGCACGAGGTTGTCGAGGAAACCCTTGCCGCGCAAGCCGGTCAGGACGCCGGCGGACAGGCCGATGACGGCTTCGATGAGCACCGCGATCACGGCCAGGCGCAGCGTGATCGGGTACGACGTGGCGATCAGGTCGCCGACCGAGGTGCCGTTGAAGGTCTCGCCCCAGTCGCCGGTGAAGAGGCTGCCCAGGTACTTGAAGTACTGCACGAAGATGTTGTCGTTCAGGTGGAACTTCTCGGTCATCTGGGCGACGTAGGACGCGGGGCAGGCGGTCTGGCCGCACTTGCCGGAGAACGGGTCGCCGGGCACGGCCCAGACCAGGACGTAGATGAGGAACGTGGTGCCGAAGAACACCGGGATCAGCTGGAGCAGCCGTCGCAGGACATAGCGGATCATGACGAGTTCCTAGTGCGCGCCGGGCGGGGGGGGGGGGGGGGGGGGGGGGTGTGGGGGTGTTTTTTAAAAAACAAGGGGGGTGGGTGGGTGGGGGGGGGGGGGGGTTAGTGTAGGAGTGGGGGGGTTGAGGG